>NZ_CP076134.1:4643866-4947313 GCF_018736085.1 Bradyrhizobium sediminis | reverse complement strand
GATGGCGCTGCGCCGCCGCTTCTGGGAGCGCGTGGTTGACGGTCCGATCGGCGCGCTGGTTCTCGCCGGGCGCAAGGACGAGGCCGAAGCAGCGCTGCAGCAGATTCCCGATCCCGCAGTCTTCGCCGGCGCGCTGGCATCGGGCCAGGCCGAGGGCAGCGTGACGCTGGTCGGCGCCGGTCCCGGCGATCCGGATCTACTCACCATCAAGGCGCTGCGCGCGCTGCAGGATGCCGACGTCGTGTTCTATGACGAACTGGTCTCGCCGGAAATTCTCGATCGCGTGCGCCGCGATGCCTCGCGCGTGCCGGTCGGCCGCCGCGTCGGCAGGCCCGGCATCGGCCAGGACGCCATCAACAAGCTGCTGGTCGATGCCGCGAAGTCGGGGCAGCGCGTGGTGCGCCTCAAGGGCGGCGATTGCTTCGTGTTCGGCCGCGGCGGCGAAGAGGTCGAAGCGCTTCGCGCGGCCGGCGTCGCCTGTTCGGTGGTGCCGGGAATCACCGCAGGCCTTGGCGCCGCGGCGCAATTCGAGGTGCCGCTGACCTTCCGCCACGAGGCGCTGCGCATCACCTTTCTGACCGCGCACAAGGCCAGGGACGCCGAATCCGTCGACTGGTCCACGCTGACCGACGAGAAGATGACGGTGGTCGTCTATATGGGAATGACCGCGGCGCCCTCGGTTCGCGCCGGCCTGCTGGCCGCCGGACGTTCGCCGCAGACCCCGGTCGGCGTGTTCGCACGGGTGACGCGGCCGGACGCGCAGGCCGCGGTCGGGACCTTGCAGGAGCTTCCCGGTCTAATCGAGAAGATCGATGGCGGTCCCGCCATTCTCATCATCGGCGACGTGGTTGCGCACTCGGCACCATGGCGCGAATCCAATCTCAACCGAGTGATCTCCAAACTGCTGGAACCTGCCGCATGACCTCTCCGCTGCAACAAAAGATCAAGATAACCGGCCCTTCCGTCGTGACCGCCAACCGCACCTGGGATGGCATCGTGATCTGGCGCACGGCCGCGAAGGGATGGTCGGCCGAGCTGTCGGATGCGGCGATCGTTCGCACCGCCGATGAAGCCCGCGCGCTGCTGGCCGAATCGGTCGCCGACGACGTCGGCGCGGTCGGTGCCTATATCGCGCCGGTCGAGGTCAAGGACTCCGGCAAGATCAAGCCCGGCAATCTGCGCGAACACATCCGGCTGCAGGGCGTCACCATCGATCTGCCGGTTCCGGCATAAGGCATCAGTCAATGTACGCATATGACGAACTCGACCGCACGCTCATCAACGAACGTGTTTCGGAATTCCGCGATCAGGTGAAGCGCCGGCTGTCCGGCGAACTCACCGAGGACGAATTCAAGATGCTGCGGCTGCAGAACGGCGTCTATCTGCAGCTGCATGCCTATATGTTCCGGGTCGCGATCCCCTACGGCACGCTGTCGTCGGTGCAGTTGCGGCGGCTCGCCCATGTGGCGCGGAAATATGACCGCGGCTACGGCCATTTCACCACCCGGCAGAACATCCAGTTCAACTGGATCAAGCTCGCCGAACTGCCGGACGCGCTGGCCGATCTCGCCGAAGTCGGCATTCACGCCATGCAGACGTCAGGCAACAACACCCGCAACGTCACCTCGGACCAATGGGCCGGCGTCGCGCCGGGCGAGATCGAGGATCCCCGGATCTGGTCCGAACTGCTGCGGCAATACACGACGCTGCATCCGGAGTTTTCCTTCCTGCCGCGCAAGTTCAAGTTCGCCATCACCGCGTCCGCGCACGACCGGGCGGCGATCAAGGTGCACGATATCGGGCTTCGCCTGCACAAGAACGCGGAAGGTGAGACCGGTTTCGAGGTGCTGGTCGGCGGCGGCCTCGGCCGCACGCCGTTCATCGGCAAGACGATCAAGCCGTTCGTGCACGGCCACGATCTCCTCAGCTATGTCGAGGCGATCCTGCGCGTCTACAACCAGTACGGCCGCCGCGACAACATCTACAAGGCGCGCATCAAGATCCTGGTGCACGAGCTCGGCATCGAGAAGTTCGCCAAGGAGGTCGAGGACGAGTGGCTGCAGATGCGCGACAGCGCGCTGGCGATCGACGATGCCGTCATCGAGGATATCCGCTCGCGCTTTTCCTATCCGGCCTACGAAAAATTGCCGCATATGCCGGAGGAACTGAAGAAGGCGGCGCATGATCCGCTGTTCGAGCGCTGGCGCAAGAACTCGGTGTTCACGCACAAGGTTCAGGGCTATTCGATCGTGACGCTGTCGCTGAAGCCGGTGGGCGGGCCGCCGGGCGATGCCACCGCCGACCAGATGGACGCGATCGCCGATCTCGCCGACCAATATTCCTTCGGCGAAATCCGCGTCAGCCACGAGCAGAATCTCGCACTGCCCCACGTCGCCAAGCGCGATTTGCCCGCGCTGTGGAAGGCGCTCGACAAGATCGGCGTGGCCACCCCGAACATCAATCTGGTCTCCGATGTCATCGCCTGCCCGGGGCTGGACTACTGCTCGCTCGCCAACGCGCGATCGATCCCGATCGCGCAGGAGTTGACGCGGCGCTTCGCCAATCACGACACCGCCAATCTGATCGGGCCGCTGCACATCAATATTTCCGGCTGCATCAACGCCTGCGGCCATCATCACGTCGGCCATATCGGCATTCTCGGCGTCGAGAAGAACGGCGAGGAGTTCTACCAGATCACGATTGGCGGCCGCGCCGACGAAAACGCCGAGGTCGGAACCTTGATCGGGCCGGCGGTGCCCTATGGCGAAGTCGCCGACGTGGTCGAGGATATTGTCGAAGCTTACCTCGCGCTGCGCGCGCGTCCCGACGAGCTTTTCATCGACACGGTGAAGCGGCTCGGCGTCGAACCTTTCAGGGAGCGGGTCTATGCCACTCGTTAAGGGCGGAAAAATCACCGCCGATACCTTCGTTCCTGTGGCCGACGACGCCGAGCTTCCGGGCGATGGCGCTATCCTGATCTCTGCCGCGCGCTTTCTCGGCGATGCCGAGGCGCTGTCGCGCCGCGCCGGCAAGCTCGGGGTGGTCTGGCCGAACAACCGCGACGTCGACGATCTCGTGCCCTGGCTCGACCGGCTTGCGGTGGTCGCGCTGGCGTTTCCGAGCTTCCGCGATGGCCGCGCCTACAGCCAGGCGCGTGTGCTGCGGGAGCGCCACGGCTATCGCGGCGAGTTGCGCGCCACCGGACAGGTGCTGCGCGACCAGTTCGTATTCATGCTGCGCGCGGGCTTCGACGCCTTCGAGGTGAAGAAGGAAAGCGACGCGGAGGCGTTTGCCGCGACCGTCAAGCGCTACTCGGTGTTCTACCAGCCGACCGGCGACGGCCGCATCACCGCGCTGCACCGGCGGATGCAACTGCGTCATTCGGAGAGTGCCGGCCAGTGAGTGCACATCAGGCGTCGTCGGAGCGGGCCGTGCGCCCGGCGGGCTTGCCGTCGGCCGACGAGCTCGATCGCGCGCTCCGCAACGCCGCGCCGGCGGAAGTGGTCGCAGCCGCCCTGAAGGCCGTCGGCCGTGAGCGCCTCGCGCTGGTCTCGTCGTTCGGCACCGAATCGGCAGCGCTGCTCAAGGTGATGGCCGATGTCGATCCGGCGATACCGGTGATCTTTCTCGACACCGGATGGCTGTTCGAGGAGACGCTGGCCTATCGCGACACGCTGATCGCGACCCTGGGACTGCGCGATGTCCGTTCGATCAAGCCGTTGGAAGAGACGCTGACGCGCGAGGATCCGGAGCGCGAATTGTGGTTCTCTGATCCCGATGCCTGCTGCCGTATTCGCAAGGTGGAGCCGTTGGCCCGCGCGCTGGCTCCGTTCTCGGCCTGGATCAACGGCCGCAAGCGTTTCCAGGGCGGCCTGCGCGCCGACATTCCGGTCGTCGAAGACGACGGTATCAGGCTCAAATTCAATCCGTTCGCCAATGTCTCGCGCGAGGATATTGAGGCGATCTACGCGCTGGCAAAATTGCCGCCGCATCCGCTCGCCGCATCGGGGTTCCTCTCGGTCGGCTGCATGCCCTGCACCAGCCGAACCTCGGCGGGAGAGGATGCGCGCGCCGGCCGCTGGCGCGGCAGAACCAAGACAGAATGCGGCATTCACACCATCAAGACTTCATAGGACAATGACGCTGCCGCACCGCAAACAAAGAAATGCGGTTTCGTTGACTTGAAGCGTCTTCATCGCGAGTTATGTCCCTCGTGCTTTCGATAACAATGCCGTCGTCTGGCCGGATGGAGACTGAGATGGTTCGTCGTATTTTGCCCCTCCTTGCGGGATTGCTCTGGGCAAGTTCTGCATTTGCTGCCGACGTCACGCTGCTCAATGTGTCGTACGATCCGACGCGCGAACTCTATGCGGAATTCAACAAGGCGTTTGCCGCTGCCTACCAGAAGGAAACCGGCAAGAGCATCGAGATCAAGCAGTCGCATGGGGGTTCCGGCTCGCAGGCGCGCGCCGTGATCGACGGCCTGCAGGCCGACGTCGTCACGATCGCGCTCGCCTATGATATCGACGCCATCGCAGCTAAGGGTTTGATCCCCGCCGACTGGCAGAAGCGCCTGCCGCTGAACGCCTCGCCCTACACCTCGACCATCGTTTTCCTGGTGCGCAAGGGTAATCCCAAGGGCATCAAGGACTGGGACGATTTGATCAAATCCGGCGTCAGCGTCATCACACCGAACCCCAAGACTTCGGGCGGCGCACGCTGGAACTATCTGGCCGCCTGGGGCCACGCGCTGAAAAAATTCGGCTCCGCCGACAAGGCAAGGCAGTTTGTCGGCGACATCTTCAAGAATGTGCCGGTGCTGGATACCGGCGCCCGCGGCTCGACCGTCACTTTCGTGGAACGCGGCGTCGGCGACGTGCTGCTGGCCTGGGAGAACGAGGCGTTTCTAGCCCAGCGCGAATTCGGCAAGGACAAGTTCGAGATCGTCGCGCCGCCGCTGTCGATCCTGGCGGAGCCTCCGGTGTCGGTCGTTGACCGGGTTGCCGACAAGAAGGGCACCCGCCCCGCGGCCGAGGCCTATCTTAAGTACTGGTATACCAGGGAAGGTCAGGAAATTGCCGCACGCAATTCCTATCGTCCGCGCGATTCCGAGATTGCGAAGGAATACGAGAAATCCTTCGCCAAGGTCGAATTGTTCACCATCGACGAGGTGTTCGGCGGCTGGACCCGGGCGCAGAAGGAACACTTCGCCGAGGGCGGCGTTTTCGACCAGATCTACAAGAACTGATCCGGTGAAGCGGAAGCAGAGGGCATTGTGAGCGGAGGGGAGGGACGGCGCAGTACATTGCCAGGCTTTGGTCTCACCATGGGACTGACGCTGACCTGGCTCTCCGTCATCATCCTGATTCCGCTCGCCGGCCTGTTCCTGAAGACCTTCGAGCTGAGCCTCGATCAATTCTGGGCCATCCTCACCAGCCGCCGCACCCTGAATGCGCTGAGGATTTCGTTCGGCCTCGCCTTCGCCGCCGCGCTGGTCAACCTGGTAATGGGCATGATCATCGTCTGGGCGCTGGTGCGATACCGGTTTCCGGGCCGCCGGCTGTTCGACGCCATCGTCGATGTTCCCTTTGCGTTGCCGACCGCGGTGGCCGGCGTCGCATTGACCTCGCTGTTTGCGCAAAAGGGCTGGCTGGGGGCGCCGCTGGCCGAACTCGGCATCAAGGTGGCGTTCACGCCCGTCGGCATCTTCATCGCCATGATCTTCATCGGCATTCCCTTCGTGGTGAGGACGGTGCAGCCGGTGCTGATCGATCTGGACGCCGAAATCGAGGAGGCCGCCGCCAGCCTTGGGGCCAACCGCTGGCATACGGTTTCGAAAGTGATCCTGCCGAGCCTCACTCCGGCGCTGCTGACCGGCTTCGCGCTGGCGTTCGCGCGCGCCGTCGGCGAGTATGGTTCGGTCATCTTCATTGCCGGCAATCTGCCGAACGTCTCTGAAATAGCGCCGCTGCTGATCGTGATCCGGCTGTCGGAATTCCGCTATGCCGACGCGACCGCGATCGCCGTCGTGATGCTGGTGGCGTCGTTCCTGATCATCTTCGCGGTCAATCGCCTGCAGCGTTGGGCGCAAATCCGCATTCCCGCGCATGGAGGCTGATCCGGATGAATCAGCCGCAACTCTCGCTCAGCTCGGCACAGGACGATCTGCGGACCGAGCCGAGGTTCGTTCGCATCGTCATCATCGTGATCGCGGTCGCATTCCTGACGGTGTTCGTCGTGCTGCCGCTGGTCGTGGTATTTGCGCAGGCATTTTCCAAGGGGATTGGCGCGTATCTTGCTGCGCTTTCCGATCCGGAGGCGCTGTCGGCGATCAGGCTGACGCTGATAGTGGCGGCGATTTCGGTCGGCCTCAATCTGGTGTTCGGGGTGGTCGCTGCCTGGGCGATCGCCAAATTCGACTTTCGTGGCAAGACCTTCCTGATCTCGCTGATCGATCTGCCGTTTTCGGTGAGCCCTGTCATTTCGGGCCTGGTGTTCGTGCTGCTGTTCGGCGCGCAGGGTTATTGGGGGCCCTGGCTGCAGGCTCATAACGTCCACGTGCTGTTCGCGGTGCCGGGCATTGCGCTCGCGACCATTTTCGTGACGTTTCCCTTCGTCGCACGCGCGCTGATTCCGCTGATGCAGGAGCAGGGCACCCTCGAGGAAGAGGCCGCGATCTCGCTCGGCGCGTCGGGCTTGCAAACCTTCTTCCGCGTCACTTTGCCCAATATCAAATGGGGCGTGCTATACGGCGTACTGCTATGCAATGCGCGGGCGATGGGCGAGTTCGGCGCGGTGTCGGTGGTGTCGGGCCATATTCGCGGCGAGACCAACACCATGCCGCTCTTGGTAGAGATCCTCTATAATGAATATCAATTCGTATCGTCGTTCGCGATTGCCTCGCTGCTGGCGATGCTGGCACTGATCACGCTGGTGGTGAAAACGATTCTCGAACGGCGTCTGGACGAAGGGCAAATTCCGCGTGACGATTGAAGTCAAGAACATCGTGAAGAAATTCGGAGCGTTCGCCGCTCTCGACGGCGTCGACCTGAAGGTCGACGACGGCGAACTGCTGGCGTTGCTCGGGCCGTCGGGGTCGGGCAAGACCACGCTGCTGCGGATCATCGCGGGACTGGACTGGCCTGATTCCGGCGAGGTTTCGTTCGACGGCGAGAATGCGCTCGCCCATGGCGCCAGCGAGCGCCACGTCGGATTCGTGTTCCAGCACTACGCGCTGTTCCGGCACATGACGGTGTTCGAGAACGTCGCCTTCGGCCTGAGGGTGCAGCCCCGCGCGGTCCGCAAGGACGAGGCCGCGATCCGCGCCCGCGTCAAGGAATTGCTGGATCTGGTGCAACTCGACTGGCTGTCCAGCCGATATCCGAGCCAGCTGTCCGGCGGCCAGCGCCAGCGCATTGCGCTGGCGCGCGCGCTGGCGATCGAGCCGCGCATCCTCCTGCTCGACGAACCCTTCGGCGCGCTCGACGCCAAGGTGCGCAAGGAGCTGCGGCAATGGCTGCGCTCGCTGCATCACGAGATCCACGTGACCTCGATCTTCGTCACCCACGACCAGGAAGAGGCGCTCGAAGTCGCCAACCGGGTGGTGGTGATGGATAAGGGCCGCATCGAGCAGATCGGCACCCCCGGCGAGGTCTACGACCATCCGGCGACCGCCTTCGTGCACGGCTTCATCGGCGAGTCCATCGTGCTGCCGGTGGAGGTGCAGAACGGCTGCGTCCGGCTCGGCGGCAAGCCGCTGAATATTGGGGCGGACGGTGTTGTTTCCGGCGCGTCGAAACTGTTCGTCCGCCGCCACGACATGGCGATCGGGCCGGCCGGCAGCGGCGCGTTCGAGGGCGCGGTGCGGCATGTCCGCAGCTTCGGCCCGATTCAGCGCGCCGAAGTCGCGCTGTCGGCGGGCGAGGGCACCACCGTGATCGAGATCGACGCGCCTCGGGACCGGGAATTGCAGCCGGGCGAGATCGTGGGATTGCAGCCCCGCCGCTACCGGATTTTCGCCGCCTAGGGCCCGGAAAGTTCACCATTCAGCCATGGTTGGTATGCAACAACTCCCCATTCGGTTGGGGGAATCTCGAATCATGCGGGCGATCATCGCCATTATCGGGCTATTGGCGCTTGGCGGCTGCGTCGGGGACGCGCCGGTTCCGGATCAGCCGATCATGTATCTCAGCATGGCCAATGGCGGGGCCACGCTCGATCCGCAGGCGGCAGCCTCCATGATCTCGCTCTACAGGCAGAACAACGGCCTCGGCGCCGTGGCGGTCGATCCCGAACTGATGAAGCTCGCCGAGCAGCAGTCGCAGGCGATGGCCAAACGCAACAAGCTCGACCACGACGTCAAGGGTCCCCTGGCCAAGCGGCTGAACGGGTCCGGATACCCGGCAACGATGGCGGTCGAAAACGTATCGGCCGGATATCACACCCTGGCGGAAGCTTTTTCCGGCTGGCGCGACTCGCCTCCGCACAAGGCCAACATGCTGAAAAACGGTGTCACAAAATTGGGCATCGCGGCGATCTATGCTCCAAATACCAAGTACAAGGTATTCTGGACGCTCATTCTTGCATCAACATAGGCGCGATAACCGCGGCGTGATCCTGCTGCGCGGCTTCGATGATTGACGCCGTCGCCAACTGACGCCACGGTACGACGTTCTCTGATAGTTGATCTGATGTCATGACGGACAGCCTCCATCCATCGCCAGTACGAACGCCCGCGCAGGCGCAGACGCCGCTCGACTACGTGCTGGATGAGGAGCTCGACCGCGACCTCCTGATCTTCCAGGTCGACCTGTTCAGCGCCCGCGGTCCGCTGCCGGTGTCGTTGCTGGAGGCAGCGGAACGCGAGAAGGACATCCGCTTCTCCAGCCGCACCAGGATGAACACCGACAAGAACAAACAGGTTCACAACACCCGCAAGGCGCTGCGCGAATTGATCGGCAAGCTGCCGGATTATCTCAGGAACGATCCGTCGGTCGAAATTCTCTGCGAAGCCGCCAGGGAAAGCACCGTTACGGTGGTGCATCTGATCTACCGCAGCAAGAACCACGAATCCAATTCCAAGGATTACGATTTTTCACGCGTCGGCATGGTCGAGCACTGGGGCGCGGGCACGCGCGACGTTCACCTGTCGATGCGCCACAAGGACTGGCTCGATCAACCGCAATCCGGCGAGACCATGGTGACTTACGATCTCACGAGGGACGGTACCGGGCCCCTCGACGGCAAAAAGGAGTAGACGGAATGGGTACGTTGACAGGCAAGACCGCCGTTGTGACCGGCTCGACCAGCGGCATCGGGTTGGCATATGCGCGCGCCTTTGCCGGCGCCGGCGCCAATATCGTTCTCAACGGCATGGGCGCGCCCGCCGACATCGAGAAGGAGCGCGCCGGCATCGAGAAGGATTTCAAGGTCAAAGCGGTGCATTCGCCCGCCGACATGACCAGGCCTGCGGAAATCGCCGAAATGGTCGCGCTCGGCGAAAAGACCTTCGGATCGGTCGACGTCCTCATCAACAATGCCGGCATCCAGTTCGTGTCGCCGATCGAGGAGTTTCCGCCGGAGAAGTGGGAAGCGATCATCGCGATCAACCTGTCGTCGGCGTTCTACGGCATCCGCGCCGCGGTGCCGGGCATGAAGAAGCGCGGCTGGGGCCGCATCATCAATACCGCTTCGGCGCATTCGCTGGTGGCCTCACCGTTCAAGGCGGCCTACGTCTCGGCCAAGCACGGCATCGCCGGCCTGACCAAGACCGTGGCGCTGGAGCTCGCGACCTTCAAGATCACCTGCAACTGCATCTCACCCGGCTACGTCTGGACCCCGCTGGTCGAGAAGCAGATCCCCGACACCATGAAGGCGCGCAACCTGACCAAGGAACAGGTCATCAACGACGTGCTGCTGCAAGCGCAGCCGACCAAGGAGTTCGTGACTTCCGAGCAGGTGGCGGCGTTGGCGCTGTTCCTGTGCGGCGACGACGCGGCGCAAATCACCGGCGCCAATCTGTCGATCGACGGCGGCTGGACCGCAGCGTAGGGCCGTCACAGGAAGCATCCGGTACTTTGCAACTCTAGAGGAGAATTGCGGTAACGGCGATTGCTGGATCGCCCGCTGGAGCCTGTCATCCGGCCGGCCAAAGGCCGGACCAGTTGGCGCGAGATCAATAGGGAACTTGGGCGTGCGCTCACTCATTGAGATCGATGAGCAGTGCTTGGCCCATGTTCGACGCTTTACGGACTCACGTCCGACATTTTTCATCAAGTTCTAATATGCAGGCGAGGTCACCCAAATTGCGTGTTCGACAGTTGTCCTTGATGCAGATCAATGCGGTGCAACTTCACGGGCGATACAGAAGGTTCTGTTTGATAGACTGCGCTATTGTGAAGGCAAGCTATAGATTGCGCTATTGTGAGGGCAAGCTTGGGATCTCTCGTCCGCTGCCCGGCTGATCTGGAATTCTGAATTCCCGGCAGCTTGATTCATGCCAAGGCCCTTTGTTGTCCCCGCGGGGTAATCGTTGCTGGGAGAGAGGTGTTGCCATGCGCACCCACAACATGAACCCAACGCGCGCGACGCTCTACCAGGCACGCTCTTGGACGGCAGCCGGACTGGTGCTGGCTGTCGCGACACTCTTCAGCGGCGTTACATCGGCGCAGGAAGTGCTGCCCACGCCACCGGCGCCCTTCAAGGGGCAGATTGGGCTGAGCGCCAAAGACTCGAAGTCCGATTTTCCAGTGCCGGTGCAGGCCGCCAAAGGCGCACCCAACATCATGGTAGTGTTGTTGGATGACGTCGGCTTTGGGGCATCGAGCACGTTCGGCGGCCCCATAGAGACACCGACGCTGGAACAGCTGGCGAAGAGCGGCCTGCGCTACACCCAGTTCCACACCACGGCGCTCTGCTCGCCCACCCGCGCGGCCCTGCTGACCGGGCACAATCACCACTCGGCGCATACCGGAGTGATCATGGAGCAGGCCACGGGCTTTCCCGGCTACGACAGCCTGATGGGGAAGGACACCGCGACCGTCGGCGAAATCCTGAAGCAAAAAGGCTGGAACACCGCCTGGTTTGGCAAGAACCACAATGTGCCGGACTGGCAGAGCAGCCAAGCCGGGCCATTCGATCTCTGGCCGACTGCTCTTGGCTTCGAGCATTTCTATGGCTTTGTAGGCGCGGAAACCAGTCAGTGGCGACCCGCGGTGTTCGAAGGAACCAAGCCTATTCAGCCTTACCTTGGCAACCCGGATTATAACTTCGACTACGACATTGCGGACCAGGCCATCAATTGGGTGCGCAACCAAAAGGCCGTAGCCCCCGACCGGCCGTTCTTTCTTTATTACGCTCCCGGGGCCACCCACTCGCCGCACCACCCGAGGAAGGAATGGATTGCAAAATACAAGGGCCAGTTCGACCAGGGCTGGGACAAGGTGCGCGACGAAACCCTCGCGCGGCAGAAGAAGCTGGGCATTGTGCCGGCCAACACTCAGTTGACCCAGCGCAGCCAGGGTATACCGGCTTGGGATTCATTCAACGCTGAACAGAAACAGCTCTTTGCCTACATGATGGAGGTGTACGCCGGCTACCTTTCCCAGACGGACTACAACGTGGGCAGGGTCGTGGATGCAATTGCGCAATTGGGCCAGCTCGACAACACGCTGGTCATTTATATCGTCGGCGACAACGGCGCCAGCGCCGAGGGCATGACGCAGGGGTCGCTCAACGAAATGGCGACGCTGAACGGAATCGAAGAGGATTACAAAGAGGTCCTCAAACGCAAAGAGGATATTGGCACGTGGAAAACCCATAACCACTACCCGACCGGCTGGGCCCATGCCATGGATGCGCCTTTCCAGTGGACCAAACAGATCGCCTCGCACTATGGCGGCACACGTAACGGGATGGTCATTTCCTGGCCTGCCCGCATCAAGGACGCGGGCGGCATCCGGCCGCAGTGGCATCACACGATAGACATCGTGCCGACCATTCTGGACGTATCCGGTCTGCAACAGCCCTCTATCGTCAACGGCGTGGCGCAGAAGCCCATCGAGGGCGTAAGCATGGCCTACACCTTCGACGATCCCAAAGTGCCATCCACTCGCCGGACGCAGTATTTCGAGATGTTCGGCAACCGCGGCATCTATCACGATGGCTGGTTGGCCGGTACGACTCCGCACTTTGCGCCTTGGGAGGACCCGTTCAACGCAGCGCCGGTCGATGTCGTCAGCGGCTACAAGTGGGAGCTCTATAACGTCGCCGAAGATTTCAGCGAAGCCGTCAACCTCGCGGATAAGTACCCTGACAAACTCCGGGAACTCCAGTTGCTGTTCTATGCGGAGGCCGCCAAGTATAACGTGTTACCTCTGGACGACAGCAAGGTTGCACGAATGGACGTGGCCCTTCGTCCCAGCCTGACCCGCGGACGCACCGAGTTCACCTACTACGGAAGCCTTGCGCGCATTCCCGAGGGTGCGGCGCCCGACGTGAAGAACAAATCGTTCCGTATCGCGGCCAGCGTGCTTCTCCCGAAGGGAGGAGAACAGGGCGTTGTGCTGACGCATGGGGGGCTCTCCGCCGGCTACGCGCTGATGTTCAAGGACGGAAAGCCGATTTTCCATTACAATCTGGCGAACGTCGCGCACTTTAATATTGTGGCCAAAGATGCCCTTACGCCCGGCAAGCACGACGTCGTCTTTGACTTCAAATATGACGGCGGCGGCATCGGCAAGGGCGGCACCGGGACGCTTAGCGTAGACGGCAAACAGGTCGCTGCGGGCCGCATCAACGCAACCATACCCGGGCGCTTCAGCTTGGATGAAACATTTGATGTGGGCGAAGACACTGGCACGCCCGTAAGCGAGGACTACGACGTGCCATTCAAATTCACCGGCAAGATCGAGAAAGTCGTCGTCAAGCTCGGCGATAAGTGAGCGCTGGCGACTCTTCCCCATAAATCAAAGACGGAAAGGGATGGTCGTGGAACCCGAAGAAAAGACGGAGCGACTCACTCTTAGCCGGCGTGAAATGCTCAAGGTGGTTGGCCCTGCCGCCGCCGGCATGGCAGCAGGCGTGGCTTCGGCGGAGGCTGCCGAGGAAAACAAGCCCGCGACCGGCGAAACGAATGCATACGGGGCGCCTCCCGGCGCTGGCATCTCGATGCCGCCCTACTATCTGCCGACGCCGTCAGTCAAGAACCGCAACAACTATTTCCCGCAGAGCGAGCCGCTCGGCCCGGACGAGATGCGCATCATCTTCATGGGCAGCCAGCCCTGGCCGCCACGGCTCTCGCAGGCCGGCACCTGCATCATGGTGGAACTCGGCACCAGCAAGCGGCTCTTCTTCGACTTCGGTCCCGGCTGCCTGCGCAATATCATCGCCAACCAGGTGCCGGTACCGGAAATCAACGATATCTTTCTGACGCACCTGCACCTCGATCACTACGCCGACATACCTTATCTGTGGCAATTCGCTCCCTTCAATGGCCGCTGGAAACCGTTGCGTGTCATTGGCCCCTCGGGCCGCACCGCGGCGCTTGGCACCAGGGCGATGTGCGAACACATGGAGAAGATGGGCGCCTGGACTTCGCACCAGGCGGCTGGCATGCCGATGGCGGACGGCTACGAGATCGAGGTCACCGAGTTCGACTTCAGGGACGACGGTGGCGTCTGCTACGACAAGGATGGCGTGAAGGTGACCCACTGGCGGCGCTCGCACGCCGCCGACGGTGCCTCCGCCTATCGGCTCGACTGGAACGGGCTTTCCTTTGTCTGGACCGGCGACGGCAAGCCGGACCAGCTCACCGCCAAGTATGCCAAGAACGTCGACGTGTTCGTCACCGAGATGGCCGTGGACATGGTCAGCCTGTGGGCCTTGAAGCAGGGTGTTTCGCCCTATATCGGGGCCTGGACGATCGATAATTTCCACACGATGCACTATGCCGTCGGCTACCTCGCGAACCTGGTGCAGCCGCGGCTCGCGATGGCCACGCACGTCTCCTTCGACCGCGAACTGATCGGCGAGATGACCGCCGGTGTCCGGATGCACTACAAGGGCATGTTCGCGTTCGGCATCGATCACACCGTGGTCAATGTCACCAAGGATCGTATCTGGATCCGCGAGGCCGCGTTGCCGGAGACGTCCAACGTCGCCCGCCCGAGCATGGAATGGATGATCAAGAACAATTTCGGCGGCAACATGCCGACTGAGATGACGGTGAAAAGCCCGTTCTTGGCCAATCAGGAGCAGTCGATTCGCGACCTGGAGATTGATCCCGCGCTGTTCACACCGAAGGACCAGATGCGGCAATGGGCCCGGATGCCGGCGGAGATGAAAATCGACATAGCTGACTTTCTCGGCGGCGGCCAGGCACCGAAGAAATAGCGAGAACGTCGGCCAGCTCCCGTGGTGCGGTGGGGTTGCGTCAGTGAGGAGTATGCTGGCGATGGACTATATTGATCACGACTCCGCGGTCAGCCCGTCACCGATCCCGGTGACCATCCTCACTGGCTTCCTTGGCGCAGGCAAGACAACGCTGCTCAACCGCATCCTCAACGGCGATCACGGTCTGAAGGTGGCCGTGCTGGTCAATGATTTCGGCGCAATCAACATAGACGCCGAACTTGTCGTAGGTGTCGAGAGCAACGTCATCAGCCTTGCCAACGGCTGCATCTGCTGCACCATCCGCGACGACCTCATCGAGACGGTGATGGAGACGATCAGGCGGCCGGAACAGCCTGAATACATCCTGCTGGAAGCCAGCGGCGTGGCCGAACCATCCGGCATTGCCATGACCTTCAACAATCCCGGCTTGCGCGACCGCATTCGGCTGGACTGCATCCTGTGCGTGGTGGATGGCGAGCAGGTGTTTGCCGCGCCGGAGATGATGGAGTTGAAGATCTTCCAGATGGCGTGCGCCGACATGATCATCCTGAACAAGGTAGACCTGGTGGGCGGCGACCAGATCGGCAAGATCAAGAAGTGGCTGGACAGCCGCTTCCATCGCTACCGGCTCATCGAAGCAAGCCACTGCAACGTGCCGTTGGAGGTCTTGCTTTCCGTTGGCCGATTCGCCCCAACGCGGGTGGGTTCGAGTCTGCACGAGTTGGAGCCCCGCGACTGTGGTGACCCCAATTGTAATCGCGAACACCACCATGACCACTCGAAAGCCTTCAGCACTTGGAGTTACGAGACTGACCAGCCTCTCTCGCTAGAGGCGCTGCGCGAGGCGGCGTCAAAGCTGGCGGCGAACGTCTACCGCGCCAAAGGCGTGATCTACTCGGCCGACGCCCCGGAGCGCCGCGCGGTGTTGCAGGTGGTCGGCCGGCGCGTGGACATTTCGTTAGAGGACGCGTGGGGGAAGCGTCGGCCTCGAACACAGATCGTGGCCATCGGAGCACACGGCGCCATCGACAAGGAGGCATTACACCACAAGCTTGAGCAGTGCCTGAGTACTCCTTGAAGCTTTTCTCCGGGCGCAAATCACCGGCGCCAACCTGTCGATCGACGGCGGCTGGACCGCGGCGTAGGGAACAAGTTCGTCATTGCCGGGCTTGACCCGGCAATCCGCCAAATGACGAGTCTTGAGAAGGAGATGGATGCCCGGATCAAGTCCAGGCATGACGAGTTCAGCTGCCCTTCCCGAACGCCAGCACGTGGAGCCCGAGCCGCTTCCGCACGATCCAGAACAGGAGCACGGTCTCGAAGATGAGCGAGGCCGAGGTCGCAGCGGCGGCGCCGTGACCGCCGAACCGCGGCACCAGCGCGACGCAGAGCGCCACATTCATCGCGAACGCCAGCGCATAGGCCAGCGCGCAGATCAGCTGATGGCCGAGCATGTTGAGCAGCCGCTCGACCGGGCCGATCGCCGAGCGGACCACAAGGCCAATGGCCGCGACGAACATGATGTCGTAACCGACGACGAATTGCGGTCCGAACAGCCACAACAGCGGCTTGCCCATTGCCAGCAGCAGGATGGTGGCGGCCAGCGACGGCCAGAACGTCCATTGGATCGCATAGGCGACATAGGCCGACAGCCGCGCCTTGTCGCCGAGTGCATGATACTCGGCGAAACGGTGCGCCGTGGTCGCCGCCATCGCATAGTGAATGAAGGACACCAGCGCCAGCGTCTTCACCACGGCGAAATAGACGCCGACTTCCTCCGACGAGCGGAATTGCTGCAGCACCAGGACGTCAGTGTAGGACAACAGCAGGTAGAAGCTTTCCACCAGCAGGATCGGCAGCGAGATCGAGAGCCAGCCGCGGAAGTCGTAGGCCTTGGCGCCGGGCTTGACCTCGCCGTCGAGCCGGCGGTTCAGCACGATCATCTGCCCGATCATGGCGATCCAGACCGCGGCGGCGCTGGCGAGCATCGCCGCGGTGGCGCCGAGGTTGAAGCCGAGCGCGAACGCACCCGCGGTGAGGCCGATGATCAGCGACTGCCGGATGATGAACTGCGGCATCAGTCCGAGCCGCATCCAGTCATGCGAGCGCGCGATGCCGTCCTGGGTATTGGCGACGACGAAAGCCGGCAGCGTCAGGCAGCCGATGTAAAGCGGCACCACCGCATGAGCATCGATCCACGGCGACAGCAGCTTCACGACGCCTGCCAGCAGCACCGAGACCACTGTGGAAACGGCAAAGGTCAGCCAGCGGCTGCCGAACAGGAAGCCGCGCAGCAGCGCGTCGTCGCCGCCGGCGCGGTACTCCGGAATGATCTTTTGCGCCGACGCGGAGATGCCGAAATCCATCATGCTGCCGAGCAGCAGCACCCAGGTCCAGACGTAGACATAGACGCCGTAATCCGAGCCGCCCATCCAGCGCGCCAGCAGGATCTGCGAAAGGTAGGCCATGGCGGCGCTGACGACGCGGATGATGAATACCGTGCCGGCGAGCCGCCTGGTCACGGAAGCGTCGCTGGAGCCGCCGAGAAAGCCGGCAAGCATGCCCCGCAGCCGCGTGATCGCGCCTGCAGGCGAAGCTGATGCGGATTGAGTGTCCATCACGGCCAAGGCGGCAAGTCCCTGAAGCCGCGTCGGGCGCGGCGGTGATGCGGACCTATCAACTATTCGTTAAGATTCGGTCTCCCGGCGTTCGCCGGGACGACACCGGGCTAATTCAAATTGACATTGAATTCGTAGGCGCGGTCGCCGCCGACCAGGGTCAGTTTGAGGGCGGCGCCCTCCGGCTTGGCGCCCGGCGGCAGGCCGTCGAGCTCGAAGCCGAAGCGCTTGACCCCGGGGGGCCCGCCTTCGAGCAGCTTCGGAACCGGCAGCGCCCAGTCCGGCGTCGGCCCTTCGACGAACAGGCTGACGTCGCGGGCGTCGGGTGCCACGACGTCGACCAGCACGCCGGATTTGCCGTCGCGCCTGACGTCGCGGATGGTCATCGGGTTGGGATCGCCGACATTGGCGGGCTTGGGCACGGTATCGAGGGCTGCGGACAGCGCGCTGTCCTCGGTGCTCGCCACGCTGGTGAAG
Organism: Bradyrhizobium sediminis; assembly: GCF_018736085.1. Classification (NCBI taxonomy): domain Bacteria; kingdom Pseudomonadati; phylum Pseudomonadota; class Alphaproteobacteria; order Hyphomicrobiales; family Nitrobacteraceae; genus Bradyrhizobium; species Bradyrhizobium sediminis. The sequence continues at coordinate 4,929,827 of NZ_CP076134.1, read as the reverse complement.
GCGAGTTCGGCCCTGGCTTCGACAGGGATGCAGAGCTTCTCGCAGACCGCGTAGCTGATCTCGGCGCGCAGTTTCACCGGCTTGTCGGCGTTCCTGGCGACGATCCGCAGCGGCAGCACGATCTGGGTCTTGTAGCCCAGCGAGGTGCCGCCGGCGCCGTCGTCGAACTTCATCGGGGCCGGCCACAGAACGGTCACGGCTTCGACATTCTCCGATTTCGAGAAATCGAAGCGTGGAGGTACCCCGGAATCCCCCGGGGTGCGCCAGTAGGTCTTCCAGCCCGGCTGGAGCTGGAAGGCGATACCGCCGAGCAGCACCGCGCCGCTGCGCGATCCCGCCAGCAGCCGCACCGCGGAATGATCATCCCGCTGCCACGGCGAGGAATCCTGGGCGCAGGCCTCGATCGCCAGCGATGACATCAACATTGTGGCGGCCAGGCCGAGCGCGGCCCGCAGGGGAACTATCACGATCATGAGACGTCTTTACAGGCAGCCAAGGCGGCAAACCATTGAATTGCTTGTGATCTGCGACGAAAACCGGCGCCGAGCTTGATTGACAGAACCGGCACCCAATATCAGGATATGTACCCACATGAGAGTCCTTGCGGATGGGCCCTGAAGGCAAGACACCGAGGATGACCAGCCACACCGCCGCCGGCCGTAGCGACGATTCGGACCATCGCGGCTATCTCGATGGCCAGATCCTTATCGCCATGCCGGTGATGGGCGATCCTCGCTTCGAGCGTTCGGTGATCTATCTCTGCGCGCATTCCTCCGAAGGCGCCATGGGCATCATCGTCAATCGCCCGGCCGGCAGCATCGACTTTCCCGAATTGCTGGTGCAGCTCGACATCATCCAGAAGGCCGACCAGATCAAGCTGCCGGAAAACGCCGAGAGCATGAAGGTGCTGAAAGGCGGCCCGGTCGAGACCGGCCGCGGCTTCGTGCTGCATTCGAGCGATTTCTTCATCCAGGATGCGACGCTGAAGATCGACGACGGCATTTGCCTGACCGCGACCGTGGATATTCTCAAGGCGATCGCCAAAGGCGCCGGGCCGAAACACGCGATCCTCGCGCTCGGCTATGCCGGCTGGGCGCCGGGACAATTGGAAACAGAAATCCAGGACAATGGCTGGCTGCATTGCGACGCCGATCCGGACCTGATCTTCGGCGGCGATGTCGAGGAAAAATACCTGCGCGCGCTGCGCAAGATCGGTATCGATCCGGGCATGCTGTCGAACGAAGCGGGGCATGCGTAAGTGTCGTCGTCATTGCCGGGCTTGACCCGGCAATCCAGCTACTTCGCAAAGACTCTCATTGATGGATACGCGGGTCGAGCCCGCGTATGATGTCATGGGCGTTGAGGGTGCAGTAGACCTTATACCAACGGCCGCGGCTTTTGACTCATTTTGGGATTCCCAAATCAGAGAAACTCTGACTCGATGTTTGCTTTTGAGAGGAGCAGCATCGATGGGTGGAGCGGTTAGGATCCTACGGCTTGATTTGACGGCAAAGGACCTTCGTGCGGCGGCGGGCCGGGAGAAGGATGGTTCAGCAGCACGGCGGATGTTGGCTCTTGCGATGGTGCTCGATGGGATGGATCGCAAGTCGGCGGCGGAGAGCTGCGGCATGGATCGCCAGACCCTGCGGGATTGGGTGCATCGCTACAACGCTGAGGGCTTGGACGGCCTGCACGATTTGAAGACGCCAGGTCCCACGCCAAAACTCACAGCGGAGCAGCAAGCCGAACTGGCCAAGCTGGTTGAGGCCGGGCCCGATCCGGCTCGCCATGGGGTAGTGCGCTGGCGGCGCGTGGATTTGCGCGACGAGTTGCAACGGCGCTTTGGCGTCGCATTGCATGAACGCTCGGTCGGCAAGGTGCTGGCGAAGCTCGGCTACCGCCGGCTCTCGGTGCGTCCGCGCCATCCGCAGGCCGACGAAGAAGCCCAGGAGGCCTTTAAAAAAACTTTGCCGCAACGGTCGCGGCGCAACTCCCCGACCGCGCGAAAGACAAACCCATCGAAATCTGGTTCCAGGACGAAGCCCGCATCGGCCAGCAAGGGACGCTGACCCGCGTCTGGGCCAAGCGAGGAACACGGCCTCGTGCGCCACGCGACCAACGCTACGAGTGGGCTTACATTTTTGGCGCCGTCTGTCCGCAACGCCGAGCTACGGCGGCGCTCGTCCTGCCCGCCGCCGATACCGATGCCATGTCCATGCATCTGGCCGAAATCGGCCGCCGTGTTGCGCCGGGAGCACATGCTGCGCTCGTCATTGATGGCGCAGGCTATCACGTCGCGGCGCGTCTCTCCGTTCCAAGCAACATCACGCTCGTCCGCCTGCCGCCCTACGCTCCAGAGCTGAACCCGGTCGAGAATGTCTGGGAATATCTGCGCGGCAACAAACTCGCCATCACCGTGTTCGAAAGCTACGACGACATTGTCGACAAATCCTGCGCTGCTTGGCGCTTCTTCGCCGACGACCCCGAGCGCGTTGCCTCAATCACATCCAGAACCTGGGCGACGGTCATTCCTTGAGGCCGTTGGTATTACTCATTCCGCCGCCTGCTGTGCTACCGTGGGCTCGGTGCCGGCCACCGTGGCGCGGCGCATGTCGCGCGGTTGCGACTGGTCGTAGCGGCGCACCCGGTGCAGGGTCTGGCGGTTGTCCCACATGATGAGGTCATGCAGCGTCCATTTGTGGACGTAGACGAATTCCGGCTGCGTGGCGTGCTCGGTGAGGTCGCGCAACAAAAGCCGCGCCTCCGGCACGCTCATGCCGAGAATCGCGCCGGCATGCGACGACAGATACAGCGACTTGCGGCCATGCACCGGATGGGTACGCACCAGCCGCTGCAACACCGGCTTGAACATCTGCTTCTCTTCCTCGGTGTAATCCAGGAAGCCCAGCGATCCGCGCGAATACATCAGCGAGTGTTCGCAGATCATGTCCTCGATCTCGGCCTTGGTGTCGTCGTCGAGCGCGTCATAGGCCGCGCGCATGTCGGCGAATTCGGTGTTGCCGCCCTTCGGGTTCACCACCCGCGCCGACAGCAGCGAGAATTTCGCTGGGATCGGGCGGAACGAACTGTCGGAATGCCACAGGCAGTTGCCGAGGTTGAACAGGTGGGTGCGGTGATCCTTCGGCAGCGGCTTGCCGTCCTTGCCGAGGTTGGAGACGTCGTTCAACCCGGACGTCAGCCGGTAATCTTCCTTCTTCGTGACGGTGCCGCCGCGCGCATTCTCGCGCTCGCCGAAATTCAGCGCAAACGCCAGTTGTTGCTCGTCGGTGATGTCCTGATTGCGGAACAGCAGCACGGCGTATTTGTCCATGCCGGCTTCGATGTCCCTGGCCTCCTGCGGCGTCAGGGGTTTTCGCAAATCGACGCCGGAAACCTCGCCGAAAAAATGCGGGTGAAGTTGCCGGATCGTGACCGTCATGGGCGTTTCTCCTGAACCAGGCGGTTGCTCCACCCTGCTTGGAGAAAAAACTACTCCCTGACCCTGCCGTGTCAACGGCGCCCGGCGCATGCCCGCCGTCAGGCGTTGCGGGCCATCAGGCCGCCGTCCACCGGGATGACCGCGCCGGTCAGGAACGAGGCTGCCGGCAGGCACAGGCTCAGCGTCATGTGCGCGACTTCCTCGGGATCGCCGTAGCGGTTGAGCGCGGTTCGGCGCCTCGCATAGATCGCCTTGTGCTCCTCCGAAATCCGCTCCGTTATTGCGGTCCTGATCGGACCCGGGCAGATGCAGTTCACGGTGATGCCGTCGCGGCCGAGCTCCACCGCGAGCGAACGGGTCAGCCCGACGACGCCGGCCTTGGCCGCCGAATAGGGGCTGTGCAAGGCGGTGGCGCCGAGCGCCTCGGTGGAGGCGATGTTGACGATCCGCGGCGATTTCGACCGGCGCAAATGCGGCAGCGCGGCGCGGATGATGCGCTGGTGCGCCGTCAGCATCACGGCAAGTCCCTTCGCCCAGGCTTCGTCGTAGCCGTCGTCGTCGATCGCCACCCGCACCGACATGCCGGCATTGTTGACGACGATATCGAGCCCGCCGAAATGCGCGGCGACGGCGCCGACGACGGTCTTGATGTCGTCGGCGCTGGCGACATCGAGCGTCCAGGCTTTGGCGCTGCCGCCGCTCGCCACGATCGCATCGGCAACGGCCATGGCGCCTTCGGCCGAATAATCCGTCACCGCGACGCTGGCGCCCTCGGCCGCGAACACCCGCGCGGTGGCGCGGCCCATGCCGCTGGCCGCTCCGGTGACGAAAACGTTCAACCCTTTGACCGAGCGGCTGAGCTGTTTGAAATCGGACATCGGGAATGCTCGCTGAGGATGAGGCCGTCCGGCCCGCAGGATTGACAAGGCTGGCATCGATCCCCAGAGAGGTCAAACCAGGCAAGAAAAGAACGGGAGGGGCTGCGATGAGCGAACTGGATTTCGGCGGCAGGCAGGTTCTCGTAGTCGGCGGCTCCAGCGGCATCGGCAACGGCGTCGCGCAGGCGTTCCGCGCCAAAGGCGCGCGCGTGCATGTCTGCGGCACCCGCGCCGCCGCGTCGGATTACTCGCTCGCCGAGGGATCTGATCTCGAGGGCCTCGGCTACGCGCAGCTCGACGTCAGCGATCCCGGGGCAATCGAGAATTTCAGGCCGTCATTCGACCGGCTCGACGTGCTGGTGCTGGCGCAGGGCGCGGTGATCTACCGCCGCGGCGAATTCGAGATGGACGGATTTCGCAAGGTGCTCGAGGTCAATCTGATCAGCCTGATGGCCTGCGCCGGCAAATTCCACGACATGCTGAGCGCGAGCAGGGGCTCGCTGATCATCGTCAGTTCGACCGCCGCCTATCACTCGACCAAGGGCAATCCGGCCTACAACGCCTCGAAGACCGGTGCCGTCGGGCTGACCCGGACGCTCGGGCAGGCCTGGGCCGAGGACGGCATTCGCGTCAACGGCATCGCGCCCGGCCTCGTCGACACCAAGATGACCAAGGTGACGACGGCAAATCCGAAGCGGCTGGAAGGCGCGATCGAGCGGATACCGCTGAAGCGGCTGGGCACGCCGGCCGACATGGCGGGCGCCGCATTGTTTCTGGCCTCGCCGCTGTCGTCCTACATCGTCGGGCAAACCCTCATCGTCGACGGCGGGCTCATTCTGTAGCAACCGGACGTCATTCCGGGACACGCGAAGCGTGGACCCGGAACCCAGAAGTTATCAGCACAAGATTCCGGGTTCGCATCTTCGATGCGCCCCGGAATGACGGCATTGACGGCTAACGCGCGAACACGCCCGGCGCCGATGCCGATCGCCCGACATTGCCCGGCGGGCGCGGCGCGGTGGCGGGAGCCCGCGGGGGCGGAGGCGGCGCCGGCCGCGGCGAGGCGCCGAAGCCGAAGAAGTTGCCCAATGACGGCGGCGGCGCGGCCGCCGGTTGTGCCGGGCGAACGAGCTTCTTGGCTGGCGCAGGTTTCGGCGGAGCGCCCGGGATCGCAACTGTGCCATCCGGCGCCGTGGAAGCCACCGGCGTTTCGCCCTTGGCCTGTTCGCGTCCGACCTCGCGGCGCGGCCAGACGAAATCATCGGCGCGTCCGGCGGGCGGCGCCAGCGGTTCGCCCTTGACCAGGGTTCGCGCCGCCAGCGCATCGACCGCAGCCGGTCGCGAGCCGGGGCCGCCGAGCAATTGATCGGTGCCGACGGAGGAGGCCACCAGCGGCAGGATCGGTCCAGCCAGCGGGCGCGGCGCCGGCTGACCGGGCAGCGCGTTGGCGTCGGGCGTCGCCGGCTCGGTCGGCAGCGTGATCGGCGCCGAACGCGACGCCATCAGCCGCGTGATCTCGCGCTCGACATAATGCGCAAGCTTGCGCGCGCCGGGCTTGGTGAAATACACGCCGTCATAGGAGCGCAGGCGGCGGATCTGTCCTTCGAAGTCAGGACCTTGCTGCAGGAAGCGGCCGGCCTCGTCGACGAAACCGTCCCAGACGTCGACATAGGTGATGCCGGCCTTGCCGGCGCCGTCGCGATACAGCGAATTCAGGAACAGCATGTCGGCGGTCGCCTTCGGGCCGCGCACGATGGGAAGACCGACCCACAATACCGGCACGCCCTTGGATTTCAGGACGCCGATCATCTCTTCGATCTTCTTGGCGTAGATCTCGACCCAGCGCTCGTCGCGAAACTCATACAGGCCGTTCGCGGCGCGCGTGGTTTTCTCCGGCGCGATGATCGGCGGCACGTCACTATCGGCGGCGTCATCGGCTTCAGCGTCGGCCGGCTTGCCGTCGTGCTTCGCGGCATCGGCCGCATCATCCGGCTTCGCCGCGGGCTTGGTGTCGCCAGGCTTGGCATCTGTCTTGCCGCGGGCGTCCTTCCTGTCGCCCTTCTTGTCGGACTTGTCGGCCGCCGGTTCGCGGATCGCGACGCGGTCGTTGAGTCCGAGCATGACGACGATGGCGTCCGGCTTCTCGTTGGCGAGAATGCCTCTTGCCGCGGCGGCCCAGTCCGCAGGTTCGCCCTTGGGCTGATATTTGATCAGGCCGGAGACGGTCTTGTGCTTGCGGATCACGCCCATGTCCGGCTGTTCGGAATAGGCATCCTCGAGGCCGTAGGCGAGCCAGTCCGCCATGGCGTCGCCGAGCACCAGCACGTTGCGCTCCGGGATGATCGTGGGGTCGCGCTTGTCCGGCGGCGGCGCCCTGGAAAAATTCTCGACCCGCTTCGGCGCCTGCTGCTGGAATGGCGCGAACAGGTCGCCGCCGAACCAGCCGCCGCCGCTGCGCGGCGCCGCCGGCCGGGGCGGTCCGCCGAAATTGAAAAACTGCGCCGACGCCGGTCCGGCGATCCCGACCAAAAGCGCGACCGCAACCGCCAGCACGATCAGCGGGCCGCTTTCGGTGAACACCCGGAAAAAGGACTTTTGCTTGGACATGCGGCTCGGTCGCAATGGATCGTCTGGCAATCAATATAATAGCGGAATCAGGCCGCAAGCGGGCAGATTTCGCGCCATAAACCGGGCATCGGCCGCTGCCGTCAAGGGTGCGGTGGAAATGCCGGTTTCAGGGTTACTTTTGCCGGCCGGAGGGGGCGTTCAGCGCCCCCTGAGCCGCTCCAGAACGTCGGAGGAGGCGAAACCGTCGGCCGGCGCCCCGATCGAAGCCTGGAAGCCGCGCAGCGCTTCCCGCGTCCGCCCGCCGAGCTGGCCGTCCGGGGTGCCCTGGTAGAAGCCGCGCCGGGCCAGCAGCTGCTGCAGTTCCAGCCGCTCGGCCCGTGACAGCACCCGTTCCTGCCGCGGCCAGGGCTGCACGAACGGCGCGCCGCCGCGCAGGCGGTCGGCAAAATGGCCGATCGCCAGCGCATAGGCCTCGGCCGGGTTGTATCTCATGATCACCCGGAAATTCTGCAGCATCAGGAAACCCGGCCCCTCGGCGCCGGCCGGCGCCAGCAAATAGGCCTTGTCGGCCGGGTTCGGGAACGGCTTGCCGCCGGGGCGGGTCAGGCCGAGCTGCTGCCATTGCGCAATCGTCATCGCCTTGGCGCGGTCCGCCAGCATGAAGTTGAAGCCCGCGGGCAGCACGACCTCGTAGCCCCAGGTCGCGCCGGTCTGCCAGCCGTCCTTCTTGAGGTTGTTGGCGGTCGAGGCGATCAGGTCATGGGGATTGTCGACCACGTCGCGGCGGCCGTCGCCGTCGGCGTCGACCGCATAGCGCTTGAATGCGGTCGGCATGAATTGCGTCGGCCCGAACGCGCCGGCCCAGGAGCCGCGCAGCTGCTCGGGGCGCAGATCGCCGCGGTGCAGGATTTCCAGCGCCGAGAGGAATTCGTCCCTGAAGTATTTCTGGCGGCGGCCGATGCAGGCCAGCGTCGCCGTGGAATTGAGCACGCTGCGATCGCCCATCATCGTCGAATAATTCGACTCGATGCCCCAGATGGACGCGACAATGTAGCGGTCGACGCCATAGGCCTTTTCCACCGCGTCGAACTGCGGCTTGTATTTGGCGAGGATTTCGCGGCCCTTGGCGAGGCGATTGTCGTTGACGAGAATGTCGAGATAATCCCAGATCGCCTTGGTGAATTCCGGCTGCGAATCCATCAGGTCCATGATGCGCAGATCGGGCTCGAGCCCGGCGGTGAAGCGCTGGAAGCTTGCCTGCGAGATATGGCGGCGCGCGGCGTCGGGCCACATCGCGGCGACGCAATTGCCGAAATTCGCCGCCGCCTCGCGGATCGCGGAAGCCGTCATCAGCGGGTGCCCGGAGGCGCCGTCCTCGCCGCTCCAAGGCGGTGCAGCGCCGGGGCCGGGCGCCGCTTGCGGCTGCGCCGGCGTGCCCGATTTCTGGCCGGAGAAGATGTTGCCGAGCAGGTTGGAAATTCCGTCGCCGGACGTTTGGGCCTTGGCCTCGCCGCCGAGCAGGAGCGCCGCCGCGAGCATGACCGCGCCGGTTCGACCCAACATCGATGATCCCGTCCGCCGCATCATGTTCTACCCGTCCGTCGAAACATCCCGTTCCCAGAAGGCTCTGTCACGGTTTCCAATGGCTTAACAAGGGCCGGATTTTGTTTCCTGCCCGGGCAATGGGCGAGGAGGATGAATCATCACCACACATCCGCCTTTGTTCCCGGCTGCAAACCGGCTACCAACGTGCAAGTAAATGCACATCCCGCTCTCGCAAGGCTTCCCACACAACCATGAAAATCCGCAAAGCCGTCTTTCCGGTCGCCGGCCTCGGCACCCGCGTCCTGCCCGCCACCAAGGCGATGCCGAAGGAGATGCTGACCATCGTCGACAAGCCGCTGATCCAGTATGTGGTCGACGAGGCCAAGGAAGCCGGGATCGAGCATTTCATCTTCGTCACCGGCCGCAACAAGGGCGTGATCGAGGACCATTTCGACCGCATGTACGAACTCGACGCCACGCTCGCCGCGCGCGGCAAGAAGGCCGAGCAGGAGATTCTGGCCCGCGACCAGCCCGCGGCCGGCGCCATGAGCTTTACGCGGCAGCAGGCGCCGCTCGGCCTCGGCCATGCGGTGTGGTGCGCGCGCGATATCGTCGGCAACGAGCCGTTCGCGGTGATACTGCCGGACGAGCTGGTGTTGAACACGCCGGGCTGCCTTGCGCAGATGATCGAGGCTGCGGGCAAGCTCGGCGACAAGTCGAATGTGATCGCGGTGGAAGAAGTGCCCGCCGATCTCACCCATCAATACGGCATCTGCGGCGTCGGCAAGCGCCTCGGCAGCAACATGTTCGAGGTCGACGGCATGGTGGAGAAGCCGCCGAAGGGCACCGCGCCGTCCAATCTCTCGATCACCGGGCGCTACATCCTGCAACCGGAGATCTTCAAGATCCTGGAAACCCAGGAGCGCGGCGCCGGCGGCGAAATCCAGCTCACCGATGCGATGATCGGGCTTGCCAAGACGCAGAGCTTCTACGGCGTCGAATTCGAGGGCGAGCGGCACGATTGCGGCTCCAAGGCCGGCTTCCTCCGCGCCAACATCGCCTTCGGCATGGCGCGGCCTGATCTGCGCGACGGCCTGCGCGCGGAGATGAAGGCGTATCTGGAGAAGTGACCGGCGCTGCCGCTCTTTGCCGTCATTGCCTGCGACAAACGCGAAGCGTTTGCGCAAGGGAGCGCCAGCGACGAAGCAATCCATTCTTGCTTTGTCGCGTTGTGGATCTTCGTGGAGCCTGTCATCGGGCGGCGCTTTGCGCCGACCCGTTGGCTCGCAATGACGCGGCCTGGCGCCGCTTTCGCCTAAGCCACCAGCGTCAGCGCCGGGACGCTGGCCAGCACGGATCGGTTGCGGCCGCCGGCCTTGGCCGCATAGAGTGCCTTGTCGGCAGCCTTGACGAGTTCGAACCAATCCATTGCTGCGGTCGGCGTCAGGCTCGCGACGCCGATGCTGACGGTGGTGTGATCGGACCAGTCCTGGACTTTCTGCCGGATGGTTTCGGCCACCCGCATCGCGTCCGCCGCCGTGCACCCCGGCAACAGCACGGCAAATTCCTCGCCGCCGTAACGCGCCGCGCAATCGCCGGCCCGCCTTACCGAATCCGAAATGCAGATCGCGACCCCGACCAGCACCTCGTCGCCGGCCTGGTGTCCGAACGTGTCGTTGTAGGATTTGAAATGGTCGGCATCGATCATCAATAGCGCGAGCGGGACTTTCTGGCGCGCGGCGCGCCGCCACTCGGCATCGATATCGGCATCGAACTTGCGCCGGTTCTTCAACCCGGTGAGCGCGTCGGTGGTCGCAAGCTCCTCGAGCTTGTCCTCGGCCTGCGCGCGGCGGCCGATTTCGCGCGCGAGAAACAGCGTCGAGCCAAGCACGAACACGATCAGCGCCATCATCACCGCGGCGATCCGGATGGCCTGGGTGCGCCAGAGGCTCAATATGCTGTCCAACGGCTTTCCGACCACGACGAAGAGGGGTCTTGCGCTGTCGCGCCGGACGTACAGCCGCGGTATGGAATCCACCGGTCCGGATCCCGAATACGATCCACCGGCCTGCAGGTTCGCCGGGTTCCATTTCGGCCGGTCTGCCAAATTCTTGCCGATGATGTCGAGGTCGAACGGCCTGCGCATGATGATGGTGCGGTCGCGGCGCAGCACGGTGATGGTATCATCCTGGCCGAGGCGCAGCCGGTCGAACAGGTCGTGGAAGTAGCTGAAGCGGATCGAGCCGGCGACCACGCCGAGAAAGCCTCCGTCGGCGTCGGTGATACGCCGGCTCAGCACGATCGAATAGGCGCTGCGATGCAGCATGGGCCGGCTGATGAACAGGCCGGCGTCGGGGCGGTCGCGATGAATCCGGAAGTACTCTTCGTCGCTGCGATCTTCCGGTAACGGATCCATCGTCGAGGCGTCGGCGGTCAGCCGCCCTTCGGCATCGAATACCTGGATCGCACCGAAATGCCTGGCTGTCGCGGCATGATCGAACAGGATCAGGTGCCGGATCGGCTTGCTGACCTGTTCGATCTCCGGAGCCACCATGTTGCTCGCAACGGCGCGCAGCGACAGGTCGTAAAGCTCGATGTTGCGGCTGATGTCGGCCTCGATACCGGAAGCCAGGTTATCGAGCGACTGGCGCGCCAGTTCTTCCTCGCCGCGGCGCATGTCGAGCATGACGCTGGCGCAGATCGCGGAGAAGCCGATCACCGTCACCACGGTTGACAGGATCAGCAACTTTGCCGAAGGCCGCCAGGGCCGGCTGGCCATGTCCTTGCGCCGTCCGAATGGCATTCGTTCGCTCCCGGAACTGAGGGATGCGCCTAAAGTCGTTGCCGCCGGCTTAAGTGGCGACAACGATACATTAATGAGTTAACGATTCGTTGCCCCGGATCGCACGAATGCGCCGCAAACGCAGCAAGGTCGCGGGCGACCGGACCACCGAGGATCCCAGTGAACGATTACGACGCCCTGCGCGACTACCTGAAAAAGCAGACCCTGCCCGAATTCGTGCTGAGCTTCGAGCAGATCGAGGAGATCATCGACGCCGCATTGCCGCGCGCGGCGCAGCGCGCGTCGTGGTGGGAGACCCTGCGCAGCCCTCAGGAGAAAATGCCGCAGCGCGAAGCCTGCCTCGCCGGCGGCTACATCGCCACCCGGCAGGCCGGCGGCAAGAGCGTGAAGTTCAGGAAGATGGGGTCGACGGACAAGCCGGTCCGGTAATTGAAGGTCATTTTAGCGAAAGGTGGCGGCATCAGACATGGCCGTCACACGCGGGCTTGACCCGCGTGTCCATCGATCTTCGCAAGGAACTTTCCCGAAGCGGATGTATTGCCGGGTCAAGCCCGGCAATGACAGCGATGATCGCGGCGCCCGCGATCCGCTGGGTTATTGAACGGCCGCTTTGGTGCGCATCACGGACTCAAGTCGGAAATTACGCGAGGTCCGATAAGTGCCAACAGCCGACAGGATCAGCTTCAAATAACGCGGCGCGTGCCACGGCGGCCACTTCGAGGTGTAACTAGCTAGTTCTCTGCCGCGGCGAGCGAACTCAAATAGCTATGAAGCGGGCCTGACCAAAGGTTCGGATGCCCAACCAGGGTGTGGCCTTGGCCAAGCGGCATATCGAAATCAAAGAACTTTCCCTGGCCGCCAGCTTTCTCGAAAGCTGCAAAGTTTTCCCGGCTGTGAGCAATGGAATAAAAACTGTCGTATTGACCGTAGAGCCAGATCGTTGACCGTCGGTAAGACGCACCTCGCTCGAAAAGCGAGCGGTTCACGATGATCGCAGTTGGGGAACCTTCGCCAAGCCAGCCGCCGACAAAATTGATGACGCCGACGACTTGCTCGGGATGCAGTCCTGCATAGGCGACCGCCAACACGCCTCCGCGCGAAATCCCACCGACGAGAACAGGCCCCGAAGCAACGTCTTGCCGTTGCCGAAGGGCTGAGATCGCGGCATCGATGTCGCTCAATGCGCGATCCGCTCCACGAAGCGCTACGCCAATGTCGCCGGTGTATCTCGCACGGTTCTCGGCGAGGCCTTCGTCGTAGCATCCGTCGGATTTGCCGCGGCCGCGACGCTGCGGAAAGGCGACGATCCATCCGCGATCATTCAAGAAATCAGCAAGATCGATCTCGAACGAGGTTTCGGTGAACCGGCCTGGGTCTCTGCCCCTCCCGGTGGACCCGTGGTTGATGACGGCAAGCGGAAAGGGCCCCGCACCAGGGGGGCGAAAAACCACCGCCTCTAGTCGCACGGGTTTACCGTCTTCGATCAGATCGGTTTGCAGGAACTCGGACTTGCCGCGCGTCCATGCGACGACGGCATCCGGCTTGGTCAGAGACGCGAAGTCAGCCTTGGTCATCGTCGCTCTGGTGACGCGGTCGGCACCTTCGAAGCGAGCCTTCAGGCCGCCACCGTCGGTCATCTCATAAGTCGCGAGGAACCCCTGGCCCGTCACCTTGAGCGTGCGCCCTGATGCGATCCCCTCTAGGCGCAGCCACCTCCGCTGAATTCCAGTGATGTGGTTGTCGCCGATCGCATAGACGACCTTCGCGGCGCCGTCGCTGACAGATTCAACGAGCAGGATAGTTTTGAGATTATTGCTCCTCACGCCAACCCAAACGCCGCTCCATTGCTGGAACGCACTCCCGGGCATCGCCGCCGCAACCGTTGCGTCAGACGGAAGTGGGACGCCGTCGACGAGGATATCGGCGGCACCGACGGGCTGTGAAAGCGCCAAAAACCCGAGAAGTACGAAGGACTGAAGCTTATGAAACATGCTGTTCCTTTACGGCTACCAGCGGAACTGAAAACCCAGCGTACCAGAATCTTCCGAAGCTAACCTGTCGCATGTCACCAATTCATCGTCGTTGCGACTAGTTCGATTAACTCCGGATCGTCAAACGTTCTGGCCGTCATGCGAGCGCCGGCTGCAATACATTTTCAATTTCCCATACTACCGAAGATAACGCCAACCCGCTCACCGCAAATTAGCCAATGCTGTCGATGTTAGCTGACGAGATGGAAGTCGGGAGCGATCCTCGAGCGTTGGCAAACGGCGCCACTTTCCTGATGATATTCATTTGCGGTCGGGCAATCCCACGCCGGTGCCAGAACAAGTCCCGCATGTCTCAATGACGGTACCGCCCCCTCCGCAAGAAGAACACGATCCTGGAATGGTGCCAGTTCCGCCACATGGGCCGCGACAAGGCTCGCCGTCCATGCCAGTTCCAGTTCCGCGGCACATGCCACAGGTTGCGTCTCCGGATCCACCACAAGAACCGCACGTTGCGACTACTTTCCCGCTTCCCTTACAAGTTGGGCATCTCATTTCTCTTCCTCCATTTTGAATAAGATATCAGCAATTCGATGGTCTCATTGATCTATCTCAATCTAAAGATGTGACGACAACGTCGTAATTTTGCTCATGTCGCGCTCCGGGTCATTTTCGGACTTCGTGCAATCCTGAACGATGTCCGCTTGACGACCACGAACGGACCTGCCGCAGGTCAGAAACAACTCCCGAAAAGTGCCCGAAGCGGCCGCGGCGCGCTGTGAAATTCCCGGTATTTTGACCCGACCGGGCAAATCAGTGATTTGAATCCGCCCGTCTCACCCGGCAAGAGGGGCGTATCGCGATCGTCACGAACGCGGGATGGGATGCGGTGGACGCGGCAGCGTCAGGCGTGAAACGTGATTGCAGGGCGGGCTTTGCCTGTGAGCGGTCAACGATGCGCAGACGATGGCGCTGAAGCGTACGGCAAAACCATGTGGTCCCGACACCCGTTGCTGGTGCCAAGTTGAGCGGAGGCGAAGTCAACTCAACCGAGCTTGACCAGCCTTAATCCGCGAACGACGGTGACAAGACGAATTCGTCGCCGGGGAGCAACTGTATTTTACGTAGACCTGTGATCGGCCGGCCTCAAGGCTGGCGCTGCGCGCCACCGCCTTCGGCGGCTGACGGCCTTGACCCCGTCCGCTCACCGGTCTTTTGGCTTTGCATGCGCTCGGTCCTGGACCGAGCGCAGGGTTCGCTCGATCAGCTGACCGCGTAGCGTTTGGCGTCCCACTTCTGGCGCCGCTCGATCATGATGTTGAGAATGCTGATCAGCTTGCGCATGCAGGCAGTGAGCGCCACCTTCTTCAGTTTTCCCTTCGCCACCAGGCGGTCGTAAAAGGCCTTCAACACTGGATTGTGCTGTGTCGCCGCCCCAAGGCAGGCCATATAGAACATGTTGCGGGTCCGGCGCCGTCCGCCCTTGATGTGCCGTTCGCCTCGACGTCGGCCACTGTCGTCATCGTAAGGAGCTACACCCAACAAGGAGGCCACGATCTTGTTGTTGGCCTGGCCCAGCTCCGGCATGGCGGCAATGAGCGCAGCAGAGGTGACACGGCCGAGTCCCGGAACGCTTTCGATGATCTCGGCGAGTTCGGTAAAACGCGGCGTGGCCTGGATCATGGCTGAGATCTCAGCCTCGATCTTGACCAACTCGACGGCGATCGTCTTCGATATCCGGGCGTGAATCCGCTGCACCGCAGCCGGTAACGCATGCTCGCCCTGGCTTGCCAGCTTGGTTTGCATATCCTTCAGTGCCTGGCGCGCATTGACCATCTGGTGAAGCTGCTCGCGCGTCGCATCGTAGGCCTGGCCCCGAGCTTCGTCGAAGGTCTCGGCGAACCAGGCAATCATCTCGGCATCGATCGTGTCATTCTTGGCGAGCCGCCCGGCCGATTGAGCGAAGCTGCGAACCCGCTTCGGATCGACGATCCGAACCTCGATCCGGGCGTCACGCAGCACCTTGGCCCACTCGCGCTCGTAGCCGCCGCTCGCCTCCATCACCGCCTTGCCGACCTTCTTCCGGCGGAGCCACGAGGCCAACTCGCGCCGGCCCTCCGCCGTGTTTGCGAACGTGCGCCTCAACGACAGCGAACGAATGCAACCATCCACCTTGTCTTTAGCGACATCGATCCCCGCGACAACGAGATCATTTTGTGCCATCATCCAGCTCCCTTCCTTGCTCGGTCCGGGCTCTAAGCCCATGCAACTGTTCGGGTTGAGGAAGACACCGGATCTGTCCCACGCTCCCCGGCAGGCTCTAACGGCCTTCGAGCACGAACGGGCTCAGATCCAGCGACGGGCGGTTGGTGAGAACCGCCCGTTCGCACATTCTGGCAGATTTTGCGGACACAAGAGCAAGGCATAAGCCGTAAAGCCATTGCGCAGGGAATGCCGGATTGCCTCCGCTGAACCTGTATGCTCGTGTGCGTCTTTCTATGTGCATCGTTGCACACGAGACCGCGGGTGCAGCGCGCACCCGGCATTCCCTGCACCCTCCTCTTTGAGGGTACGGAAGGAACCAACCGCAAACCTCGGTCGCTTCGCGACGCGAGATCGCGAATTCATATTCTCTCACCACGTCGTCCCCGCGCATGCGGACCCATACGCCGCGGCGGAAGTTGTTTGAAAATCGGGGGCGACGGCTTTGCTTCAACAACTGCCGCCTGGGGTCCCTGCTTTCGCAGGGACGACGGGAAGAGTCGGGACGACGAAAAATTAGCTCGCCGCCTCGAGCCGCTCTTCCGTCAACAGCCGCATCGCGGCGTCGGCGTCCATCGGCTCGCCGAAGGCAAAGCCCTGCGCGTATTCGCAGCCCAATTGATAGAGTTCGACCGCGTCGGAATCGGTCTCGGCGCCTTCGGCGACCACGTCCATGCCGAGGTCGTGGGCCAGCGCGATGATCGATTTCAGGATCACCGGGCGGGTGCCGCGGCTGGTGGTGCGGACGAAGGACTGGTCGATCTTGATGGTGTCGAACGGAAAGCGCTGCAGATAGGCCAGCGACGAATGGCCGGTGCCGAAATCGTCCAGCGACAGCCCGGTGCCGAGCTCGCGGATCCGCGTCAGCATCTGCGCGGCGTGCTCCGGGTTTTCCATGACCAGCGATTCCGTCAGTTCCAGCTTCAGCGTGCCGCGCGCCACCGAGGAGCGCGACAGCACGGTGCGGATGTCGTGGATCAGGTCGTGGCGCAGCAATTGCCGCGAGGAGACGTTGACAGAGGCAAAGATCGGCTCGCGCGAACGCATCGCGCGCTGCCAGATCGCGAGCTGCTTCGCGGTCTGGTCGAGCACGAACATGCCGAGATCGACGATCAGGCCGATTTCTTCGGCGATCGAGATGAATTCCACCGGCGACATCCGGCCGAGCTTGGGATGATCCCAGCGCGCCAGCGCTTCGAAGCCGGCGATCGAGCGATCTTCCAGCCGCACGATCGGCTGATAGAGAATGGTGATTTCCTCGCGCTCGATGGCGCGGCGCAATTCGCTTTCCAGCGTCAGCCGGTCGGTCTTGCGGGCGCGCATCGCCGGCTTGTAGACGTCGATGCGGTCGCCGCCGATCCGCTTGGAGTGATACATCGCAAGCTCGGCGTCCTTGATGATCTCGTCGGACAGCTGCGTCTGCGGATCGGAGAGCGCGAGCCCGATCGAGGCGGTGAGAAAAATCTCGCGGTCGTTGAAGGCGATCGGCGCACGGATGGTCTTGCGGATGGTCTCGGCAAACGCAGTGATGCGCGCCGGGTCCTGCTCCGACATCAGGATCAGGCCGAACTGGTCGCCGGCGAGCCGCGCCAGCGTGTCCTGCGGCTTGAGGATACGGGTCAGCCGCCGCGCCAGCGTCAGCAGGATGGAATCGCCGACCGCGATGCCGACGGAATCGTTGACCTGCTTGAAGCGGTCGAGGTCGATCATCATCAGCGTCGGCCGCAGGTTCGGCATAGTCTTGGCGAAATTGGCCACCGCTCCGAGGCGGTCCATGAAGAGCTGGCGGTTCGGCAGGCCGGTGAGGTTGTCATGCACGGAATCGTGCAGCAACCGTTCCTCGGCGTTCTTGCTCTCGGTGACGTCGGTCAGCGTGCCGACCACGCGCGAGACTTCGCCGTCGGAGCCGACCACCGGGCGCGCCTTCAGCGCGAACCACATGAAATGGCCGTCCGGCGTGCGCAGCCGGAAATCCTGCACCAGCCGGCCGCGGCGCTGGTCGAGCACGCTGTCGAGGGCTGCGCGGAAGCGGTCCTGATCGAGCGGATGCAGTACCTCGAGCCATTTCGCGGCGGGGCCTTCCAGCGTGCCGCGTTTCAAGCCCAGCAGGGCTTCGGTCTCCGGGCTGGTGAACACCTTGTCGGCCGAGACGTCCCAGTCCCAGATCAGGTCGCCCGATCCGGTCAGCGCCAGCGCCCGGCGCTCGACGTCGGAAACCACGCCGGTGGTCGCGCCGCCGCCGGCGAAGGCGTGCTGCATCACGGTAAACCCGATCAGCATCACGATCAGCACGAGGCCGCCGAGCAGCGCGGGTCCGACGATGTCGTTGGTGACGGAGCCCGCCACCGTCATGCCGGCCGCGATTACCCAGACCACCAGCAGGAACCAGGTCGGGATCAGGAGCACCGCGCGGTCGAAGCCGTGGGTCGAGAGATAGACGATCAGCGCGAAGCCCGCGAAGGCGATCAAGACCAGCGACATCCGTGCGATACCGGAGGCGACCGCGGGATCGAACAGCGCCAGCGCGACAAGGGAACCGAGAAAGGCCAGCCAGCCGACGGTGATGTGGGAGTAGCGCACATGCCAGCGGCTGAGGTTGAGGTAGGCGAACAGGAACACCAGCAGCGTCGCGGCCAGGATCGCTTCGCCCGCCGCGCGCCACACCCGCTCGGCGTTGTTCGACATGTCGAGCACCTTGCCCCAGAAGCCGAAGTCGACGCCGATATAGACCAGCACCGCCCATGCCAGGGCCGCGGCGGCGGGGAACATGATGCTGCCCTTGACCACGAACAGGATGGTCAGCACCAGCGCCAGCAGGCCGGAAATTCCGATCACGATACCTTGGTACAGCGTGAACGAATTGACCTTGTCCTTGTAGGCTTCGGGCTCCCAAAGATAGAGCTGCGGCAGCTTGTCGGTGCGCAACTCCGCGACGAAGGTGATGACGGCGCCGGGATCGAGCGTGATGCGGAAGATATCGGCGGTCGCGCTCTCCTGGCGTTCGGGGCGGTCGCCGGTCGACGGCGTGATGGTGGCGATGCGCGACAGTCCGAGATCGGGCCACAGCAGGCCCGACGACACGATGCGATAATGCGGTGCGACGATCAGGCGGTCGAGCTGGTCGTCGGTGTTGTTGGCGAGCGCGAACACCACCCAGTTCTGGCCGCCTTCGCGGGCGCGGACCTCGACGCGGCGGATGATGCCGTCGGTGCCCGGGGCGGTGGAAACCTGGATGCGGTCGGTGTCGCTGTGCTGATGATCGAGCACCGCGGTGAGATCGATCGCGGGCGCGTCACTGCGGACGCCGACGGCGTCGATGGCGCGCGCCGGCGACGCGGCGGCAACAATCATGAGGCCCAGCGCGAGGGGCGCAAGGCACCTGATCAGACGCAATGTCAGTTCTCCGCGGTCAACTGGCTTTCCGGGCCAAGCAAAAGCACCGGCGTTGCGGGATAAATGACATGAAAGCGAGGGAAATCAAAGGGTTTCCGGCCGCGTATCGCTTGCGAGTGTTAAACCGCCAACACAATTTTGCCAATATGTTCGCTGGTCTCCATGCGCCGGTGCGCGTCCGCGGCCTTTTCCAGCGGGAAAGTGCTGTCCATGAGGGGTTTGACACGTCCCTCGCGCAACAGCGGCATCACCTTGGCCTCGATCGCGGCGACCATCGCCGCCTTGTCCGCATTACTACGGGGACGCAGCGTCGATCCGGTGTGATGCAGGCGCTTCACCATCAGCTTGGAAAAATTAACGTTTGCCTTGGGCTGTCCGCTCAGGAACGCGATCTGGACGATGCGGCCGTCGATCGCGGCGGCATCATAATTGCGGTCGATGTAATCGCCGCCGACCATGTCGAGGATGACATTGGCGCCGGCGCCGTTGGTCGCGGCCTTCACCACGGCGACGAAGTCTTCGGTCTTGTAGTTGATCGCCTTGTCGGCGCCGAGCTTGAGGCAGGCGTCGGCCTTGTCCTTCGATCCGACGGTGACGATCACCTTGGATCCGAAAGCCTTGGCGAGCTGGATCGCCATGGTGCCGATGCCGGAGGAGCCGCCATGGATCAACAGCGTCTCGCCCGGCCGCAATCCGCCGCGCTCGAACACATTGTGCCAGACCGTCATCAGCGTTTCCGGAATCGCGCCGGCTTCCTGCATCGACAGCGCCGGCGGCACCGTCATCGCCTGGGCGTCTTGCGCGATGCAATATTGCGCGTAGCCGCCGCCGGCCACCAGCGACATCACCTTGTCGCCGATCTTGTGCCGGCTCGCTCCGGCGCCGAGCGCCACCACTTCGCCCGCGATTTCGAGTCCCGGCAGATCGCTGGCGCCGGGCGGCGGCGGATAGGCCCCTGAACGCTGCGCGACGTCGGGACGGTTGACGCCGGCGGCCAGAACCTTGACCAGGATTTCGCCCGGACCGGGCACCGGAACGCTGCGGGTCTCGGGCAACAGCACCTCGGGACCGCCGGGCTTGCTGATACCGATCACGGTCATTTGCGCGGGCAGCTTTTCCATGGTTTGTCCTTGCGAAATGCGGGAAATTGGAAAGAGGCACCTGATTAGCCAGCCGCGCTCCGGCTGGCAACCGCCTCCCTGAATGTCGAGTATGGGGTAGAACGCATGGCCATCGAGGACGACGACAGACCGAGAAAGAAAGTCACCCACGAGATCGGGCAGGACCTGTCGCTGCTGTCGGTCGAGGAACTCACCGAGCGCATCGCGCTGATGACTTCCGAGATCGAACGGCTGCAGGCGGCGATGACCAAGAAGCGCGCGTCGAAGGATGCGGCCAACAGCTTTTTCAAATCGTAGAGAGTGGACGCGCCGCAACTTCCCTCTCCCGCTTGCGGGGGAGGGTGCCGAGCAAAGCGAGGCGGGTGGGGGCTCTCTCCACGATTCCCGATGCGGAGAGAGCCCCCACCCCGGCCCTCCCCCGCGAGCGGGAGAGGGGGCAAACCGTGCATCGGTCCTCATATCGCCCCGCCACTCGGCCAATGGCCGACATGGCAAAGGAACCCTAAACAAAATCGTTCGTTTACGATCGATTAAGCTTTCTCAGATATGACTTGCACTGTCCTTGTTTGGACACCGAGTGGCTCCTGTCCACTCTGTTTGACGCCTCCCTGTTATCAACTTCAAAAGCCGCCGGAAACGGCGGCTCTTTTTTGGCGTCTCGGTACCTCACTGGAAACCATAAAAGCGCTTGCGGCTGGACTCTCGCCCGGCGGGGCGTAATGATTTATTCATTATAAGCCAGCGGCTGGTTCCAAGCATTCCAGCCCGGCCCCGGCAGAGTAATCAGTTGCGTGAGGCGTTAACCATGTCAGACCGTTCGCAAGGCGAAACCGCTCTCGTTCAGTTCAGCGAGAGGCTGACCAATTCTGCGGCGTTCGGCACCCTGTTCCGCGAAGGCATGGATCTGGTCGAAGAGACCGCCGCCTATCTCGACGGCGTCGGCCGTGCCGAGGCCAAGGCGCTCGACCGTGCCGTCAGCCTCATCTATGCCACCGAAAGCATGCGGCTGACCACCCGCCTGATGCAACTGGCGTCGTGGCTGCTGCTGCACCGCGCGGTCAAGGAAGGCGAGATGACGCTGTCCCAGGCCAACCGCGAAAAGACCAAGGTCAAGCTCTCTGCCGCCGATCCCGGCCCGGACGACATGATCGACAAACTGCCGCAGCAATTGCAGGACCTGATCACCCGCTCGATGACGCTGCAGAGCAAGGTCCGCCGCCTCGATGTCACCATCCATACGCCGGCCGTGGAACGTGCCGCGATTGGCAATCCGCTGGTGCCGCAGCTCAACCGCCTGAAGGCGGCGTTCGAGCAAACGCGTTAATTTCCCTTTCTCGAGTCCTGCATCCTCTGCCAAGGAGGGAGCGCCATGAAAAAACGCCCCGGCGCGAGCCGGGGCGTTTTGGTGTCTGCTTCAAGCCGGAAGGCCCGAGAGCCCTCAATCCTTCTTGAGGAAGCCCGAAAACTTCTTCTGGAACCGGGACACGCGGCCGCCGCGGTCGAGCATCTGCTGGGCGCCGCCGATCCAGGCCGGGTGCGACTTGGAGTCGATGTCGAGGTTCAGCTTGTCGCCTTCCTTGCCCCAGGTGGAACGCGTCTGGTACTCGGTACCGTCGGTCATGACGACCGTAATCATATGATAATCCGGATGAATTTCGGCTTTCATGGCAATTCCTTCGGCGCGCCGGCGCCTGTCTTTCGAATGGCTGTGGGACGGATTTGGGCCGCTCTATAACGCAGCAAAGCCCCTAAAACAAGCCAAGTACCGTCCAAAAAAAGCAGGATCCTGCATTAGTATCTTCCCGGATTTGCCAGCGTCGGCGGGCGGGCCTATCTGGGGGCTGGCAAAGCGATTGGTCCGGATCTCATGAGCGCAGTGGAACGGCTTGAACAGCGGCGTGGCGAGACGCCGCCACCGCGCGATTTGGCGGCCGGCGAGGTCCCCTCCATCGAGGCAGAGCTGACGGAGTTGCCGGCCAAGAGCCGGGCGCGGCTGCGTCCGCTGCTGGCGCTGGCGCCCTATGTGGCGCGCTACCGCGGCCGCGCCACTCTCGCCTTCATCGCGCTGACCATTGCGGCGATCACGACCCTGCTGGTGCCGATTGCGGTACGGCGGATGATCGACTTCGGCTTCACGCCCGAAGGCATCGCCATGATCAACTCCTACTTCAGCGTGATGATCGCTGTGGTCGCGGTGCTGGCTGGCGCCAGCGCGGCGCGGTTCTACCTGGTCATGACCATCGGCGAGCGCATCGTCGCCGATCTCAGGCGCGATGTGTTCGCCCATCTGATTTCGCTGTCGCCGGCCTTCTTCGATTCCTCGCGCAGCGGCGAGCTAATCTCGCGGCTGACTGCCGACACCACCCAGATCAAGTCCGCCGTCGGTGCATCGGTATCGATCGCGCTGCGCAACCTGATGCTGTTCATCGGCGCCACCGCGATGATGGTGATCACGAGCCCCCGGCTGTCGGGCCTGGTGCTGCTGGCGATCCCGGTGATCGTGATTCCGCTGGTGGCGTTCGGGCGCTGGGTGCGGCGGCTATCGCGCAACGCCCAGGATACGCTGGCGGATGCGACGGCGTACGCCTCCGAACTGGTCGGCGCGATCAGGACCGTGCAGGCCTATACCAGCGAGCGGCTGGCCAATGCGCGGTTCGGCGGCGAGGTCGAACAGGCCTATGAAGCGGCGCGCAGTTCGACGCGAGCGCGGGCCGTTCTCACCGCGGTCATCATCTTCATCGTGTTTTCCAGCGTGGTGGCGATCCTCTGGATCGGATCGCATGACGTGCTGGCCGGCTCGATCAGCCCCGGCCGGCTCGGCCAGTTCGTGCTGTATGCAGCGTTCGCCGCCGCCGGCCTCGGCCAGCTCAGCGAAGTCTGGGGCGAGCTGTCGGCGGCGTCAGGCGCCTCGGAACGCCTGTTCGAAATCCTTCGCGTCAAATCCGCGATCGCAGCACCGGCATCGCCGCTTGCTCTCCCGGCGCCGGCGCGTGGTGACGTCGGTTTCGAGAATGTCCGCTTCGCCTATCCGACCCGGCCGGATGCGCTCGCCGTCGACGGCGTTTCGCTCACCGTGCGCGCCGGCGAGAAGGTTGCGATCGTCGGCCCCTCGGGGGCGGGCAAGAGCACGCTGTTCCACCTGCTGCTGCGGTTTTACGATCCGGCGACCGGAACCATCTCGTTCGACGGCGTGCCGGTCAACGCGGCCGATCCGCAGCGATTGCGGGAGCGCATTGCGCTGGTGCCGCAGGAGTCCGTGGTGTTCGCCGCCAGCGCGCGCGAAAACATCCGCTTCGGCCGGCCCGATGCCACGGATGCGGAAGTCGAGCACGCCGCCGGGCTGGCCCATGCCACCGAATTCATCCGCCGGCTGCCCGGCGGCTTCGAGGCGCAGCTCGGCGAACGCGGCGTGACGCTGTCGGGCGGCCAGCGCCAGCGCATCGCGATCGCGCGCGCCATCCTGCGCGATGCGCCGCTGTTGCTGCTTGATGAAGCGACCTCATCGCTCGATGCGGAATCCGAAACCCTGGTGCAGACCGCGCTGGAAGAGTTGATGCGCCACCGCACCACGCTGGTGATCGCCCATCGCCTTGCCACCGTGCTGTCCTGCGACCGGATCATGGTGATGGACCAGGGCAAGATCGTCGAGCAGGGCACCCATGCCGAACTGGTCGCCGCGGGCGGGCTCTACGCCCGGCTGGCGCGGCTGCAGTTCGAGGGCGTGTGAGAGCCGCACGGCAGTCCCTCAACGTCATTGCGAGCGAAGCGAAGCAATCCAGCTTTATCGCAGCAAGCTGGATTGCTTCGTCGCTACGCTCTTCGCAATGACGGATAATACCAACGGCCTCAAGGAATGACCGTCGCCCAGGTTCTGGATGTGATTGAGGCAACGCGCTCGGGGTCGTCGGCGAAGAAGCGCCAAGCAGCGCAGGATTTGTCGACAATGTCGTCGTAGCTTTCGAACACGGTGATGGCGAGTTTGTTGCCGCGCAGATATTCCCAGACATTCTCGACCGGGTTCAGCTCTGGAGCGTAGGGCGGCAGGCGGACGAGCGTGATGTTGCTTGGAACGGAGAGACGCGCCGCGACGTGATAGCCTGCGCCATCAATGACGAGCGCAGCATGTGCTCCCGGCGCAACACGGCGGCCGATTTCGGCCAGATGCATGGACATGGCATCGGTATCGGCGGCGGGCAGGACGAGCGCCGCCGTAGCTCGGCGTTGCGGACAGACGGCGCCAAAAATGTAAGCCCACTCGTAGCGTTGGTCGCGTGGCGCACGAGGCCTTGTTCCTCGCTTGGCCCAGACGCGGGTCAGCGTCCCTTGCTGGCCGATGCGGGCTTCGTCCTGGAACCAGATTTCGATGGGTTTGTCTTTCGCGCGGTCGGGGAGTTGCGCCGCGACCGTTGCGGCAAAGTTTTTTTAAAGGCCTCCTGGGCTTCTTCGTCGGCCTGCGGATGGCGCGGACGCACCGAGAGCCGGCGGTAGCCGAGCTTCGCCAGCACCTTGCCGACCGAGCGTTCATGCAATGCGACGCCAAAGCGCCGTTGCAACTCGTCGCGCAAATCCACGCGCCGCCAGCGCACTACCCCATGGCGAGCCGGATCGGGCCCGGCCTCAACCAGCTTGGCCAGTTCGGCTTGCTGCTCCGCTGTGAGTTTTGGCGTGGGACCTGGCGTCTTCAAATCGTGCAGGCCGTCCAAGCCCTCAGCGTTGTAGCGATGCACCCAATCCCGCAGGGTCTGGCGATCCATGCCGCAGCTCTCCGCCGCCGACTTGCGATCCATCCCATCGAGCACCATCGCAAGAGCCAACATCCGCCGTGCTGCTGAACCATCCTTCTCCCGGCCCGCCGCCGCACGAAGGTCCTTTGCCGTCAAATCAAGCCGTAGGATCCTAACCGCTCCACCCATCGATGCTGCTCCTCTCAAAAGCAAACATCGAGTCAGAGTTTCTCTGATTTGGGAATCCCAAAATGAGTCAAAAGCCGCGGCCGTTGGTATAACTCACGGCTTCCACGCCATCTTCAGTATGCGTCGTTTCGACGCCGGGTTGACATCCTCGCCGGCATGGGTGAAGCCGCTGCGCTCGTAGAAGCGGATCGCTCTGGCATTGTCGGCATTGACCAGCAGCGTTACGCCACCCGGCGACCTGCGCTTGGCTTCATCGACGAGGTCAGTGGCAAGCGTCGATCCCCAATGATCGGGAGCGACCACCAGCTGGTCAAGATAGCCCGATGCGTCGATGGTAACGAAGCCGACCAGCGCGCCGGCCTGTTCCGCGACGATGATGGCGGCTTTCGGCACCAGCTCGTTGCGCCAGCGTTCGCGCCACCACGCGACGCGCGCGTCAAAGTCGATCGAGGGATAGGCGAGCCGCCAGGTCTCGAGCCACAGCGCGATGGCGGCGTCCTCGTCCTCGGCGCGATAGGGACGAAGCTGAAACGTGCCCGTCATCGCGTGGCGATTCTTTTTTTGGGCATGATCTGATCCGAAAACCGGTGCCCACTTTTCGGGATCATGCCCTCAGCGTTCCGTCAGCTTCAGCTCGATGCGGCGGTTGCGCCTGTAGGCGTCTTCGGTGGTGGCGGTGTCGAGCGGCTGGAATTCCGCAAATCCCGCCGCGACCAGACGCTGCGCCGGCACCCCGAGCGAGATCAGATACTGCACCACCGAGATCGCGCGCGCCGACGACAGTTCCCAGTTCGACTTGAACACCGGACTGTTCAGGATCGGCCGCACGTCGGTGTGGCCGTCGACACGCAGCACCCAGGCGATCTCGGCCGGAATCTGCTTGTCCAGTTCGACCAGCGCGGCCGCCAGCTTGTCGAGTTCGGCGCGGCCCTCGGGCAGCAGCA
This sequence comes from Bradyrhizobium sediminis, assembly GCF_018736085.1. Classification (NCBI taxonomy): domain Bacteria; kingdom Pseudomonadati; phylum Pseudomonadota; class Alphaproteobacteria; order Hyphomicrobiales; family Nitrobacteraceae; genus Bradyrhizobium; species Bradyrhizobium sediminis. Next base: position 4,903,973 of record NZ_CP076134.1, on the reverse strand, counting down.
AGGCCTGTCCGGTGTCGAAAAACACTTCCGACTGAAACACAAAACGGTCGCCGACGATGCGAATGTCGGGCCGGTTGCCGAGAATGGCGCGCAGGCGGCCGAAGAATTCCGAACGGTAGCGCGACAGTTCCTGCACCCGCTGGGCCAGCGCCACGTTCAGCCGCTGCCCGAGATCGGCGATCCGGCCTTGCGATTCCTTGTCGCGCTTTTCGGAAGCCTCCAGCGCCTCCTCCAGCGCCGCGAGCTGGCGGCGCAGCGCACTGATCTGCTGGTTCAGCACCTCGATCTGCGCCAGCGCGCGCGACGACACCTGCTTTTCGGAATCCAGCGCCTTGTTGAGTTCACTGGCGCGGCCGGCGGCGTCGCTGCCGGCGCCGGCGAGGCCGTCATAGAGGCCCTTGATGCGGTCGCGCTCGCTCTCGGCCGACGCCAGCCCGGCGCGCAGCTGCGAGAGCTGGTCGTCGAGATCGAGCTTGCCGAGCTTTTCCAGCGACAGCATTTCGCTGAGCTGCGCCAGCTTGGCGTTGAGCTGCTCCAGCGCCTTGTCCTTGCCGGTGACTTCCTGCGACAGGAAGAACTGCACTACCAGAAACACCGACAGCAGGAACACGATCGAGAGCACCAGCGTCGACAGCGCGTCGACGAATCCCGGCCAGTAGTTGAATCCGGATTCGTTGCGGCGGGCACGGGCGAGGGCCATTCAGAATTCTCCGGTTAGCTCTTCTCGGGTTGGCGCGCGATCCGCTCCAGCAGTTTCTTGATCTCGCGGTTCTGCTCGCCCTGGCCGTCGGCCCATTCGCGGATCATCTGCTGCTCGGTTCGCATATGCGTGACCAGGCCCTGAATGGCTTCGGCGAGATTGGCCATCGCCGCGGTGGTGCCGCGGCTGGCGCCGCCTTCTTCCAGGGTCAGCCGCAACCGCTCGACGGCGGCCTGGAGTTCGCCGCCCGGGCCCATGCCGCCCTCGCGCGAATATTCGCGCACCGTGGAGGCCAGCCAGTCCTCGAGGTCGGTATAGAAGCGGTTCTGCGCCTGGCTCGACTGCAGATCGAGAAAGCCCAGGATCAGCGAACCCGCCAGTCCGAACAGCGACGACGAAAACGAGATGCCCATGCCGCCAAGCGGCGCGGCCAAGCCCTCCTTGAGGGTGTCGAACAGGGAGCCGGCGTCGCCGCCGACCTTGAGGCCGTCGATCACCTTGCCGACCGAGCCGACGGTCTCGATCAGGCCCCAGAAGGTGCCGAGCAGCCCGAGGAACACCAACAGGCCGGTCATGTAGCGGGAGATGTCGCGGGCCTCGTCGAGCCGGGTGGCGATCGAATCCAGGAGATGCCGCATGGTCTGCTGCGAGATCGTCATCCGCCCGGTGCGCTCGCCACCGAGGATCGCCGCCATCGGCGCCAGCAGCGTGGGGTGCTGCCGCTCGACCGCGAGACCGGGATCGGAGATGCGGAAACTGTTGACCCAGGCGACCTCCGGATAGAGCCGGATCACCTGCCGGAACGACAGGATGATGCCGATCAGGAGCACCGCGCCGATCAGGGCATTGAGGCCGGGATTGGCGAAAAACGCTGTCACGATCTGCTTGTAGAGCACGACCAGCAGCAGCGCGCACAGCACCAGGAACACCAGCATCCGCACCAGGAAGATCCGGGGCGAGGACAATTTGTTCAGTTCGATCTCCATCGCGGAGCGGGCAGAGGGCATTTGTCGGTGTCATCCGTTGCGAGGAACCGCTTTTCGAGGACCAATATGGCACAGCGGGACGGAGAAAAAAGCTCAGATACGACCCGATTTTGGATGGGCGGGGAACCGGGGCTGTCCTGATGGCGGGGCCTGGGCGGTGCAGCAGCGCACCGGCAACTCCGGCTGGGTCGATACGATCTTGACCTTCGCCCTCGGCCTGGTCGGCTCCGGCAGCGCGCTGAGGCCGGTGGCGGGCCCGCCGAACCCGCGGCAATGGCGCCGTGCTCGACTGGCTCGCCAATTTCGATTCGCGCCGCCACGCGATCGCAGCGAATGGAGCGTCAGCTATTACCGGATGAAGGCGGTGTAGTTCGATCGTCATTGCCGGGCTTGAGCAGATCAAGTCCGGGCATGACGAATTAAATCACTTCCCCAGCGGCTTCAAAATCTTCACCAGCTCGGCGTGGATGTATTCGTTGCCGCAGACCACGTTGCCTGATTTCAGCGGGTCGTCGTTGCCCTCGATGCCGGAGACGGTGCCGCCGGCTTCGCGGACGATGATCTGGCCGGCTGCCATGTCCCAGGGCTGCAGGTTGCGTTCCCAATAGCCGTCGAGGCGGCCGGCGGCGACGAAGGCCATGTCGAGCGAGGCGGCGCCGAACCGGCGCAGGCCGGCCACCCGGTTCTGGATTTCGGTCATTTCCCGGCGCGAAAGCTCGTGGTCGCCGCGTCCGATATGCGGCAGCCCGCAGGCGATCACGCAGTCGCCGAGCTGGCGGCGGCCGGCGACGCGCAGCCGATGGTCGTTGAGGAAGGCGCCCTTGCCGCGCTCGGCGGTATAGAGCTCGTCATTGGCGGGATTGTAGATCACGCCAGCGATCAGCGTGCCCTCGCGCTGCAGGCCGATCGAAATCGCAAATTGCGGAATGCCGTGCAGGAAGTTGGTGGTGCCGTCGAGCGGGTCGACGATCCAGGTGTGGGTCTTGTCGTCGCCGATCCGGACGCCGCCTTCCTCGCCGATGAAGCCGTAGCCCGGCCGCGCCTTGGTGAGATCGGCGAGCAGCATTTCCTCGGCGCGCTTGTCGGCCAGAGAGACGAAATTGGCCGGTCCCTTCAGCGACACCTGGAGGTTCTCGATCTCGCCGAGGTCGCGTTTGAGGCTGCGGCCGGCGCGGCGCGCGGCCTTGACCATGACGTTCATAAGGGCTGATTGCAGCATGATCCCGGCTTGTACTGTTGAGAGAAACGGCCCGATGCCGTCATCGGCTTCGGATTGGGTGCCCTGCGGTTGGGGTGGCGTCAAGGCGGTTCATTTGGTGCCGAGCCATTTGCGGGCGGCCTCCTGGGCCTTGGTGCGGTCCTCGGGGCTGAGGGCGGCCAGCGCCTCGTCGAGAACAGGGTCGCCTTTGCCCGCGGTTTTCGCAACAATGTGCCATTTCAGGCCCTCGATCTTGTCGACTGGCGCGCCCTGGCCGCTCACCAGCACGCGCGCGAGGCGATTTTGCGCGATCGGGCTGTTCTGCTTGGCGGCTTTCCGCAGCAGCGCCACCGCGGCGGCCTCGTTCTTCGGGGTGCCGGTGCCGTTATAGAGCGCGATGGCGTACTCGACCTCGGCGTCGACATTGCCGGCAAGGGACGCCGCCTGCAGCAGTCTAACCGCCTTGTCGATGTCTTTGGCGACGCCGGTGCCTTCCTTGTAGAAGGTGGCGAGCGCGTATTGCGCCTCCGGATTGCCGGCGTCGGCGGCGACGCGGAGCAGTTCGGCGGCGCGCCTGACGTCCTGCGGCAGCGTCTGCCCGTCGAGATAGAGCAAAGCGAGATTGTAGGCCGCTTTGGGGTTGCCGAGCTTGGCCGAGGACGCCAGCAGTTTCACCGCCTCCTCGCGGTTGATGGGGCCGCCGCGCCCGGCCAGCCGCAGCATGGCGAGCGCGAACATGCCCTCGCGGTCGCCGCCGTCGGCGGCGCGCTTGTACCACTCGGCCGCCTTCGCATAGTCGCGCTTGACGCCCATCGCATTGGCGTAGAGCTCGCCGAGCATGGTCATCGCCTTGGGATCGCCGTTGAACTGCGCGCGGTTGCTCGCAAGATCGAAGGCGGTCTTGTATTGCCCGCGCTGATAGGCGCCGTAGACCAGGTCGACGTTGGGATCCTCGAAGACGGGGGCGGGAGTGACGGTCGCAGTCGGCGCAGGCGTTGCCGCGGGCTTCGGCGTCGCGGCCGGGGCAGGCTTCTTGGCGGCGACCGGCGGCTTCGGCTTGGGGTTATCCTTGGGCTTCTCTTGCGGCTTGCTCTGCGCCGGCGGCGTCGCAACGCCCGGCGGCGTCAGCGAGATCTGCGCCACCGCGCCGGCCGGCCACAGCAGGCAGCTTGCGAGAATCGATACGGGACGCAGGATCTTCATCTCCGGCGTTATCCCTGCTCGGCCTTGGCTTTTCCGGACGCCGCGGCGTGCGCTTGCCTGATGGCCTGCTCCGCATCCATCAACGCCGCCGCCGGGCCGCGCTTGTCGTTCCAGATGAAATCGCCGACCAGCACGAAATCCGCTCCCGCTGCGGCGAATTCATGGGCTTCCTCGCGCGAGGCGGCATAGCCGACGCAGGGCGGCTCGAACAGTTCGGCCCACCACCCCAGCCGCTCGGCGATCGCCTCGGCCGAGGGCCTAAGTCCCGCGGCATCGGGCTCGCCGAACAGCACGTAATCCGCGCCGGCCTCGCCCGCGGCCATCGAATCGTGCCGGGTCGAAAGCCCGCCGACGCCGGCGATGCGGTCGGGCTTCAGCGTCGGCAGCGCCTCTTCCATGGCCGCGATGCCGGTCAGATGCGCGCCATCGGCGCCGGCGCGGGCCACCAGTTCGACGTGGCCGTCGAGCAGCAGCGCCGCACCGCTGCCCTGGATCGCAGGCGCCAGCGCCTTGACCCGCGAAATCATGGTGCGCTGGTCGGTCGGCTTGAGCCGCACCAGCACCGCCGCGACATCCGCCTTGGCCAGCAGCCCCGGCAGGCTTGCGATCAGCGCCGACGGATCGTCCACGTCAGGCGTCGCGAGATAGAGACGCGGCACGGGGCGCGGCGGAACGGGTTTAGTGGCCAAATCTATGCCGCCTTCTTTTCCAGATCAGCCTTCCATTCGCCCTTGCTCGCGAGCGAATTCATCCGCGCGCGATGGGTGAAGGCACGCTGGCCCACGGCGACGTTCTCCGCCTTGCCCGACCACGCTTTCTGCGGCGCTGCCTGCAGCGCACGGCCGTACGAGAAGGTAAGGCGCCACGGCAGGCCGCCGATGCGGTTCATGGCGCTCAAATGCGCGGTCGCGTCCTCGTCGGACTGCCCGCCGGAAAGGAAGGCGATGCCGGGCACTGCGGCCGGTACGCAAGCTTTCAACAGCCGGATGGTTTTCTCCGCCACCTCCTGAACCGAAGCTTGCTTCGCGCATTTCTTGCCCGCGATCGCCATATTGGGTTTCAGGATCATGCCCTCCAGCTCGACGCGCTGGACTCGCAACTCCCGGAACGTCTCGTCGAGCACGCGCTGCGTCACTTCATAGCAGCGATCGATGTCGTGATCGCCGTCCATCAGGACTTCCGGCTCGACGATAGGAACGATCTGGGCGGCCTGGCAAAGTGCGGCGTAACGCGCGAGCGCATGGGCGTTGACGTGGATCGCCGTCATGGTCGGAATGCCCGGGCCGCTAGTGCCCGGGCCGTCAGTGCCCGGGCCGATATCGATCACCGCGCGCCATTTGGCAAAGCGCGCGCCGCGTTCATAGTATTTCTTCAGCCTCTCGGCCAGCTTGTCGAGGCCTGCCGTGACCAACTCGCCCGGACAGCCTGGCAAGGCCTGGGTGCCTTCATCGACCTTGATGCCGGGGATCGCCCCGGATTGTTCAATCAGTCTGATCAGCGGGGTGCCGTCCTTGGCCTCCTGCCAGATCGTCTCGTCATAGAGAATGACGCCGGAGATGTACTGGCTCATCGCCTCCTGGGAACGGAACAGCATTTCGCGATAGTCGCGGCGCGACTGCTCGGTCGACTCGACCTTGATGGCGTCGAAGCGCTTCTTGATGGTGCCGGAAGATTCGTCGGCGGCGAGTATTCCCTTGCCTGGCGTCACCATCGCCAGGGCAACCTTGTTGAGATCGGCGAGATTCATCGGTGCCTCCTTCCGAACGCAATGTGTTGCGGGCCAAAATAGACCGTTCTCGGGCAAAACCCAAGAAAACGCGCGGCGCGGGAGAAGACCGCCGGAGGCCGGTTATGCGACTTTCGGATCGAGCTCGCCCTTGGTGTAGCGCTTCGCCATCTCTGCCGTCGTCAGCACCTTCTTGATCTTGCCGGCCTGGCCCGCGGTGTTGAATTCCTGCAGGCGCTGCTTGCAGAGCTTCGCCATCGCTTCCATCGCCGGCTTGAGATATTTGCGCGGATCGAATTCTTCCGGGTTGTCCTTCAGGACTTTCCGGATCTGGCCGGTCATCGCCATGCGGTTGTCGGTGTCGATGTTGATCTTGCGGACGCCGTTCTTGATGCCGCGCTGGATCTCGGCGACCGGCACGCCCCAGGTCGGCTTCATCTTGCCGCCATTGGCGTTGATGATGTCCTGCAGCTCCTGCGGCACCGAGGACGAACCGTGCATCACCAGATGCATGTTCGGCAGCTTGCGGTGGATTTCCTCGATCACGTTCATGGCGAGGATATTGCCGTCCGGCTTGCGGGTGAATTTGTAGGCGCCGTGCGAGGTGCCCATCGCGATCGCCAGCGCGTCGACCTTGGTCTCCTTGACGAACTTCACGGCCTCGTCCGGATTGGTCAGGAGCTGGTCGTGGGAGAGCTTGCCTTCGGCGCCGTGGCCGTCCTCTTTGTCGCCCATGCCGGTCTCGAGCGAGCCGAGCACGCCGAGTTCGCCTTCCACCGAAATGCCGCCGAGATGAGCCATGTCGGTGACGGTCTTGGTGACGTCGACATTGTAGTCCCAGTCGCCTGGGGTCTTGCCGTCGGCCTTCAGCGAGCCGTCCATCATGACCGAGGTGAAGCCGGCCTGGATCGCGGTCATGCAGGTGGCGGGCTCGTTGCCGTGATCGAGATGCACGCAGACCGGAATCTGTGGATAGATTTCCGTGACCGCGTCCATCATGTGCTTGAGCATCACGTCATTGGCGTAGGACCGTGCGCCGCGCGAGGCCTGGATGATCACAGGGGCATCGAGACTGGAGGCTGCCTCCATGATCGCGAGCGCCTGCTCCATATTGTTGATGTTGAAGGCCGGCACGCCGTAGTCGTGTTCCGCCGCGTGATCGAGCAATTGACGCAACGTGATGCGAGCCATGTGTCCTGTTCTCCGCGTTGGGGCCTGGAAGACCCGTCCCAGTCTAACGTATCTTCAAAACCTCGACGCCCGGCAATGGTTTCCCTTCCATCCATTCGAGAAACGCGCCGCCTGCGGTCGAAACATAGGTGAAATCGCCGGCTACGCCGGCCTGGTTCAGCGCCGCCACGGTGTCGCCGCCGCCGGCGACCGAGATCAGCTTTTTGGACTTGGTCCGCTCCGCCGCGTGCTTGGCCGCCACCATGGTGCCGCGATCGAACGGGGGCATCTCGAACGCGCCGAGCGGGCCGTTCCAGACCAGCGTCGCGGCGTCGTCGATCGCGGCGTGGATCCGCGCAATCGACTGCGGGCCGACGTCGAGGATCATGCCGTCGGCGGGAATCGAGTCGAGGCCGTAGGCCTGCGCCGGCGCATTGGCCGCGAAGTGATAGGCGACGATGGCGTCGACGGGCAGGATGATCGCGCAATTGGCGGCTTCCGCCTTCTCGAAAATCCGCAGTGCGGTAGCCGCGAGTTCCTTCTCCGCCAGCGACTTGCCGACGCCGACGCCCTGCGCATGCAGGAAGGTGTTGGCCATGCCGCCGCCGATCACCAGCGCGTCGACCTTGCTGACGAGGTTTTCCAGGAGGTCGATCTTGGTGGAGACCTTGGCGCCGCCGATGATCGCAATCACGGGCTTGGTCGGCGCTTCCAGCGCTTTGCCGAGCGCGTCGAGTTCGGCCTGCATGGTGCGTCCGGCATAGGCCGGCAGCTTGTGGCCGAGGCCTTCGGTGGAAGCATGCGCGCGGTGCGCGGCCGAGAAGGCGTCGTTGACCCAGATATCGCCGAGTTTTGCGAGTTCGGCGACGAATACGGGATCGTTCTTCTCTTCCTCTTTGTGGAAGCGGGTGTTTTCCATGCAAAGGATGTCGCCATCCTTCATCGCGCCAACCGCCTTTTCGGCGGCCTCGCCGATGCAATCCTCGGCGAAGCCGACCGGCTTCTTGATGACGTGCGAAAGTGCTGATGCGACCGGCTTCAGCGAATCCTTGGCGTCGCGGCCCTTCGGCCGGCCGAAATGCGCGAGCAGGATGACCTTGCCGCCCTTGCCGGAGATCTCGGTGATGGTCGGCGCGATCCGCTCCAGCCGAGTGGCATCGGTGACGCGGCCATTTTCCATGGGCACGTTGAGATCGACGCGCAGCAGCACGCGCTTGCCCTTCACGTCGACGTCATCGAGGGTGCGGAATTTGTTCATGACATCCTTCCTCGTCATGGCCGGGCTTGTCCCGGCCATCCACGTCTTGCTTGCCGAGGGAAGGAAGACGTGGATGCCCGGCACAAGGCCGGGCATGACGAAAATGACTTACAGCTTCTTTCCCATCGCCACGGCGGTGTCGGCCATGCGGTTCGAGAACCCCCACTCGTTGTCGTACCACGCCATCACCCGCACCAGCGTGCCGTTCTGCACCTTGGTCTGGTCCATGTGGAACGTCGCGGAATGCGGATCGTGGTTGAAGTCGATCGAGACATTGGGCGCGGTGGTGTAGCCAAGGATGCCCTTGAGCTGCTGTTCGCTCGCGCGCTTCATCGCCTCGTTGATTTCTTCCTTGGTGGTCTTGCGTTGCGCGACGATCTTGAGATCGATCACCGAGACGTTCGGGACGGGGACGCGGACCGAGACGCCGTCGAGCTTGCCGTTCAGTTCCGGCAACACCAGGCCGATCGCTTTCGCGGCGCCCGTCGAGGTCGGAATCATCGACATCGCCGCGGCGCGGCCGCGATAGAGGTCCTTGTGCAGGGTGTCGAGCGTCGGCTGGTCGCCGGTATAGGCGTGGATCGTGGTCATGAACCCGGTCTCGATGCCGACGGTGTCGTGCAGCACCTTGGCGACGGGCGCGAGGCAATTGGTGGTGCAGGAGCCGTTGGAGACGACCAGGTGGTCCTTGGTCAGCGTGTCGTGGTTGACGCCGTAGACGACGGTCGCGTCGGCGTTATCGGCTGGCGCCGAGACCAGCACGCGCTGGGCTCCGGCGGTCAGATGTGCGGAGGCCTTGTCTTTGGCGGTGAAGATGCCGGTGCATTCCAGCGCGATGTCGACGCCGAGTTCTTTCCAGGGCAGCTTGGACGGATCGCGCTCGGCGGAGACCCTGATCTTGCCGTTGCCGAGGCTGATCGAGTCGCCTTCGACGGTCACGGTGCCGGGGAAACGGCCATGCACGGAATCGAAGCGCAACAGATGGGCGTTGGTCTCGACCGGACCGAGATCGTTGATGCCGACGACCTCGATATCCTTGCGGCCTGACTCGGCGATGGCGCGCAGCACATTGCGGCCGATGCGGCCAAACCCGTTGATCGCGACCCGGATTGCCATGCTCGTTTCTCCTCTAATAGCTGGTTCCAGCCCCGCGGCGCATGTCCACGGAGGTTGTTACGGCGGATCGCCCGGTTCGGCCGGGCGAGAACGGTCAAGATGACGGTTTCCTAGTCCTTTTTCCGGGTAAGCTCAACTGTGAACGACCCTCAGCCCAAGCGCTTCAGGGCAGCGTTAACCGCGGCCTCGGCAGTAATTCCGAAGTGCTTGTAAAGCTCCTTGGCGGGCGCGCTGGCGCCGAAACCCTGCATGCCGATAAATTCACCGTCGTGCCCGATCACGGCATCCCAGCCGAACCGGACCGCGGCCTCGATCGCGATCTTGACCGGGGCATTGCCGATTACCGCCTTCTGGCGGTCCGCCGGTTGCGCCAGCAGCAATTCGAGCGAGGGTACCGACACAACCCGCGACGCGATGCCGCGCTCGGCCAGCTGCTTCTGCGCGGCAGTCGCAATCTCGACCTCGGAACCGGACGCGAACAGCGAGACCTTGGCCTCGCCCTGGGCGGCGACCAGTTCATAGGCGCCTTGGCTGCAGGGATTCTCTGATGGTGCCGACGTGCGCAATTGCGGCAGGTTCTGGCGGGTCAGCGCCAGCACCGTCGGCCCTTCGGTCCGGTTCAGCGCCAGCTCCCAGCACTCCGCCACCTCGATCGCGTCGCAGGGCCGGAACACGCGCATATTGGGAATGGCGCGCAGCGCGGCGAGATGTTCGACCGGCTGATGCGTCGGCCCGTCTTCGCCAAGGCCGATGGAATCATGGGTCATCACGTAGACCACCCCGACCCCCATCAGGGCCGCAAGCCGCATCGCCGGGCGGGCATAGTCGGTGAACACCAGGAACGTGGCGCCGTTCGGCGCGAAGCCGCCATGCAGGAAGATGCCGTTCATGGCTGCCGCCATGCCGTGCTCGCGGATGCCGTAATGGATGAAGCGGCCCTTCGGCGTCTTGGCGGAGAAGGCGACCGCGGATTTTGCCTTGTTGTTGTTGGAGCCGGTGAGGTCGGCGGAGCCTGCCAGGAATTCCATCGGCATCGCGGCTGCGATCGCCTCGATCGCGGCCTCCGATGATTTGCGGGTGGCGGCCGTCAGGGGCGTCTCGATCAGCGCCTTCTTGTGGGCCTTCAGCGCCTTGGCCAGCGAAGCCGGCCGCTCGTGCCGCAGGCGGCGTTCGAACTCGGCGCGCTTGCGGTTGCCGAGCTGCGCGAACTGCGCTTCCCACTCCTTGCGCGCGGCGCCGCCGCGGCTGCCGGCTTGGCGCCAGGCCTTCAGCACGTCCTCCGGCACCGAGAACGGCTCCAGCGAAATGCCGAGTTTTTCCTTGGCGGCCTTGAGTTCATCGGCGCCGAGCGCTTCGCCATGGACCTTCGCGGTGCCGGCCTTGTTCGGCGCGCCGTAGCCGATCGTGGTCTTGCAGGCGATCAGCGACGGCTTGTTGGACTTCTGCGCCCGCGCGATCGCCGCGGCAATCGCCTTGGGATCGTGGCCATCGATGCGCTCGGCGGCCCAGCCGGCCGACTTGAACCGCTTCACCTGGTCGACCGAGTCGGCGATCGAGGTCGGGCCGTCGATCGAAATGCCGTTGTCGTCGTAGAGCACGATCAGCTTGTTGAGCTTCCAGTGGCCGGCCATCGCGATCGCTTCCTGCGATATGCCCTCCATCAGGTCGCCGTCGGAGGCGAGTACATAGGTGTGATGGCTGACGACCTTCTTGCCGAATTCGGCGGCCAGCATCTTTTCCGCCAGCGCCATGCCGACCGAGGTCGCGATGCCCTGACCGAGCGGGCCGGTCGTGGTCTCGATGCCCCTGGTGTGGTAGTTTTCCGGGTGTCCCGGCGTCAGCGATCCCAGCTGGCGGAAATTCCTGATCTGGTCGAGCGTCATGTCCTTGTCGCCGGTCAGGTACAACAGCGCATACAGCAGCATCGAGCCGTGTCCGGCCGACAGCACGAAGCGGTCGCGGTCCGGCCATTTCGGGTCGGCGGCGTCGTATTTCAGGAATTGCGTGAACAGCACGGTGGCGATGTCGGCGGCGCCCATGGGCAGGCCGGGATGGCCGGATTTCGCCTTCTCGACGGCGTCCATTGCGAGCCCACGGATCGCGTTGGCCATACGGGAATGAACCTGCGTCATGTTGAAAATCCGCTTGAAATGAGGTGCTTGGTGGCGATCCGCAACCTGTGCGAATGCCGCGGTTAGTGCCGGAAGGCAACGGGAAGTCAGGGGCTGGATAGCATCTCGGTTCCCCGAGTCCAAGGCGAGGAAGGGCGCTTCCGGTACGAAAAGTTGCTTAGCGGTGCATAGCTTCTAAGCGGCGTTGCGCTGGCCTCGCTTGCCACGTAAATTTCTCCCCTTAAACGCTTGCCGGATCGCGGATTTTGCGCCCCGGCCGGCTCATGAAAGGTCCGCGCAGTCTGTCATGAGCGATCGTCCCGCCAATGGCGCTGGCCACGCCGAGCCGGTCTTCGCCGATATCGACGCCGCGACGCGGCGGCTGATGTCGGCGCTCGATGCGTTGGAGAGTGCGGTCGAACGCCGGCGCGAAGCCGACCGTGACGAGAACGAGTTGGCGGCCCGGATTCAGGCGCTCGGCGCCGACCGGTCCCGGCTTGCCGACGAACTCGACGGATCGCTGGTGAAGTCGCGCCGGCTGGAGCGCGCCAATCGCGAGATCGCCGACCGGCTGGATGCGGCGATCAGCACCATCCGCACCGTACTCGATCCCGGAGAAGACGGATGAGCCATATCAACGTCACCATCAACGGCCGGCAATACCGGATGGCCTGCGAGGAAGGCCAGGAGGTGCGGCTCCTGAAGCTCGCCGAGAGTCTGGAATCGCGGATCCAGAGCCTGCGCGGCAAGTTTGGCGAGATTGGTGACGCGCGCCTGACCGTGATGGCGGCGCTGACGGTATGCGACGAATTGCTCGACTCCGGCCAGCGCATCCGCAACCTCGAGGAAGAACTCGACGCCTTGCGCGGCGTCCGCGTCGCGGCGGCCGATCGCGCCAAGGCGACGCAGATCGCGGTGGCCAATGCGCTGAACTCCGCGGCCGAACGCATCGAGAAGACCACCCAGATCCTCAACCGCACCATCGGCGGCGGCGTCGCGATCGGGTAGTTCCGTCATTGCGAGGAGCTCTTGCGACGAAGATTCCATGGGGAGTGGATAGCGGCCGGGTCTGGAGCCAGACTGAGGTTGCTGAAACCACTCAACCTGGAGACGACGATGTTGCTCGATCATCCTTCCGACGAACCGACCGCTATCCGCACGCATATTGGCGCAATTTTTGTGTCGTTGGAACTGAGCCGTTCGAATTGGCTGGTGACGTCGCTGTCGCCGGGCAAAGGCGAAAAGATGTCCAAGCGCAGCGTCGCAGCTGGCCATGTGGCCGAGCTTTTGGCGCTGTTTGCGGAGCTCAAGCGCAAGGCGGAGGTCCGGACCGGCCAAAGCTATCCGATCATCACGATCCAGGAGGCCGGGCTGGATGGGTTCTGGCTCCACCGCGTTCTGCAACAGGAGGGGATCGAGAGCCACGTGGTCGATCCCGCTTCGATCGCGACGCCGCGGCGGCGCAGGCGGGCCAAGACGGACAGGCTCGACGGCGAGACGCTGCTGCGGGCGCTTCTGGCCTACAAGCGCGGCGAGCCGCGGGTCTGCGCGATGGTGGTTGCGCCCTCGCCCGAGGAGGAGGATCGCCGGAGGCTCTGCCGCGAACGGCGGACATTGATCGAGGAGCGCGTCACGCATGTGAACCGGATCAAGGGGCTTCTGTTCGCGCAGGGGATATCCGACTACGGACCGCTGCGGCGCGACCGGCGGGCGCGGCTTGAAGCGTTGCGCACCGGAGATGGACGGGAGCTGCCGTCGCATCTGAAGGCTCAGATCGGCCGCGAGCTCGATCGGATCGAGCTGCTTCTGGACCAGATCAAGTCGGTCGAGGCCGCGCAGGAAGCCCTGCTGGCGGCGGCGAGAATGCCTGCAAGCGAGAAGGCCGCGCCGGACCCGGTCACGATGCTGCTCGCCTTGAAGGGAGTGGGCGCCAACTTCGCCGCCGTGCTCTGGTCGGAGGCGTTCTATCGGCAGTTCGCCAACCGCCGCCAGGTCGCCGCCTATGCGGGCCTTGCGGCAACGCCCTGGCAAAGCGGACGCATCCGACACGAGCAAGGCGTGTCGAAGGCCGGCAATCCCAGGCTGCGGACCACGATGATCCAGCTCGCCTGGCTGTGGGTACGTCACCAGCCGCAGTCGGCCCTGACGCGCTGGTTCAAGGAGCGAAGCCCGCAAGGCCGCAAGCGCGCGATCGTGGCGCTGGCGCGCAAGCTTCTCGTGGCGTTGTGGAAGTATGTCACCCAGGGCGTCATCCTCGAGGAGGCCGTGATGAAGCCCGCCGCCTGATCCAGAACCGGGCCCGGCGGCAAGCTCCGCAGCCCGCACGCAACCGAACCATAACCCATCTGCCGAGGCCCGATCAGCCTCGGAAGATCCGGGTGGACGAACCGATGGATTGCATGGCTTCAAATGCCGCAACGAAGAATGGCCTCGTCCTCTCGAGCCTGCCCGCCGCAAGCGGAATCCTGGTGCAGTCGCATCAAGCGACGACCGAATGTGAGTTTGATCTGGCAAGCAACCCAGATCGCCGAACCGGCTCGAACCCTGGATCGTAACTGCGAGGATTGCAGATGCCCTGACGGAACCGCCAACACCAGGAGCTCCTGTCGTGCCCGACGCACCAAGCATGATGACGTGCTCGCTCAACTCAAGGCCAAGCCGCTGCGCGGCGGCCCTAACGGGCCGGCCTTGACTTGATCTGCGCGCGTCATCCTGCACAGCCCACGGTCGGGACGGAAAGGTGGCCGCAGTCGAACAAAAAGGTGACTGCTCATCCTTGACACACACATTCCCCATGTGAGCAATCCAGCTTTGCTGCGGTAGGAGCTGGATTGCTTCGCTTGCGCTCGCAATGACGTTGAGAGAGGCAGGTGCCGAACCCTGGAATCGGCCGCGGGGGTGGCGATTGGTTGACCAAAGCCTCCGTTAACGCTGGCGGTTTGGTCCCGTCGTGTCTACATTGGCGGGGCGAAGCTGTGTCGCGCGTCAGGAGCCATATATCCCCGGGGCCTTATCGATCCTTCAGGGAACTGTCCCTGGCCGGGTCCGTGGATCCGGTCACATGGTGCCCACCTACTTTCGTAGGGAACTCCGGGATCGAGTGCTCCAACGGCCATCGCGGCTTCGCACTTTTGTTTTCGAATTTTGTAGTCGCCTTCTCACCCGTCAAACCCCGCGAAAGCGGGGTATCCAGTGCCCCGCAGCTTCGCGGTTCAATCACGAGTTCTCTGGAATACTGGATCACCCGCTGGAGCCTGTCGTCGGGCGGCGCGTAGCGCCGACCCGGTGGCGAGTGATGACACCGGGAATGTGATGACGGCGAAATACAACGCTGGATGCCGACTTTGCCGACAGAGCGATCGAAGGCCGATCTCCGCACCGCAGCTCTCGCCAAGCGCGACGCGCTGAGCGACAAGAAACGCGACGCCGCGGCAAAGGCCATCGCCAAACGCGGGCTGCCGATCGAGATCGCGCCCGGCACGATCGTCTCGGGCTATTCGCCGATCCGCGGCGAGATCGATCCCGCTCCCCTGATGCGGAAGCTGGCCGCAGAGGGAGTGCTGCTGGCGCTGCCGGCGATCGTCGCGCGCGGCAAGTCGCTGGCCTTTCGTGCCTGGTCTCCCG
This sequence comes from Bradyrhizobium sediminis, assembly GCF_018736085.1. NCBI lineage: Bacteria > Pseudomonadati > Pseudomonadota > Alphaproteobacteria > Hyphomicrobiales > Nitrobacteraceae > Bradyrhizobium > Bradyrhizobium sediminis. The sequence continues at coordinate 4,888,881 of NZ_CP076134.1, read as the reverse complement.
ACGACCGGCTGATGCTCGGACCGCTCGGCATCCCTGAGCCGTCGCCCGCCGCCGCCGAAGTCGTTCCCGACATCATGCTGGTGCCGCTGGCCGCCTTCGACCGGTTGGGACATCGCATCGGCTATGGCGGCGGATATTACGACTACACCCTGGCGCATTTGCGCAAGGCGAAAGCCATCACGGGCATCGGTCTCGCCTTCGCCGTGCAGGAAATCGAGGCGGTGCCGGCGTTGTCGCACGACGTGGCGCTGGATTATGTGCTAACGGAAACGCGAGTGTTCGATTTCCGGAGTACATAACTTTGCGCATTCTTTTCGTCGGGGACGTGGTCGGCAGGGCCGGGCGCATCGCCATCTCAGAGCATCTGCCGGGCATGATCCGCGACTGGGCGCTCGATCTCGTCGTCGTCAACGGCGAGAACGCCGCCGGCGGTTTCGGCATCACCGAGGCGATCTATCAGGAGTTCGTCGACGCCGGCGCCGATGCGGTCACGCTCGGCAACCATGCGTGGGATCAGCGCGAGGCGCTGGTGTTCATCGAGCGGGCGCCACGGCTGGTTCGTCCGGCGAATTTTCCGAAGGGCACGCCGGGCCGCGGCGCCGCGCTGGTCGATACCAAGAACGGCAAGCGCGCGCTGGTCGTCAATGCCATCGGCCGCGTCTTCATGACGCCGTTCGACGACCCGTTCGCCGTCATCAGCCGCGAGCTCGAAGCCTGTCCGCTGCGCGAGGCGGCCGACGCCATCGTGGTCGATTTCCATTGCGAGGCGTCGAGCGAAAAGCAGGGCATCGGCTTCTTCTGCGACGGCCGCGCCAGTCTCGTGGTTGGCACCCACACCCATGTGCCGACCGCCGATCACCAGATCCTTTCCGGCGGCACCGCCTACATGACCGATGCCGGCATGACCGGCGATTACGATTCGATCATCGGCATGCAGAAGGAAGAGCCGCTGCGGCGTTTTACGACGGGTATTCCCTCGGGCCGCTTCGAGCCGGCGGCGGGCGCTGCGACATTCAGCGCCGTCGCGGTCGAGACCGACGACAAGACCGGGCTGGCGCTCAAGATCGCGCCGGTGCGAAAAGGCGGAAGGCTGGAGCCGACGCTGCCGGGGTTCTGGTAGGTCAGAGCTTGTAGGCCGTTCTGAATCCGCCCCAGTGGCGGCCGTTGACGCGGATCGGCACGTCGATCTCGCGCATCATGATGGTTTTGCCGTTGCCCATGTCGCGCGCATAGCTCTGGATCAGGTAGGCGCGCAGATTGCGGCCGGCGGCCAGCCCCGCGGGATCGTTGAAGATGCGGCGGTTGCGGCTGTTCGCGGTGTTCCAGGCGGCGTCGCCGGGACGCTGCGGATGCGAGTAGAGCTTGTTGTGCACCGGCAGGTAGCCGTTGCGGTCGATCATCACGCAGAACGCCATGCGCGGGTCCTTGGTCAGGAAGGCCTCCTGGAACGGCGGCAGTGCGCGATCGGCCCAGTCCAGAATCCGGGTGCGGTGCTGCACCGGATTGCTGCCGGGGATTTCGACGTAGTTCTCGTCGAACATATCGTCCATCGAGATGGCGCCGCTCCTGACGCCGTCCTCGAAAATCCTGGTCAGCGCGCGGCCGGCTTCGATGGCGCTGGTAACGGCCTCGGTGTTTTCGTCCTGGATCGACCAGAGCTTGTCTTCGATCTTTTCGATCAATGCGGCATCGGGCCGCTCGAAACGCGCCTGCACGCCGGCCTTCGACCGTTCGCCGGTGCGGATCCTGCAGGCGCCGACGCCTTCCAGCGCGGCGTCGAGGCTTTCATTCAGCGGCAGCCTCTCGGCTTCCGGTCCGCCGATCAGGATGCCTTCCCGGGCGATCTCGTAAGCCGACGCGGCGACCGGGCCGCGGGCGGTCTGGATCTCTATTCCCAGATTGCACGGCAGCCGCAGGCCCGTGTGCTGGTCCTTGCGCTCGTCCTGGCGCAGTAGCACCGCGCAGCGCGACTTGAGCTTCTGCGCGAACATGGTGACGGCCTTGCCGGCGCTGGCGACACGTTCGCCATGGGTCTCGGCTTCCTTGGTGGCGCTGTCGATCTCGGCGGCGCTGTCGCCGACCGCGACGATGAAGTTCGATGCGGTGGCGGCGTTGTCGGACATCGCGCTGGTGGTTTCATTCTGCTCCGCCACCGCGCCGGTGACGTTCTCGAACACCGGGCGAATCGCCTCGATCGCAAGCGAGATACGGTGCACCGCATCGACCGAGCCTGCGGCATCCTTCTGCAGCGCGTCGATCTTTTTCGAGATTTCCTCGGTGGCGTTCTGGGTCTGCACCGCCAGCGCCTTGACCTCGGTGGCGACGACCGCGAAACCGCGTCCGGCGGTACCCGCCCGCGCCGCCTCGATGGTGGAGTTGAGCGCCAGGAGCGTGGTCTGCCTGGCGATCTGCGCGATCAGATTAACGACATTGCCAATCGCGGCCGAGGACTCCCTCAGGCGGTCGACGTTGAGGCTGGCTTCGCGGGCGGCTTCGCCGGCCTGGTCGGCCAGCTTGCTGGCGTCCCGCACCTGGGACCCGATGCCTTGCGCCGAATGGGTGAACTGGTCGGCGGCCTGCGAGAAGGTGGTCGCGGTGGATTGCGCGGCGCTGGTGCGCCCGGTCAGGGCGTCGGTGCGCTGGCGGATGGTGGAGAGCGTGGCCGCCGTGGCCTCGGCGCCGCCGGCGACCGAATTGGCTGCGCGTTCGAGCTGGCGGATCATCGCGCCCAGTTCGAGTTCGAGCAGTTCGAGGATTTCCCTGGCCGAATCGCTATCCGAATTACCGGGCGCAGCGGCCGCAACGGCGGGGGGCGCCACCGCCGGAGCGACCGCGGGCACGGCCGGTTCGGGCCGTTTTCGAAACAAACCGAATGCCATGAGGCGTCTCTCGGAACGAGAAAGGAGAGCGGCATCCTCGCATTCGGGCGTGAAATCATGGTTAATATCTGCCTCTTAAGCGGGCAGCAGCCACTACCGCCATACCGAAAACCCCTGCAAATCTTTGATTTTGGAAGGTTAGCGGCCTATAACGCCGCGCCTTCCACCCATTCCTCCCGGACGAATCGCCGAAAGAGACCGCATGGCCGGACATTCCCAATTCAAGAACATCATGCACCGCAAGGGCCGGCAGGACGCCCAGAAATCGAAGCTGTTCAGCAAGCTGGCGCGGGAAATCACCGTCGCCGCCAAGATGGGCGCGCCCGATCCCAGCATGAACGCCCGGCTGCGCGCCGCGATCATCTCCGCCCGCCAGGAGAACATGTCGAAGGACTCGATCGAGCGTGCGGTGAAGAAGGCGAGCGGCACCGAGAGCGAGAATTACGACGAGATCCGCTACGAGGGCTACGGTCCGGGCGGCGTCGCCGTGATCGTCGAGGCACTGACCGACAACCGCAACCGTGCGGCGTCCGACATCCGCTCCTACTTCACCAAGTCCGGCGGCAATCTCGGGGAAACCGGCTCGGTCTCCTTCATGTTCGACCGCACCGGCATCATCGAATACGATGCCAAGGTCGCCTCCGACGATGCGATGCTGGAAGCGGCGATCGAGGCCGGCGCCGATGACGTGATCTCGAGCGAGAGCGGCCATGAGATCTACGCCTCGCAGGAAACCTTCCGTGACGTCGCCAAGGCGCTGGAGGCGAAATTCGGCGAAGCCCGCAAGGCGGCGCTGACCTGGAAACCGCAGAACACCGTGGCGGTGGACGACGAGACCGGCGAGAAGCTCCTGAAGCTGATCGACCTCCTGAACGAGCACGACGACGTGCAGAACGTCTACGCCAATTTCGAGGTTTCCGACGCGCTGGTCGCCAAGATGGGTGGGTAGGAGTCATCCCCGCTCGTCATTGCCGGGCTTGACCCGGCAATCCATCCCTCCGGAATTCCTTTCCTGCTTGATGGATGCGCGGGTCATGCCCGCGCATGACCGCATGGCATGTGGCGCATTCCCAGGGTACGGCGTTCTGTTTCTGTTTCGCCCGAAACGCTCCGGCGGTATCACTACCCCATGACATGTCAGCCGATTCGCCATCCCGTCCGCATCATGGGCATTGATCCGGGCCTGCGCCGCACCGGCTGGGGCGTGATCGAGATCGACGGCAACCGGCTGACCTTCGTCGGCTGCGGTTCGGTGGAACCGTCCGACAGCCTGCCGCTGGCGAGCCGGCTGCTGGCAATTCACGAGGGGCTTGCCACCGTGCTCGGCGATTTGAAGCCGGTCGAAGCCGCGGTCGAACAGACCTTCGTCAACAAGGACGGCGTCGCCACCCTGAAGCTTGGGCAGGCGCGTGGGGTCGCGATGCTGGCGCCGGCGATGTTCGGAATTTCGGTTGCGGAATACGCGCCCAACCAGGTGAAGAAGACCGTGGTCGGCGCCGGCCACGCCGACAAGAACCAGATCCTGGCGATGCTGAAAATCCTGCTGCCCAAGGCCGAGCCGAAATCGGCCGACGCCGCCGACGCGCTGGCGATCGCCATTACGCACGCGCATCATCGCGGCAGCGCCGCGCTGCGGCTGAAGGTGGTCGGGATATGATCGGCAAACTGAAAGGCCTGATCGATTCTTACGGCGAGGATTATGTGATCCTCGACGTCGGTGGCGTCGGCTATCAGGTGCATTGCTCGTCGCGCACGCTGCAGGCGCTGCCCTCGCCCGGCGATGCCGCGGTGCTGTCGATCGAGACCTACGTGCGCGAGGATCAGATCAGACTGTTCGGCTTCCGCAGCGACATCGAGCGCGAATGGTTTCGCCTGCTGCAGACGGTGCAGGGCGTCGGCGCCAAGGTGGCGCTGGCGGTGCTCTCGACCTTGCCGCCGGCGGATCTCGCCAACGCCATTGCGCTGCGCGACAAGGCGGCGGTGACGCGCACGCCGGGCGTCGGCCCCAAGGTTGCCGAGCGCATCGTCACCGAATTGAAGGACAAGGCCCCTGGCTTTGCCAATGTCGATCCGGCGCTGGTGCATCTGTCCGGCGCGATCGATGACCACCGCGCGCCGCGCCCGGTCACCGATGCGATCTCGGCCCTGGTCAATCTCGGCTACGGCCAGCCGCAGGCGGCCGCCGCCATCGCTGCGGCCTCGCGCAGCGCCGGTGAGGGGGCGGAGACTGCGCAGCTCATTAGGCTCGGGTTGAAGGAGTTGGCGAAGTGACCACGCCTTCCCGCATCGTCACTCCCGAGCGCCGCAGCGACGATGTCGGCGATACTGCGCTGCGCCCGCAGCTGTTGTCCGAATTCGTCGGCCAGGCGCAGGCGCGCGCTAACCTCTCGATCTTCATCGAGGCCGCGCGCAAGCGCGGCGAGGCGCTCGATCACGTGCTGTTCGTCGGTCCCCCCGGTCTCGGCAAGACCACGCTGGCGCAGATCGTGGCGCGCGAGCTCGGCGTCGGCTTTCGCGCCACCTCGGGTCCGGTGATCGCCAAGGCCGGCGATCTCGCCGCACTCCTGACCAATCTCGAAGAGCGCGACGTGTTGTTCATCGACGAGATCCACCGTCTCAGCCCCGCGGTCGAGGAAGTGCTGTATCCGGCGATGGAGGACTTCCAGCTCGACCTCATCATCGGCGAGGGGCCGGCGGCGCGCTCGGTCAAGATCGAGCTGGCCAAATTCACGCTGGTCGGCGCCACGACGCGCGCGGGGCTTTTGACCAATCCGCTGCGCGACCGTTTCGGCATTCCGGTGCGGCTGAATTTCTACACCGTGGAAGAACTGGAAAAGATCGTCACCCGCGGCGCCCGCGTGCTCAAGATCGGCATGACGCCCGACGGCGCCAACGAGATCGCGCGCCGCGCCCGCGGCACGCCGCGCATCGCCGGACGGCTGCTGCGGCGGGTGCGAGATTTCGCCTCCGCAGCCGACGCCGCGTCGATCGACCGCAAGATTGCCGACAACGCGCTGAGCGCGCTCGAAGTCGATGCCGCCGGTCTCGATGCGATGGACCGGCGCTATCTCACTACCATCGCGATGAACTACGGCGGCGGACCGGTCGGCGTCGAAACCATGGCGGCGGCGCTGTCGGAGCCGCGCGACGCCATCGAGGACATCATCGAGCCGTTCCTGATCCAGTGCGGCTATCTGCAGCGCACCCCGCGCGGGCGGCTTTTGACCTCGCACGCATTCAAGCATCTCGGCCTCGCCGAGCCCGCGCGCGATCCGGCGCAGTTCGGATTGTTCGGCAGCCAGAACAGCGACGACTGACGCGCGCTGCTGGCTATCTGCTGACGATCTGCACAAACGGACCCGAATTCGGCTGCAATGCGCCACCAGCATGACGGTGCATCACGGTTGAGCCTCATGATTTCCCGACGTCATTTCCTGCGCTTTCTGGCCGGCCTCGGCGCTACCGGCGTATCCACCGTCGCCTATGGATTTGGCGAGCCCGCGCTGCGGCTTCGCGTCGCGCGCTATAATATAACGCCGCCGCAATGGCCCGCCGATTTCCGGCTCAGGATCGCCGTCATCACCGACCTCCACGCCTGCGATCCCTGGATGTCGCTGGCGCGCATCGAGGCGATCGTGGGACGCACCAATGCGCTGCGCGCCGATGTCATCGTGCTGCTCGGCGACTACGTCGCCGGACATCGGCATGTGACGCGCACCATTCCGGCCAGCGAATGGGCGCCGGTGCTCGGCGGATTGAAGGCGCCGCTCGGCGTCCATGCGGTCCTCGGCAACCACGACTGGTGGGACGACAGGACGGTGCAGCGCGAGGGCCAGGGGGTGACTATTGCCCGCCGCGCGCTCGAAGCCGCCGGCCTTCCGGTTTACGAAAACGACGTGGTGCGGCTGACCAAGACCGGCCGCCCGTTCTGGCTGGCCGGGCTCGGCGATCAACTGGCGTACCTTCCGGCGCGCCGGTTCAGGCCGGTCAAGCGCATCGGCGTCGATGATCTCGCCGCGACGCTTGGCAAGGTGACCGACGCCGCGCCGGTCATCCTGCTGGCCCATGAACCCGATGTTGCGGTACGGGTCCCGGCGCGGGTAGCGCTGCAGCTCTCGGGCCATACCCATGGCGGCCAGGTGCGCCTGTTCGGCTGGTCGCCGGTGATACCGTCGCATTACGGCAAGAGGTTCGCCTATGGCCACACCCGGACCCAATGTGACGTCGTCGTCTCCGGCGGCCTCGGCTGCAGCATCATGCCGTTCCGCATCGGCGTCCCGCCGGAAATCGCGCTGGTGACGCTGGGCGGCTCGGCTCCAGCCGTGTCGTAATTCCCAAAGGACGACGGCTGAGCTTGCGCGCCAGGGCGATTTTGCGCAAAACGATTGCCTTCCAGGGGCGATCGAGGACCGCAAGTGACAGCACATCTCGACGGCGCGATCATCGACGGCCGCCATCACATGCAGATCCGGGTCTATTACGAGGACACCGATTTTTCCGGCATCGTCTATCACGCCAATTATCTGCGCTTCATGGAGCGCGGACGCACCAATCATCTGCGGCTGATGGGCGCCGAGCAGCACGCGCTGTTTGCGGAAGCGCAAGCCGAAACGCCGGGCTTCGCCTTCGTGGTGCGCTCGATGCAGATCGATTATTTGAGGCCCGCGCGGATGGATGATGTGCTCGACGTCGTGACCTGGCCGGTCGCGGTGAAGGGCGCCTCGATCACTCTGGCGCAGGAGGTGCGCCGCGGCGAGCACGTGCTGGTCAAGGCGGAGGTGCGCGTCGCCTTCATCAGCGAGGGCAGGGCGAAGCCGATCCCGAAAGCGCTGCGGACCCTGATGAAGGCCGATCTGATTTAGCTACTGAGCTAGCCGGCGAGCTATGAAATTCACGCTGCCACAGCAACGGATAGCCCACCAACAGCCGTGTTTCGACGCGTTGACATCTTCTCGTTGCGCTTTTCTCCGCGATGGGAAAGCGCGGACATTCCTAAGCCGCTTCGGATTAGTTAGGTTGACGCCGGCAATGTCGTTCATACGTATCCTATACGCATAAGTTTCTGTTGCCTAAACGGATTATACGTATTATATACGCATAATTCAGGGCGATGGTTATGAAGACAAAGCTGAAGCAATTCCGGGTGGCCGCCGGCATGACGCAGGCAAAGGTCGCGGCCGCCGTCGGCGTGACCCAGCCCAATTACCACCGATGGGAGGTCGGCGCGGCGCCCGTTCCGGAGGCAAAACTCAAGAAACTTGCGAGGGTTCTGAAGACTAATCCCGACGCGTTGCTTGGTCGACATCCGCCGGTTGAAGTGAGCCTCTACGACAGTTCCGCAAGCGACGATCTTAGCTATTACGGCGAAGTAGCCATTCACTTTTGCGGGGGTGGCGAGCCTCTATTGCTTTCAATTTCCGAAGGCGCATTCGCTCGTCTACATCGAGACCTGCAAGGCGACGCTGCATTCGTCGTTGTGCAAAGTCTCGCGAATCAAACCGTGATCATCCGGACTAAAGCAGTCTCCGATCTGTATTTCTCTAGCGAAGCATATGACGATTACGGTCCGGAGCACGACATGTACACTAACCATCTTGACGTTCAAATACCGGACGCCCGCGATTGGGAAATAATTGAGGGTCTTGCGGACGATGATATCGGAGAGGACTTTGACCCAGCGGATGTGGAGCGTGTCAGCAAAATGATTATGATTACTGACAAACAGTACGAAAAGCTTGTTAGCGATGGGCTCATCAAGGCCGAGGATCTCGAAAGCGAACGCGAAAAGAATCGGGCTCAGACCGACAGAATTATGAATGTGGCTACTAAGGTCACATACCAATTTTCGACTGGAGGAAAACAGCGCAGCGTGGACGTTCTCAATCCCGAATACCTCTTTGATGCCTTTTATGAATTTGTTGACTTCGATGGCGGTGGTTCGGCGGATGGCATGATCCGTTGGGAAGCTGAAGGTCGGCACCGAATCATTTTCATAAGCAAGGAGGCTGTGGATTACGTCGCGATCCCAACCCACAAATTTGAAGAGGGACGCATTGAAAGAACCGCAGAAGCATTGGAAGACGGTTAGGGTTCGTCGCGCTTTGTGAGGAGAAAGCAGTGGCACATCGCATCATCAAGGTCCCGAACCTGCCGGTTAAGTCGTTCTTGGCATACTCGTCGGCCGTGGTATTCGGGGCATTTGCGAGCATTGCAGCGGCTCGGACAGAAACGGGCGCCGTTGTCCTCGGTTTGGTGGCGGTCGTCGCGCTTATCGTGGGCTACTTAGGTCGCGATCAGGAGAAGCCCCCACGCAAGACAGATCTCTTAAAGTCGTGAGGGCGTCGTGTTCAGTATATGGCACGCTGGCGCAGGAGCTGCGCAGCGGCGAGGCGGATCTGGTCGAAACTTGATTCCGGTCCAGCTTGACTCCTCTGTACCGATCGGTACGAGTCCCGGCTCGTATTCAGAGCTGGAGATGCCTCGATGTCGCGCCCGCCATTGCCGCCGTTCACGCGGGAGACCGCCGCCCAGAAGGCCCGCATGGCGGAAGATGCATGGAATTCCCGCGACCCCGAGCGCGTGGCGCTGGCCTATACCGAGGACAGCGTGTGGCGCAATCGGGCTGAATTCCTGCAGGGCCGGCCGGCGATCGTTGCCTTTCTCACGCGCAAATGGGCGAAGGAGCGTGAGTATCGCCTGATCAAGGATCTCTGGGCGTTCGATCGAAATCGCATCGCGGTGCGTTTCCAGTACGAATGGCATGACGATGCCGGGCAGTGGCACCGCTCCTACGGCAACGAGCAATGGGAATTCGACGACAAGGGCCTGATGCGGCGGCGCGAGGCCAGCATCAACGATCACCCGATCGCTGAACAAGACCGGCGCTTTCTGTGGACCGCGCCGGGACCGCGTCCGGCCGATGTCGCCGGATTGAGCGAGAGTCCGTTCTGACCCGGCCAATGGCAAAACCGGTTTCCGAGCGCGCCGATCTGCTGCCGCTGCTGGCGGAGGTGTTTCGCGCGCACGGTTACGAAGGCGCGATGCTGGCGCTGCTCGGCGAAGCCACCGGCCTCGGCAAGGGCAGTCTCTATCATTTCTTTCCGGGCGGGAAGGCGCAGATGGCGGCCGAAGTGCTGGCCGAGATCGATCGCTGGTTCGAGGTCAATATCTTCGCACCGCTGCGCGAGTCCGACGATTCCGCCCGCGCCGTTGCCACCATGATCGGGGCTGTCGACAGCTATTTCCGCTCCGGTCAACGCGTCTGTCTGGTCGGCGTCTTTGCCCTCGGGGCGTCGCGGGACATGTTCGCGGTTCAGGTGCAGAGTTACTTTATCAGGTGGAACGATGCGCTGGCGCGCGTGCTTGGGCGTTCGGGCCTGAGCGCGCGGGTGGCGCGGCGGCGGTCGACGGATGCGCTGGTCACTATTCAGGGCGCGCTGGTGCTGGCGCGGGCGCTGGGCGATTCCAGGATCTTTGGACAGACGATGGCGAACCTGACAGCGCGGCTGCTGGCCAGACCGGAGTGACGCCCGCGTGGTTGCGGGCGTCAGGCCGCATCGTCCGGTTACGCCGCCGCCTTGTGGCGGGCGAGTTCGGCCTGGTACAGCTTGAACTCGTCGGCGGAGGCTTTGGCGATGCTCGGGCGCGCGCGCAGCCGCTCGTAATAGGCCTTCACGTTCGGCCATTTCGAAAGCTCGATCGGCGGCGTCGCCATGGTCCAGTTGATGATCGTGACCAGATAGGCGTCGGCGACGCTGAAATGGTCGAGCAGGAATTCGCGGCCTTTCAGATAGTTGTCGAGATAGTCGAGCCGCGACAGGCCCTTGCCGAGAACATGGGTCTTCATCTCGGGCGGGGCGGTCTTGTCGAGCAACGGCACGAACAAGCCCTTGTGCAGTTCGGTGCCGATGAAGCAGAGCCATTGATGCAGCCGGCTGCGGTCCATGCCGGGACCGGTCGAGATGCCGGCCTGCGGAAAGCGGTCAGCGACATATTGCAGGATCGCCGCGTTCTCGGTGAGCACCAGCCCGTCGTCGGTGCGCAGCGTCGGCACCAGCCCGAGTGGGTTGACCTGCCGGAAATCGGAGCCGTCGTTCTGCACGACCTTGGTCTTCGGATCGACCTCGAGATAGTTGGCCTCGGCGCCGGCTTCGTACAGCGCGATGCGGGTCGCCAGCGAGCAGGCCAGCGGCGAGAAATACAGGTCCATGGGGTGCCTCCTTGGCATCGGTTCGGCTTCTCGAACCGGGGTTGATTTTTATACTGTTTCGCATAATATAAATCGGGTCAAGGAATTTATTGCGAAATGGTACAAAAAAATACAAGGCCGCCGCCGTCCGCCAAATCGGAGGCGGTTGCGCCGAAGCGGCGCGGCCGGCCGCGCGCCTACCAGCCCGAAGTGGCGCTCGGCAAGGCGCTCGACCTGTTCCGCAAGGAAGGTTTCGCCGCCACTTCGCTCGACGACCTCGCTGCTGCCACCGGCATGAACCGGCCGAGCCTCTATGGCGCGTTCGGCGACAAGCGCGAGCTCTACATCAAGAGCTACCAGCGCTACCGCGCCGACGCCCGCGCGGCGATGATCGACATCTTCAAGGACGAATTGCCGATCCGCAAAAGGCTGCAGCGCATCTTTTCGGTAGCGCTCGACATCTATCTTTCCGGCGATGCCGGACCGCGCGGCTGTTTCACGGTGATGACTGCGGCGTCGGAAGCGGTGTCCGATCCCGAGATCCGCGCCATGGTGCTGGAAGGATTTGCCGAACTCGACAAGTCGTTCGCCGCCTGCTTCCGCCTCGCCAGGGACAAAGGCGAGCTGCCGCCGTCGGCCGATCCGCAAGCGCTGGCGCAGATCGCCTCCGCGACCATCCACACCATCGCGATCCGGGCGCGGGCGCGGGTGCCGCGCCGGCAACTCGAGGCGATCGTGAAGGGCGCGATCGATGTGATGGTCGGGCCGGCGCCGGGCTAGAGCGAATCGGCTACTTCCTGGTCGCGCGCGCGAGGAATTGCACCAGCGCTGCGCGATCCGCTTCCGAGCCGATGCGCTGCTCGGGCATCTTGGTTCCCGGCGTATAGGCCGCAGGCCCGATCTCGAACAATTTCGAGACCGTCTCCGGCGTCCAGACGATATCGAGGCGCTTGAGGGCTTCGGAGAAATGATAGCCCGGCGCAGTGGCGATCCGCCGGCCGAACAGGCCGGCCAGGGTCGGGCCCGCCCGGTTGGCCTGTTCGGCGCCGAGCGTGTGACAGGCAACGCAGGCGCGAAAGATCTCGGCGCCGCGGTCGCCGGCATAGGCGGCGAGCGGATCGCCCGCCGCCTCTATCAGAAGCGAATCGACCGGCTCTCCCGTTACCGCGTTCCAGCGCCGGACGATGTTGTCGGCGCCGCCGGTGAGCAGGGTGCGGCTGTCAGGCAGAAACGCCACCGACCAGACCGGCAGTCCCGGGCCGACCAGCGTACGCGCCAGCTCGCGCGTCTTGCGATCGATCATCGCCACCGATCCGCCGATACCGGCTGCGGCCAGCAGCGCGCCATCCGGCGAGATCGCAAGCGAGATCACCGGCCGTGGACCGGCGGCGGCTGCGCCGGCACGCGCGCCATTGCCGGTCAGGAAATAGACCCTGCCATCGGCGCCGCCGGCCGCGATCTCGCCATCGCCACCGATGGCAACGGCGTTGAGCGGGCTTGGCATCGCAACCACGGTGGGCGCGGCCGGACCCGAGAGCGGCCAGATCCGGACGCTCTGATCGTAGCCGACGCTGACCAGCGTGCGGCCATCCGGCGCAAACGCCACGCCATTGACGTTCTGGGCATGCCCTTCCAGCACGCGCGGCGCGCCGCCGGTGAGCGGCCACAGCCTTAACGTCTGATCCCACGACGCCGAGGCCAGCATTCTCCCGTCCGGCGAAGCCGCCAGCGACGCGATCGGTGCGGTATGGCCTTCCAGCACGGCGTCGGGCTCGGTTCTGCCCGGCGTCCAGATCGCGATGCGGCCATCGGCGCCTGCGGTCGCCGCGCGCCCATCCCGGAGCAGCACCACGGCGTTGACGGCGTCGGCATGGAAATGCAGTACCTGGTCGGCCGCATTGCGCGTCAGCGACCAGCGGATCGCGGTCGAATCGAAGCTGCCGGTAACGGCGGTCTGTCCGTCAGGCGAAATCGCCAGCGCCCGCACCGGCCCGCCATGGCCGCGCAACTGCGCGAAGGCCGTCGTCGCCCCCAGCGGCACCATGGCCAGCAAGGCGGCGCAGGCGAGGGACACGAAACGGCATTGCGGGCGAGGGCGGAACATTCGCAATAACAGTCCGTTCAAGGCGGATCGAGCTTAGTGATAACGCGCGGGCGCGCAACGGAAGCGGGCTTTACGCCCGTCTCTAGCGCATGCCCGGCCGGTCGCGGTCGAGGCCCTTGGCCTGGAGATCGTCGAGATAGTCCTGAAAGCGCCGCTCCGCGTTGGCGCCGAGATCGTGCAGAAAAGCCCAGGAGTAGATGCCGGTCGAATGCATATCATCGAATCCCAGCCTGACCGCGTAATTGCCGACGGCATCGACGGAGAGGATCGTCACGTTGCGCTTGCCGCCGACCGTCTTGCGTTCGGCTTCGGAATGACCCTGCACTTCGGCGGATGGGCTGGTGACGCGCAGCAGTTCGGCGGGAAGGCCGAACGACTGGCCGTCGTCAAAGGCGATATGCAGGGTTCGGCGGTCCTTGGCGAGCCGGATTTCGACCGGCCACGCCGGCGCGGCGTCTGGCGGGCCCAATGGACGGAGTCAGCCCGGACCGACCAGGTTGTGGCCGGGATCGCCGACCCTGGCGCCGCTGGTCGTGAAGGCGACGGAACTCGGCTGCTGGATGCCGCTGAGAAATACCGCCATCCCGACGGCGACGACCGCCGCGAACACCAAGGCCGTAAGAAAGACTTTCATGGCACCACCCCAAGAACTACCCAAAGCGTTGAATTTGACCGGGCCGGCTCATTCAGCCGGCACGGCTGACGGGGCGGTTCCCGCGTGGCCCTTGGCCTGCTCTTCCTCGACCCAGAGCGAGTGATGCTGCTTGGCCCAGTTGAGATCGACCTCGCCGGTTCCCATCGCATCGAACGCGCCTTCCATCCCGATCGAGCCGATGTAGATGTGAGCCATCATGGCGGCGATGAACAGCATGGCGATCACGGCATGGATCACGGTCCAGAACTGCAGCGCCGTGACGTTGGCCGGAAGATAGGGAAACAGCAGGAACCAGCCGGACACCGACATCAGCGCGCCGCCGATGATCACGATCCAGAAGATGCCCTTCTGGCCGGCGTTGAAGCGCTTGGAAGGCGGGTGTTGACCCTTGGACAGCAGGCCGCCGCCCTGCTTCATCCATTCCAGATCGATCTTGCCTGGGATGTTATCCTTGATCCAGATCAGGAACATGATCACGAGGCCGACCATGAACGGGAACGCCAGGTAGTTATGGGCCAGTTTGGCGTAGGCCGACATGGCCGCGAAAGCGTCCGCGCCGAACAGCGGCAGGATGAGGATGCGGCCGAAACTGACGTTGAGGCCTGACAGCGCCAGAATGATGAAGCAGCTCGCCGTCAGCCAGTGGGTGAAACGTTCGAAACTGGCGAAGCGCAGGATATTCGTGCCTGCGAAACCATGGTCGATGCGAATCTTGCCGCGCACCATCATGAAGATCAGAAGCACAGCCAGCATCCCGATAATGGCGACGCCGCCGATGACCGGCAGCTTGCTGCGGTGGAAATCGCGCCAGTCGCGGCCGGCGGGCTGGATCAGGCTTGATGCCATCGCATCCGGAATGGTGATCCGGCCGCTGATCTTGTCGCCCTCCTTCAGCGCGTTCAGGAGCTTGTCCTCGTGGACGGCTTCGGCGGTGGGCTTGAAGGACAACTGCGCCGCGGCGGGCTGCGCGAACACGATCAATAGCGCGAACGCGGCACAGAGGGCTTTGAGAGTTGAAAGTGAGCCTGGCATTTGCACAACGCCTTTCGGTTGTTCGGGTTACGCGAGCGCCGCCACCGAGGGGGGCGGCGCCAATTGGCATCAGCCGGTCGGCGAATCGGCGTAGGCGGTTTTCCAACCCCACATGCCCGAGCCGTAACCGCGCTTCATCACGCGTTCCTTGTAGATTTCGGCGATGATCGCGCCGTCGCCGGCGAGCAGCGCCTTGGTCGAGCACATCTCGGCGCAAATCGGCAGCTTGCCTTCGGCGAGGCGGTTGGCGCCGTATTTGGCGTATTCGGCCGGCGTCGAGTCCGCCTCCGGTCCGCCGGCGCAATAGGTGCACTTGTCCATCTTGCCGCGCGATCCGAAGTTTCCGACCTTCGGGTATTGCGGCGCGCCGAACGGACAGGCGTAGAAGCAGTAGCCGCAGCCGATGCAGAGGTCCTTGGAGTGCAGCACCACGCCGTCGGCGGTGGTGTAGAAGCACGACACCGGGCAGACCGCGGCGCATGGCGCATCGGTGCAATGCATGCAGGCCATCGACACCGAGCGTTCGCCGGGCTTGCCGTCATTGATGGTGACGACGCGGCGGCGATTGATGCCCCACGGCACTTCATGTTCGTTCTTGCAGGCCGTCACGCAGGCGTTGCACTCGATGCAACGGTCGGCATCACAAAGAAATTTGACGCGAGCCATGATTTATTCTCCTCTCACGCCGATTGAATCTGGCACAGGGTCACCTTGCCCTCGTGCATGCCGGTGACCGGATCGTAGCCGTAGGTCGTGATCGTGTTCACGCTTTCGCCGAGCACGATCGGATCGTTGCCCTTCGGATATTTGCCGCGCTGGTCGACGCCCTGGAACCAGCCGGAGAAGTGGAACGGCATGAACGCCACGCCCTTGCCGACACGGTCGGTGACCAGCGCCTTGACCCGCGCCTTCGAGCTGTTTTCCGGGCCGAAGACCCAGACCCAACCGCCGTCCTTGATGCCGCGATCGGCGGCGTCCGCCGTGTTGACCTCGACGAACATGTCCTGCTGCAATTCGGCGAGCCATTTGTTCGACCGGGTTTCCTCGCCGCCGCCTTCGTATTCGACCAGACGTCCCGAGGTCAGGATGATCGGGAATTGCTTGGCAAGACCCTTGTCCACCGCGGCCTTCTGAATCGAGAAGCCGAGATTGGCGACGCGGAACTGACGGCCGTCCGGGCGCGTCGGATATTTGGCGACCAGTTCGGGACGCGGGGTGTAGATCGGCTCGCGATGCACCGGCACCGGATCGGGCAGGTTCCACGCCACCGCGCGAGCCTTGCCGTTGCCATAGGCCATCACGCCATGCTCCAGCGTGACGCGAATGATGCCGCCCGACAGATCGACCGCCCAGCCGACGCCGTCGGGATTGTTGCCGCCGATCTTGTTGATGGTGGCGAGTTCGGCCTCGGTGAGGTCCTTGTCCCAGCCGAGCTTCTTGAGCACGCCATAGGTGAATTCGGGATAACCGTCGGTCAGCTCCGAACCCTTGCTGTAGGAGCCTTCGGCCAGCAGATTGACCTTCTTCACCGAACCGTCCGGCTGCTTCTCGTCATACACCACGCCGAACCGCGCGCGGAACGTGCCGCCGCCATCCTTGGCGTGAAGGTTGGTGTTGTAGAGCGTGTGCGTGCCGGGATGCTTGATCGCGGGCGTCCCCCAGCACGGCCACGGCAGGCCGTAATAGTCGCCGCCGATCTCGGGCTCGTCGGTCTTGGCGCGCAGGGTCACCAGGTCGAACTTGCCCTGGTTCTTCATATGCGTTTTCAGCCGCTCCGGCGACTGGCCGGAATAGCCGGTCGAGAATCCGCCGCGGTTGATTTCGCGCAGCAGGTCCTCCGGAACGGGGCGATTGTTCTCGACCTTGATGTTCTTGAACATCGCGTCCGCAAAGCCGAGCTTCACCGAAAGCCGGTAGATGATCTCGTAATCGTCCTTCGATTCGAAGATCGGCTTGACGATCTGCTCGCCCCACTGCAGCGAACGGTTGGAAGCCGTGCGCGAGCCCGATGTCTCGAACTGGGTGCAGGCCGGCAAGAGATAGGTGCCGTTCTTGCGCTCGGAGATCGCGGCGAACGTCGTCGGATGCGGGTCGGCGACGACAAGCAGTTCGAGCTTCTCGAGGCCCTTCACCATTTCGGTCATGCGCGGCACGGTATTGCCGCCATGCCCCATGATGATCATGGCCTTCAGGCTGTCGCGCTGGTCGACGTCGTCGGGATTGGCGAGCGTCGCATCGAACCAGCGGGTCGACGGGATGCCCGGCAGCTCCATGTTCTGCTTGCGGGTGCGGGCCGGACGGCCCGCCTTGGCCGGCACTTCGTCGAAGCGCGACTGCAGGTAATCGTATCCGACCTCCCAGACCCGCGCCCAGTGCTTCCAGGCGCCCTCGACCAGGCCGTAATAGAGCGGCAGCGTCGTGATATCGAGGCCGAGATCGGTCGCGCCCTGCACGTTGCAATGGCCGCGGAAGATGTTGGCGCCGCCGCCGAACACGCCGACATTGCCGGTTGCCAGCAACAGATCGCAATAAGCGCGGACGTTGGCGGTGCCGACGGTGTGCTGGGTGCCGCCCATGCACCAGATGAAGGTCGAGGGCCGCTGCTTGGCGAAGGTCTCGGCGACCTTCTTCAGCTGGTCGCCGGGAATTCCGGTCACGCGTTCGACTTCTTCGGGCGTCCACTTGGCGACTTCGGCGCGGATCTGGTCCATGCCGTAGACGCGCTGCGCGATGAACTGCTTGTCTTCCCAGCCGTTGTTGAAGATGTGGTGCAGCATGCCCCAGATCACCGCGATGTCGGTGCCGCTGCGGAACCTGACATATTCGGTGGCGTGGGCGGCGGTGCGGGTGAAGCGCGGGTCGAGCACGAACACGTTGGCGCGGTTGAGCTCCTTGCCGGACAGGATGTGCTGCAAGGATACCGGATGCGCTTCGGCGGCATTCGATCCCATGAAGATGACCGTCTTCGAGTTTCGGATGTCGTTGTAGGAGTTGGTCATCGCGCCGTAGCCCCAGGTATTGGCGACGCCGGCGACGGTGGTCGAATGGCAGATACGGGCCTGGTGATCGACGGAGTTGGTGCCCCAGAACGCCGCGAACTTGCGGTACAAATAGGCGCCTTCGTTGGAGAACTTCGCCGAGCCGAGCAGATAGACGGAATCGGCGCCGGACTTGGCGCGAATCTCCATCATCTTGTCGCCGATCTCGTTGATGGCCAGGTCCCACGACACCTTCTGCCATTCGCCGTTGACCAGCTTCATCGGGTATTTCAGGCGGCGGTCGCCGTGCACGAGCTCGCGCACCGCCGCGCCCTTGGCGCAATGCGAGCCGCGATTGATCGGGCTGTCCCAGGCCGGCTCCTGGCCGACCCAGACGCCGTTCTGGACTTCGGCAATCACGGAGCACCCGACCGAGCAATGCGTGCAGATGTTCTTCTTGAGTTCGGTCGGTGCGCCCATGATCTGCGGACCGGCCTGCGCCTTGCGCACCGAGCCGAGCGGCATCAGGCCGAGCGCAGCGCCGGCGCCTGCGGCGAGGCCTGACCGGCGCAGGAACGTGCGGCGGTCGAGAACGCCCGAAGCCAGGCCTGCGGCGATACCCTGCAAACGCGCCCTATTTGCGGATCCATCTCTTCGCTTGATCAACATGTGCGTGGTCCCATCAATAGCGGTTGACGCGGTAGTAGTTCTTGACGTGATCGGTTTCCTTGTAGCGGGCCTTGACGCGCTCGGCCTGCGACTCGTCCGCCGCGGCCTCTTCGCTCGAAAGCGGCACCACCGCTGCGGCTGCGACCGCCGATCCGCCCATCAGGAAGAAGCGGCGCCGGTCCACGGCTGCCGCAGCCTGCGAGGGGCCTTTGCGGGGCGCCTTGCTGTCGGATGGCTTGCTCATAGCGATCTCCTCCCTCGGCTTGCCTTCGCCGTCACTCGGACAGCGTGAAGGCCTCGGATTCCAGTTCCATGAAGATGCGGCCGACACGGCCGACGGCACGGTAGAAGCGGGCTGACTGCGACATTTCGATGTCGGCGAACATCCGCGCCGCCCACGGCTTGAGATGGCGCTCGAAGAAGCGCGGCTGTTCGCTGAAGTCGGCCTCGAACTCGCCGCGCGCCAGCCCCGACATCACCTCGAGCAGGATCGCGATGTGATCTTCCGGCTCCCGCGAGATGCCTGCGCGCTCGATCCCGAGCGCATCCAGATCCTCGCGCACCCGCGCCAGCGGGCGCTCGTGCAGGAAGCCGGTCAGATAATAGGAGGCATAGGGCAGCAGTTCGCCGCGGCCGAGCCCGACGAACAGGTCGAAGAATTCCTTGCTGACGGCGCGATCGTCGGTCGCCGCCGCAAGGCTTGCGAGTTCGATATGCGCCATGCCGAGTTCGGACGCGTCGCCCTTCAGCGTCGCGACACGCTTCAGCGTGTCTGCGTCCGGCGCCTTGCCGAGCAGCAACGACAACAGGCCGTATTCGGCGGCGCGCAGCTGATCGATTTCGTCGACTTCGGATTTCGATATCACCTGATCCTCGGATGGTCCGTAGAGATCGGGGCGAAGGATGTAGCGATGCACCCGGGTCAGCGCCTCGACGGCGAGAACCCGTTCCGCGGGAATCCGGGACCACGCGGAAACCGATGGCTGCGCAATGCCAATGCCTCGCGCCAGCGACGCGACACCACCTGCTGCCTTGATTGCTTGTTCCAGACCGGCGTCACGCATGGTGCAACCGATTTCTCCCCCCGCCCATCGTGCCTCTTAATTGGGCATACACTTTGGAACTGGAATTATTCCAATTCGAAATTTGTAACATAGGCTTCGCCTATGTCGTCAAAAACTTTTGTCTAAACAATCGGTTTTGCAGTGCCATGGCGTCGCACCGCTTGCTGCGGTGCAGCAGAGTTGCTCGCTTCGGCTTCCGGCGTTCGCCCGGTTTCCTTGTCCCCGTCGTCGGCGCTGGAAGAACTCACCGCAGCCACTTCGTCGCCCAACCTTGACGTCTCGGTCGGCAGATCCGGCTTCGTTTGCTGCGTCGCATGATGCTCGGGAGATGGCGCGGGGCCGCTCGCCGCCGCATTGCCCGACTCGGCGGCCGGTATCGATGGGGCGGCTGCCGGCTCGCCGTTGCCCATGATCTGCGAAACCATCCGCGCGACATCCATGCCCGCGCCGAGTTCGCCCGAGCCCGGCACGCCGCCCGGCGTGTTCCAGTCATAGGCATATTCGAGCGCGGGATTGACGTAATTGCGGATCGCGGGGTCCAGCGCCCAGGATTTCCGTAGCGCCGCATTGCGCAGATGTTCGGGGACGCCCTTGCTCAGAAAACCGGTGATGTCGGTCGTTCCGGTCATGTCCTCGAGCTTCGGCAGGCTGGAGAGATCGAATTCCGGCGCGGCATCTTTTCCGGCGACCGGCTCAGGCAGCTGTTGGGCGTCGGCGGCCGGCGCGTCCGGTTTCGGCTCCGGCTGCCTGGCTTCCTGCTTGCGTTGCGACCACCGCGCCAGGAAGCCCTTGTCGTCGCCCTGGTCGGAACCGCTCATGTGCGGCGCTTTCCTTCATCCGGAATGCCGTCCGGCATGCCCCGGCGGTCGTCCGGCGCGCGATCCCGCTTGCGCTTGTGGAACACGCGTTCGACATGGAACTGATCGACAAAGGCGGCGATCCATGCGGCGATCTCCGGCGGCATCGGAACGGTGCCGATCACGTCGCAGCCGCTCTCGAACATCGCTTCGCCTTCGGTCGGATCGGCCGTGACCTTGGTCAGCTCGAGTTCCGGCCCGCCATCTTGGCGCCGCAGCGCGACCCAGATGCGCGGCTCGCCGTCGGCGAGATTGTCGCGATAATTGGCGGTGTCCGAACTGAACAGCTCGATGCAGGCCGGGCCCGCGTAATAAATCGTGGCGTCGGCCTGCGTGGACAGCACGGTCCATGGCGCGGTGGCCGGCACTTCGTCGAGGATCATCGCCGGCGACCACAGATGATCGATCCAGGGATTGTCGACCGGCCGGCGGCGCAGCACCACGCCGACTTCGCGGGAGGCTTCCGTCATCGCCATGGTCGATCCTCCGTCCTGCGGCCGGTCATGCCACATTTGCGGTCGCCGCCAGCGGCAGCCCGGCGACCAGATTCTGCGGCTTCAGGCGCACCACCTTGTCCGCGCCCATTGCCAGGATGAGATAGACCGGCTTGTTGCCGACGCGCTCGTCCACCAGCCGCGTGTCCTCGATCTCCAGGCGCATCAAGGCGACGATGCGCTCGGCGGCGTTGCCGTCCAGCGCGGCGCCGTTCCACAGGGCGTTGCCGATCCGCGTGCCTTCGCTGTCCAGCCCGATGAACCAGCGCCAGTCGCGGTCCTCGATCGAGGCCACGGTTTCGACCGTGACGGCAATGCCGAGCAGATGGGCGATCCAGCGTTCGATCACCCGGCACAGCCCGGCGCGCGCCTTCGGATTGCCGCCGATGTTCATCGCCATCGCATGGGCGTCCGAACGCGACCAGTAGGTCCAGGCGTTGTCGTCGTCCATCACGTCCATCTCGCCGAAGGCCTGCGGTTGCAGCATGGCCGTGAGCGGCGACGCATGCAGGTCGTGTTGGGTGTGTTGCTGTGCCTCGACGACCTCGGCGTCGGCCAACAGCAGCGTGCCCTCGTGCACGGTGGCGAGCTGGCTGCGGTAGAACAATTCGGCCGCGCGCAGCGTGTAGGGATCGTCGCAACCCTCGAGCGCGTTGCGCAATATCAGATGGCAGAGCTGGGACAGAAAGATCGGCGGCAGGTCGGCCGCGCCCTTGCGCGCCAGCGTCACATACACCGCCTCCAGCGACGGTGCCGCGACCAGCCGATCGCGAAAATTCAACATGAAGGTCCAGTTCTCGCGCGCGTCGGCGTCGGCGAGCGCTGCGATATCGGCTCTTGTCACCGGGCGCAGCGGATCGGCCAGCAGGCTTGCATGCAGATCGCGTTCGGCATCGCAGGCATCATCCGGCGGCATCAGTTCGGGCCGCGCCAGATAGGCCATGATCAGTTCGGGCGTCGCCACGAGCCCGCCATGATCGCCGCGGCGTGTCAGGTGATGGCCCGAGGCGACCCAGAACTCTCTCATCTGCGATCCCTCGTCATGCGGTCTGTCCTGATCATTCCAAGAAGATCGACCTGTTCGGCAGGTTCATCGTCGCCTTCCACCTCGTGAAAGGTAAAGGCGCTGGCAGGGGTGTGCAAGGAACCGGCACCCGCCGCTGCCTCGCGCGGCCGCAGCGTGCGAAATCGCTCGCGGATTTCACCGTCTTCGACGCTGCGCTGCACCCCGAGCAGGGTTTGCGGAGCGTGATCGCATAGCGAGGCCGCGAACGCGACCTCTTCCTCGGCGGCAAGCCGCGCGGCCTCGGCATCGGGCGCGCCGAATTTCTCCAGCAGCTGCCCCGCGAGGCGCTCGACCATTGCCTGGCGCTCGGCTTCGCTCGCCTCGGTCACGATCGCAAGCGTCGACCAGCCGAGGCTGTCGATGCCGAGGAACCCTGAACGCAGCGCCACCCGCTGCTTCTGGTTGAGCACGGCCGGGTCCCGGTTCCAGAACACGAACGCGCCGGAGACCGCCCATTCGCCCGGTTCCGCCGCCCGCTCGAATACGAACGTATCCGACGGGTCGAGCCTGATGGTTCGCGGCAATTTCAACATCTCCGCCTCATCCGAATTTCGGACCGCGCGCCTGGCGATCATACCAATCGGCTCGCGCCAGCGCATCCACGAGGCTGTTCCGGTCGGGCGGCCCGCTGCCGGCAGGCACGTTGACCAGGAGATCGCCGTTGCGGTCGATCGCGCGGCGTTCACCGGCCTTGCGCTTCGGAAGCCGCTCCAGATAGTCCCGCGCGATCGCCTCGAAGCCGCGCTCGTTCCAGCGGTCGAACGCGGTCATCAGATGACGGGCGAAGCTCTCGACGATCGCGTCGGTGTCGATCATTTCGAAACCCTCGCTCAACAGCGAAACGCCGGATGCGGCTTGCACCTCTTCGACATGCGCCATGTCGGCCGCACGCAGGATGACGCCGAACACCAGCCAGGCCGGGATATCGTCCTCGGCGCAATCCGCAGGGATGCCGAGCCGCGCGCCACCCAACAGCCCGCCATCGAACCGGATCGCGTCGGGCCAGTCGAAATTCACCTCCCGTTCCGGTGGGCAATGGGCAGCGATGGCGTCCGCCACCGCATTCATGCCGGCAAAGAACGCCCGGCGCGCCGATACCAGCGGTTCGTCGGGTTCGAGCACCACGGCGAATTCGACCAGGTCGTAGCGCCGCACCCAGATCAGCGTTCCCGCGCCGGCCTCCGGCGCAATCGCGCATCCGTGAACGAACGCGTCGCCGAGTTCGCGCAACGCGACCAAAGTATAGCCGGGGGGCAGATCGAGTGTCTGCTTTACCTCGGCGGGACGCGGCATCATCGGAAACTCATCCTTAATGGCTTTGTATTCAGCCAGTGTATGCTATCCCGGTCGGCGCGGTGACGCGAGCGCTCCCGGCGTTGCAGGTCCTGGCGTTGCAGATCCTGGCCTTGCAGAACTTCGCTCCAGCAGGTACCGCGGAACCGTAGAGCTAGCAACCGCGCGGGCGCGCCGGTTCAGGATAAGTTATAATGAGTGAGGCATCGTCCCATCTCCTGATCTGCAGCTGCGAGAAGACCATGCCGCTCGACGCGGCGACGATCGGACGCGGCTGCGGCGGCAGGATCACGCAGGCGAACCAGCTCTGCGGCCTCGAACTCGACCGCTTCAGGCAAGCGCTTGCCGACGGCGCACCGGTCACCGTCGCCTGCACCCAGGAAGCGCCGCTATTTCGCGAGGTCGCGGAAAATTTACCGCAGGCCGAACTCACCTTCGTCAACATCCGCGAAACCGGCGGCTGGTCGAAGGACGCCGCCGCAGCCGGCCCGAAGGCCGCGGCGCTGATCGCGGCGGCGGGCGAGGACATGCCGCCGATCTCGCTGGTGACGCTGGAGAGCAGCGGCGTCGCGCTGATCTATGGCCGCGACGAGGTCGCCATCGAGGCCGCCCAGCGGCTCGCCGACCGTCTCGACATCACCGTGCTGCTGACAAAACCCGGCGACGTGACGCCGCGCCGGACCAACGAGTTCCCGGTGTTCAAGGGCACCATCCGCAACGCCCGTGGATATCTCGGCGCGTTCGAACTCGATATCGACGATTATGCGCTGCCATCGCCGTCGTCGCGCGCCAGACTCGTATTCGGGCCTTCGCGCGACGGCGCCACGTCGACCTGCGACCTGGTCCTCGACCTTTCCGGCGGTGCGCCGCTGTTTCCCGCGCATGAATTGCGCCCGGGTTACCTGCGCGCCGATCCGCGCGACCGCGCCGCGGTCGAACGCGCGATCGCCGATGCCGGCGGTCTGGTCGGCACCTTCGACAAGCCGCGCTTCGTTCATTTCGAAGCGTCGCTGTGCGCCCATTCGCGCTCCGGCATCACCGGCTGCACGCGCTGTCTCGATCTCTGCCCGACCGGCGCGATCACGCCCGATGGCAATTCGGTCGCCATCGACGCCAATGTCTGCGCCGGCTGCGGCTCCTGTGCGTCGGCTTGCCCGACCGGCGCGGCATCCTATTCGCTGCCCGGCGCGGATGCGCTGATGCGGCGGCTGCGCACGCTGCTGCAGACCTATCGCAAGGCCGGCGGCAGCGACGCCATCGTGCTATTCCACGACGGCAAGCACGGCGAAGACATCATCGACGCGCTGGCGCGGTTCGGCGCCGGACTGCCGGCCAACGTGCTTCCGGTCCGCCTCAACGAAGTGACGCAGCTCGGACCGGAGAATATCGCCGCTGTCTTTGCCTATGGCGGCAGCGGTGTCGCCGTGGTGACGCGCGCCAGACCCAAGCACGACATTGCGGCGCTGCGCCGCGCGGTCGAGACATCGGATGCCGTCATATCGGCGCTCGGCTTCGGCGCCGGCCTGGTGCGCATCCTCGAAACCGACGATCCCGACCAGTTGCGCAGCCTTCTCGATGCGACGCCTGCCGGCATCGCGACGCAGAAGCCCGCCGGCTTCGTTCCGCGCGGCGCCAAGCGCGGCGTGCTGGAGACCATTTTCCGCGAACTGCATCTGTCAGCACCCGCGCCGGTCGATATCGTGCCGCTACAAGCGGGCGCGCCGTTCGGCGGCGTGAAGCTCAATGTCGAGGGCTGCACGCTCTGCCATGCCTGCGTCACCGCCTGTCCGACCCATGCGCTGTCCGACAATCCCGATCGCGCCATGCTGCGCTTCACCGAAAGCCTCTGCGTGCAGTGCGGGCTGTGCGAATCGACCTGTCCCGAGAAAGTCATCACGCTGGAGCCACGGCTCGATTTCAAGGCCTGGAACGCGCCGCTGACGGTGCTGAAGGAAGAAGAGCCCTTCAACTGCATCGCCTGCGGCAAGCCGTTCGGCACCAAAAGCTCGATCGACCGCGTGCTCGCCAAGCTCGGCGACAAGCACTGGATGTTCCAGGGCGCCAACGCCCGGCGGCTCGACGTCATCAAGATGTGCGCGGATTGCCGGGTCGAAGCCGTGGTCAACGAGAGTTTCGATCCGCATGCGGCGCCGCAGCGCCCGCCGGTCATGACCACGGAAGATTATTTGCGCGCGCGCGATGCCAAGAAGGGCGATCCGCTGGATTCGAAGGGATAGATCGTGTCCGCCACTCCGCCCACCATGCAGGCCCGTGCGACCTCGAAGGCCGCAGACATTCCCGGCGTCAAGCACGTCATCGCGGTCGCGTCAGGGAAGGGCGGCGTCGGCAAGTCGACCACTTCCTGCAACCTCGCGCTCGGCTTCGCCGCGATGGGTCTGAAGGCCGGCATCCTCGACGCCGACATCTACGGTCCGTCGCAACCAAGACTGTTCGGCCTGCGCGGCAAGCCGCGCCAGATCGGCCCGCGCATGCTGGAGCCGATGGAGCGGTTCGGCGTCAAGGTGATGTCGATCGGCTTTCTGGTCGAGGAAGACAACGCCATGATCTGGCGCGGACCGATGGTGATCTCGGCGATCACGCAGATGCTGCGCGAAGTGGCGTGGGGCAATCTCGATGTCCTGGTCGTCGACTTGCCGCCCGGCACCGGCGATGCGCAGCTCACCATGGCGCAGCAGGTGCCGCTATCGGGCGCGGTGATCGTCTCGACGCCGCAGGACATCGCGCTGATCGACGCGCGGCGCGGCATCGCGATGTTTCAGAAGGTGAACATCCCGATTCTGGGCGTGATCGAGAACATGTCGAGCTTCTGCTGCCCGACCTGCAACCATGTGACGCCGATCTTCGGCCATGGCGGCGCGCGGCTCGAGGCCGAACGCCGCGGCATCCCCTATCTCGGCGAGATCCCGCTCGACATCAAGATCCGCGAGACCTCCGACGAGGGCCGCCCGGTTGTCGCGACCGAGCCCGACGGCGTCCATGCCAGGCACTTTGTCGAGATCGCCCGTACCATCTGGTCGGCGATTTCGACCGGCGCGGCGAGCCGTCCGGCGCCGCGCATCGTCATCGAGTAGGTGCCCGCTTGCGGCGTTCGGGGCCGATGGCTTAGGCGAAAAAAATTCCCGCGCCGTGTCGGTTTCTCACGATACCGTTCGTCATGGTGTCGTGGTTTCAGAACAGGAGCTCAGAGTGTCAACCGAACAATTGAAGGGTACCACCTTAGGCGATCACGGGATCGTCGCCACGCCGCCGCGCCGGCGGTGGCGCAGCGCGGCGGCAATCCTGCTGGGCTTCGTCGCGGTGGTCGTGCTCTCGCTCGGCACCGATCAGGTGCTGCATGTGCTCAGGGTCTATTCGCCCTGGGGCGAACCGATGAAGGACACAGGGCTGCTGCTTTTGGCGCTGTCGTACCGGATCGTCTACACCGTGGCCGGCGGCTACATCGCCGCAAGGCTCGCGCCGAATGCGCCGATGCGTCATGCCGTCATCCTGGGACTGATCGGGCTCATCCCGGGGACGGCCGGCATCGTTGCCGCCGCCAGCACGGAGCTCGGTCCGCTCTGGTACCCGGTCGTGCTTGACCTCGCTGGCTTGCCTTGTTGCTGGCTTGGCGGCGTCCTGCACCGCGCGACGCAAGCCGGGCGATGAGGCGCGCGGCTGCTACCATTGGGAGAGCATTCCCCGGACGACGACAGAATTGTCGCAGTTCGCTAATACCCCCGCGCCGGATCGACGACGTTGTCCAGCGCGGCGCCGGCCTCGAAACGTTCGATCTGGCGCGCGACATATTTCGAGATTTCGTCGGGATCGGTATCGGCGGCGTTGTGCGGCGTCAGCACGACCTTCGGATGGGTCCAGAACGGACTGTCCGCCGGCAGCGGTTCCATGGCGAAGACATCCAGCGACGCGGCGCCGAGCGTGCCGTCGTCGAGACATGAAAGAATGTCGGCCTCATTCTGCAATCCGCCGCGGCCGGCGTTGATCAGCACCGGCGCGCCGAGCGGGCCGTCGCGGTTGAGTTGTGCGAACAATCCGCGATTCAGGATGTGCCGCGTATCCGGCGTCAGCGGCAGCAGGCAGACCAGAATATCGGTTCGTGCGAGAAACGGCGCGAGCTGCGCTTGCCCGTGGAAGCATTCGATGCCCTCGATCCGCCGGGCGCTCCGGCTCCAGCCCGCCACGCGGAAACCTATTCGTTTCAGCACTTCGGCGGCGTCGGATCCGAGCGCGCCGAGGCCCATGACGCCGACCGAAATCGCGTTCGCCGGCCATTGAAATTTCGGCTGCCAGCGTTTTTCGCGCTGGCTGGCCCGCAGGTAAAGCTCCTGCCGGTGATGCATCAGCACGTGAAGGGTGACGTATTCCGTCATGCGCTGGGTGAGGTCGCCGACCGCGACGCGAACCAGCGGCACTTTCGGCAGGCTCGAATCGGCCATCAGCGCATCGACGCCCGCGCCCAGGTTGAAAATGGCGCGCAGGTTCGGAAACGCCGCAAGTTCGCCCGGAGCCGGCTTCCAGACCGCGGCATAGTGAACATCGGCCGGATCGAACGCCGCATCGGGCAGCAGCAGCACCCGCCGGTCGCCGCAGACATCGTCGAAACGGCCCTTCCATCGTTGCGGAGACCAGTTTTCGGTGCCGCCGTGTATCAGCAGGGCGAGCGCGCCTTTGTTCATCGGATTTTTGTGTCCCAGGCTGGCGGAATCTGCGGCGACCTTACCGGGGCGCGCCTCCCGTGCAAAAACATTTCTGGCTTGCTGCGTCGTCGTCTCTCTTAAGTCGTCCTGCAGCCGTTTGTCGGAACGTATCTGCGATGATACGCTTTCCTATGCGCGCCAAGCTCGTCCCCGAATTTGTCTGCTCGAACTTCGAAGAAAGCCTTCGCTTCTACACTGGGCTGTTGGGATTTCGCGTCCTCTATTCCCGTCCGGAAGAGCGCTTCGCATATTTGGAACGTGATGGGGCCGAGCTGATGCTCGAGGAGCCCGTTGGCAAAGACCGCCTATGGCCGCGCGCGGAGTTGACCTACCCATTCGGCCGAGGAGCTAATTTCCAGATTCAAGTTGCTGACGTCATAGACTTGCATGCAAGAGTTCTGGCGGCTGACGTTGTGGTGTTTTTGCCGCTTGAAGACCGGTGGTATCGGCGAGAAAACGACGAAATTGGCGTCAAGCAATTTGCGGTCCAGGATCCGGATGGCTACCTCCTGCGATTTTCACAGGTGATCGGCGAGCGTCGCTAATTGCGATTGAGAGAATCGCGAACGATAAATATTTCCGCTATCCTGTCGGGAGCCTCTGCACTCACTCGTCTTCCAATCAAACCGGAACCTCTCGCATGCTTTACGCCATTCTCTGCTATCACGACGAAGACACCGTCGGATCCTGGACCAAGGAACAGGACGCCGCCGTCATGAGCAAACTTGCCGTCGTGCAGGACAAACTGAAAAAACAGGGGCGGCTCGGGCCGGTGGCGCGGCTGCTGCCGACGACCTCGGCGACCACGTTGCGCAAGGACGATCCGCCTCTCGTGCTCGATGGCCCCTATGCCGAAACCAAGGAACAATTGCTCGGCTTCTACATCGTCGACTGCAACAACCTCGATGAGGCGCTCGACGTCGCGCGCGATCTCGGGGCCGCCAATCCCGGCGGCGCCTACGAAATCCGCCCCGTTGGGCTGTTGAACCCCGGGAGCATCAAGCCGTGACCGACGCCGCCTGGATCGATGCCGCGCTGACCTCGGCGCGTCCCCAGGCGGTCGGCGCGCTGTTGCGCTATTTCCGCGATCTCGACACCGCCGAGGAAGCCTTCCAGAACGCGTCCTTGCGCGCGTTGAAGAGCTGGCCGCAAAACGGTCCGCCGCGCGATCCCGCGGCATGGCTGATCATGGTCGGCCGCAATGTCGCGATCGACGACATCAGGCGCAACCGCAGGCAGCAGCCGCTGCCCGAGGACGAGGCGATCTCCGATCTCGACGACGCCGAGGACGCGCTGGCCGAGCGGCTCGACGGCTCGCATTACCGCGACGACATCCTGCGGCTGCTGTTCATCTGCTGTCATCCGGATCTGCCGGCGACGCAGCAGATCGCGCTCGCCTTGCGCATCGTCTCGGGGTTGACCGTCAAACAGATCGCGCGCGCCTTCCTGGTCTCTGAGGCGGCGATGGAGCAGCGCATCACCCGGGCAAAGGCGCGCGTTGCCGACGCCGACGTGCCGTTCGAGACCCCGGGCGCCGTGGAGCGCTCCGAGCGGCTCTCCGCGGTGGCGGCGATGATCTATCTGGTCTTCAACGAGGGCTATTCGGCCAGTGGCGACACCGCCGAGATTCGCAGCACCCTGTGCGAGGAGGCGATCCGGCTGGCGCGGCTGCTGTTGCGGCTGTTCCAGGGCGAACCCGAGATCATGGGACTGACGGCATTGCTGTTGCTGCAGCACGCCCGCGCGGCGGCGCGCTTCGACGCCGAGGGCGCGGTGATCCTGCTCGACGACCAGGACCGCAGCCTGTGGAACCAGAAGATGATCGCGGAGGGGCTGGCGCTGATCGACAAGGCGATGCGCCACCGCCGCAGCGGACCCTATCAGATCCAGGCGGCGGTCGCGGCGCTGCATGCCCGTGCCGCCAGGCCCGAAGACACCGACTGGACCCAGATCGATCTGCTCTATGGCGCGCTGGAGGTGATGCAGCCGTCGCCGGTGGTGACGCTCAACCGCGCGGTCGCGGTGTCCAAGGTGCGCGGGGCCGAGGCCGCGCTCGAGATGATCGAGCCGCTGTCGTCGCGGCTGTCGAATTACTTCCATTTCTTCGGCGTGCGCGGCGCGTTCCTGATGCAGCTCGGCCGCAACGAGGAGGCCCGCGTCGCCTTCGACCGCGCCATCGCGCTCGCCAACACCTCGGCGGAGGCCGCCCACATCAGGATGCATCTCGACCGCCTGATGCGCGACAGCGCGCCCCGCGGCGCCAAGGCGGGGAAGTAGGGGAGAGGGGAAAAAGGGAGGCGGTCGCAATAATTTCGCTCCCCCCTGTCGGTTTCCGCCGCTCCCGTTCGTCCTTGGATTGTGTATCAGCAATCCCCGACGGAGCCGACCATGACGACGATCGCCGAGACCGCGGCAAGCCCGGAGATTTCAAAGCCCGCACAGTGGACCGGCCGTGTCCTCAGCGGCCTCGTCATTGTGTTCCTGCTGTTCGACGGCGCCATCAAGCTGGTGCCGTGGCCGGTGGTCACGGAAACCATGGACAGGATGGGCTATGGTTCGAGCGAAAGCCTGGCGCGGACACTCGGTGTCATCACCGTCGCCTGCACCGTGCTCTATGCGATTCCGCCGACCTCGATTCTCGGGGCCATCCTGTTGACCGGCTATCTCGGCGGCGCGATGGCATCGCATGTCAGGATCGGCAGTCCGCTGTTCAGCCACACGCTGTTCGGATTCTATCTGGGCCTGATGGTGTGGGGCGGGCTGTGGCTGCGCGACAGAAACTTGCGCGGCTTGATGCCCTGGCAGCGTTGATTTACCTCGCCGACGATTCACCGATACGGAGTTTGCCATGTTGAAGGCCATTGCCATCATTGCCGTCGTGCTTGCGATTGCGATCGCTATCGTGCTGATCCTCGCTGCGACCAAGCCGGATACGTTCGCCGTGAGGCGCGCCATCACGGTCAAGGCGCCGCCGGAAAAGATCTTTCCGCTGATCAACGATTTTCACCAGTGGGGATCGTGGTCGCCTTACGAACACAAGGATCCCGCGATGAAGCGCACTTTCAGCGATGTGGGGAGCGGCAAGGGCGCGGTCTATGCGTGGGAGGGCAACAAGAACGTCGGTTCCGGCCGCATGGAAATCCTGGACGCGCCGGCGCCGTCGAAGATCGCCATCAAGCTCGATTTTTTCACGCCGTTCGAAGCCCACAACACCGCTGAATTCACAATGCTGCCGCAGGGCGATGCCACCCGTCTGACATGGCTGATGCATGGTCCCGCGTCCCTGATGTCGAAGGTGATGCAGGTCTTCATCAACCTGGACGACATGGTCGGCAAGGATTTTGAAATCGGTCTCGCCAATCTGAAGCGGCTCGCCGAAAAATGAGCTTCGGTGCGGCGTCAAGTCACCCTAGGAGCAAGCGATGCAGGTCAATCCCTATCTCTTCTACAACGGCAATTGCGAAGCGGCGTTGAAATTCTACGCGAAGGTGCTCGGCGCCAGGATCGATGCAATGCTGACCTATGAGGGCGGGCCCGCGGAGATGCCGATCCCTCCGGAATGGAAGAAGAAGGTCATGCACGCCAGGATATCGATCGACGGCGAAGTGCTGATGGCCTCCGACGCAACTCCGGGCAATTTCCACCAGCCGCAGGGATTCGCGGTCTCCCTGCAGGTCGAGGATCCCGCCGACGCCGAGCGCCGGTTCAAGGCGCTGGCCGAGGGCGGCACCATCAACATGGCGTTCGGCAAGACTTTCTTCTCCAAGGGTTTCGGCATGTGCGTCGATCAGTTCGGCACGCCCTGGATGGTCAACTGCCCGATGGAAGAATAGATTTTCTCGAACCACGAGGCCCGGATGTGTGTTCAGGCGCTGAGCCTCTCCGAAAAGCAGGCCTGCATAGCAACAAATCGAATTTCTGCAATGTCGTATCGGCCTGCTCGCGGATCATTTACCCCAGCGCGTCAGGCGGACCGAAGCGGCCACGCCGAGGCCGAACAGCACCATGGCGGCGCCGGCCAGCGCGAACAGCGTCCATGCCGGAGCGTCGATCGACACCAGCCACCAGCCGCCGAGCCCGACCAACAGCAAGCGGCCTGTTCCCGCCAGCACCGGGCCGCCGACCTTCGCCGCGCCCTGCGAAGCGAAATAGAGACAGGTGCCCAGCCCGAAGAACCCGAATGCCGGACCGGCCCAGGCGAAATAGGAATAGGCGGCGGCGGTGACGCCGGGATCGCTGGTGAACAGCGACACCCAGAGCACCGGTTCTGCCGCCACGATCAGGCCGATCAGCCCGATGGTGAGGGCCGATGCTGCGCCCGCGGTCCACGCCACCTTGCGGGCGCGCGCGACGAGGCCGGCGCCGACGGCCATGCCGACCATCGGCACCGAGGCGACGCCGAAGGCGAACGAAATCGGGGTCAGCAGGAATTCGAGCCGCGAGCCCATGCCGTAGCCGGCGAGCGTCGCGGTGCCGAAGCCGGCGAGGATCCTGGTGAAGATCAGGATGGTCAGCACGCTCTGCAGCGGCGCCACGCAGGAGATCGCGCCGACCTTCAGGATGTCGAGGAACATGGCGCGCTGAAATCTGAAGGCGCGGAAATCGAGCGTCAGCCGGCTGCGGCCGCTGACGAGGACCCAGGCGAGAAATATCGCCCCGAGCGAGAACGCGATCAGTTGTCCGGCGGCGACGCCGCGCATGCCGAGTTGCGGCAGCCCGGCGAGACCAAGACCCAATGTGCCGCCGGCCACGACCTGAACCAGGGCGGTGCCGATCAATGTTGCCGACGGCAGCCGCATGTCGCCGGTGCCGCGCAGCACCGAGGACAGCGTATTGACCAGCCAGATCGAGACCGCGCCGGAAAACAGCACCTGCGAATATTGCAGGGCCTGTTCGAGCACGCCGCCGCGCCCGCCCAGCAGCATGAAGAACCCGCGGCCGAACAGCAGCATGACAGCGGTGAAGAACAGTCCGCCGAGCAGGCCGATCATGGCCGCGTGCAGCGCCAGCGTCGCCGCGCGCTCGCGGTCGCCGGCGCCGAGCGCGCGGCTGATCGCCGACGAAACGCCGCCGCCCATGGCGCCCGCCGACATCATCTGCGTCAGCATCACGAAGGGGAACACCAGCGCGATGGCGGCCAGGGGTTCGATGCCGAGACGGCCGATATAGGAGGTTTCGGCGACCGCCACCAAGGTGGTGCCGAACATCGCGACGATATTCGGAAAGGCCAGCTTCAGCAGGGTCGGCAGGATCGGCGACGTCAGCAGGCCGTTGGCGGGGATGCCGGCCGGGGGCGCCTCAGGCGAGGCCTTGATGGTCATGCAGCACCGGCCATTCAGGCGTCAGCGGACAACAAAATGATGACCGACATATTATGGGCCGCCGCCTGCGACCGCCACCCCGCGGCGCGCATGGTCACCAAGGCAGGCCGCATAGGTCGATGACGCCTTGCCGCGGCGCGCGCGTGAAGTCGAGCACGAAGGGCGCCATCGCCTCGAAGCGAATGCGTCCCCCGGGCTGCTCGGCGTAGACCTCGCCGGTGAAGCGGTGCCAGCCGCGCGCCCGGTAGAACGCGAAATTGTGCGGTTCGCAGAACAACAGTGCGAACTGCACCGCCTCGTGGTCGCGCATGGTCCGTACCGCGGCGTTCAGCGCGAGGCTGGCATAGCCCTGGCCGCGGCAGTCCTCGCGGGTCATGACCCCGCCGATGCCGCCGGCCTGCATCTTGCGGCCGTCCAGGGTGACGTCGCGGAAATAAATTCCGACATGGCAGGCCAGCCCGCCTTCGGGTCGTTCGATCAGCACGCGGAGGTCGGCATGGGCCCACTGGACATGGCCCCAAGACAGCTTTTCCATGACATGGGGCGACCAGACCGCATCGAACAGCGGCTCCGCCACGGGCCACGATGCGTCTCCGTTCAATACGTCGATCTCGATGCTCATTGTGCTCAATCCCTGCGCTGCCCGGACCCAATTTGCTGTGTTTAAGATCGATGGAACCTTCTATAAGGGGTCCCGTTAAGTCACGTCTCCCATCATTGCGGACATCATCCCATGACCTTCACGCTTCCCAACCTTCCTTATGCCTATGACGCGCTTGCTCCTCATATGTCGCAGGAAACGCTGGAATACCATCACGACAAGCATCATCAGGCCTATGTGACCAACGGCAACAATCTGCTGAAGGGCACCGAATTCGAGGGCAAGTCTCTCGAGGAGATCGTCAAGGGCTCGTTCGGCAAGAATGTGCCGCTGTTCAACAATGCCGGCCAGCACTACAACCACCTGCATTTCTGGAACTGGATGAAGCCCAATGGCGGCGGCAGCAAACTGCCGGGCCGTCTGGAAAAGAAGATCAACGAGGACCTCGGCGGGCTGGAGAAGTTCAAGACCGATTTCGCCGCCGCCGGCGTCGGCCAGTTCGGCTCGGGCTGGGCATGGCTGTCGGTCAAGAACGGCAAGCTCGAAATCTCCAAGACCCCGAACGGCGAAAACCCGCTGGTGCATGGCGCCACTCCGATCCTCGGCGTCGACGTCTGGGAGCACTCCTATTACATCGATTATCGCAACCGCCGCCCGGACTATCTCAAGGCGTTCGTCGATCATCTGGTGAACTGGGAATATGTCGACCAGCTGTTCTCGAAGGCGTGAGACTAACCACTGTCATTCCGGGGCGATGCGCAGCATCGAACCCGGAATCTCGAAGTGATCGAGAGTTGCAAGACAAGGTCGAGATTCCGGGTTCGCGCCTCCGGCGCGCCCCGGAATGACGGAATCTTCCCGGGGCGGCAGCATCGCGCTGCCGCCCTTTCGTTTGCGCAGGCATCCCGTGATCCTTGCGGGGACCGCGGCCTTGCGGCAAAACCTGTGATGCCGGTGCCCGGATCCTTGGAAAGCTTGCGATGAACTATCTTCTGGTTTTTGTCGGCGGCGGGCTTGGCGCGTCGCTGCGCCATTTCGTCAACGTGGTCTGCGCGCGCGGGCTCGGCACGGCGTTTCCCTGGGGCACCTTCATCATCAATGTCTCGGGCTCCCTCGTGATGGGGCTGATCGCCGGCTACCTCGCCTTCAAGGGCGAAGCTTCGCAGCCCTGGCGGCTGTTCCTGATGACCGGCATTCTCGGCGGCTACACCACCTTCTCGGCGTTCTCGCTCGATACTGCGCTGCTCTACGAGCGGGGCGAGATCGGATCGGCGCTGTTCTACGTGCTGGGCTCGGTGCTGTTGTCGATCGCCGGCCTGTTCGCCGGCCTCGCGCTGGTCCGCCATCTGGCGTGAACAATCCCGCATGGGCCTTCATCAGGCGCGCATGGGTTTCGTCACTGTTCCGTTTGATTCGCTGTGCCGGCGCGACTAAGCAGGATCAGCCGCTTCACCCCCCAGACCGATTGCCTTGTCAGAATCACCCCTGAAAGACCCGGCGCCCGCCGACGACGCCGCGGACTCAGAGCCGCGCGCCGGACGCGTCCGCAAGCCGATCGGCTGGTCGATGATCGTGATCGCGGTGCTGGTCGCGGTCAGCGTGGTGCTGGTCTGGAGGCGCGATGGCATCCACGGCGTCACCGAAATCCTGACCAGCGATCTCGAGCTGTTCGGCGGCATCCTGCCGCGCGTGCTGGCGGGCTGCCTGCTCGGCGCGTTCCTCGCCGAGATATTGCCGCACGAGAAAGTGTCGCGATCGCTCGGGCCCAACTCCGGCCTGAAGGGATTGCTGATCGGGACCGCGTTCGGCGCCATCCTGCCGGGCGGACCGTTCACCGCCTATCCGGTGGCGGCGGCGCTGCTCACCGTCGGCGCCGATTTCGGCGCCATCATCGCGATGGTGGTGAGCTGGACGCTGCTCGGCTATGGCCGGGCGATTTCCTGGGAATTGCCGATTCTGGGCACCGACTTCACGCTGTGGCGGATCGCGATCTCGCTGCCGATCCCGGTGCTGGCCGGCGCGCTCGGCCGCTTCGTCTATATCAGGATGTATCCGAAGGGCGCGCCGCCATCATGACCGCCGCCCTGATCATCGACATCAGTTTGTGGGGCTCGGTTGCGGTGCTCGGCTTCATGGTCTGGCAGCGCGGCCGCACGGTGCTGACGGCGGCGGCGCGCGAAGGCTCCATGGACTTCATCAACATCGTGCCGCGCATCGCGCTCGGCGTGATCGGCGCCGGCTATATCGCGGCGGTGCTGCCCCAGGAGGTCATCACCGGCTGGTTCGGGCCTGACAGCGGCTGGCTCGGCGTGCTCACCGCGACCGTCGCGGGCGCCGCGACGCCGGGCGGCCCGGTGATCGGCTTCTCGCTCGGCGCGGTGGCCCTGAAGGCCGGCGGCGGCGCGCCGCAGGTCATCGCCTATGTCGTCGCCTGGGCGCTGTTCGCCTTCCAGCGGCTGATTCTCTGGGAAATCCCGTTTATGCCGGCCCGCTTCGTCTGGTTCCGCGCGGCGGTGTCGCTGCCGTTCCCGTTGCTGGCCGCGGCCATCGCGATGGCGATCGGGAAGCCTTGAGGACTGAAACCGGCTCCATGGACATCCGTTATGTTATAATATAACATTTCGCTATGGTTCCTTCCCATTCCCACAACCATGACCATAGCCATGACCACGCCCACAGCCACGGGCCGTCGTCCCCGCATCCGGCGCAGGCCGCACCCTGGTCGATCCTGCGCATGACCGTGATGGCGCGGCTTGGTGCGGCGCTCGCGGTCAGCGCCGTCCTGTGGGCCGTCGTGCTGTTGGCGATGAGGTGAGCATGGCCGCGCAGCTCAAATTCCGCGACGTCACGCTCGGCTACGACCGGCACCCGGCCGTGCACCACCTCGACGGCGAGGTCGCCTCCGGCGCGTTGCTCGCGCTCGTCGGTCCCAACGGCGCCGGCAAGTCGACGCTGCTTCGAGGGCTGGTCGGCATCCTCAAGCCGCTGGCGGGCTCTATCTCCCTTGGCAATCTCAACGTCCGCGATATCGCCTATCTGCCGCAGACCGCCGATATCGACCGCAGCTTTCCGATCTCGGTGTACGATTTCGTCGGCACCGGACTGTGGCGCAGCACCGGATTCTTCGGCGGCATGGGTAAATCGGCGCGCGACAAGATTGCGCAAGCGCTCGCCGCCGTCGGCCTCAACGGTTTCGAGAACCGCCCGATCGGCACGCTGTCGGGCGGGCAGATGCAGCGCATGCTGTTCGCGCGGGTGCTGCTGCAGGACGCGCGGCTGATCGTGCTCGACGAGCCCTTCAACGCCATCGACACCAGGACTTCGGCCGACCTGCTCGATCTGGTGCGGCGCTGGCACGCCGAGGGGCGCACCGTGCTGGCGGCGCTGCATGACATGGATCTGGTGCGCGCCCATTTTCCGGAAACCCTGCTGCTGGCGCGCGGCCCGGTGGCGTGGGGGCCGACCGCCGAGGTGCTGACCGCGGCGAATCTCAGCGAGGCCCGCCGGATGTGCGAAGCGTTCGACGACAGCGCGGCGGCTTGCGCCGTCGACGACATGCCGTCGCGGGCGGCCTGACCGTGGCGATCTATGACGCGCTGGTCGCGCCCTTCACCGAATTCGAATTCATGCGCCGGGCGCTGGCGGCCGTGATCGCGCTTGCGCTGGGCGCCGCGCCGATCGGCGTGTTCCTGATGCTGCGGCGGATGAGCCTGGTCGGCGACGCCATGGCGCACGCCATCCTGCCGGGGGCTGCGATCGGCTTTTTGCTGTCGGGCCTCAATCTGTTTGCGATGACGTTCGGCGGCATGATCGCGGGCTTCACGGTGGCGATCCTGGCAGGCTTGGTCGCGCGCACCACCGAATTGAAGGAAGACGCCTCGCTCGCCACCTTCTACCTGGTGTCGCTGGCTACAGGCGTGACTATTGTCTCGATCAAGGGCACCAATATCGACCTGCTGCACGTGCTGTTCGGCAATATCCTTGCGATGGACGACCAGACGTTGCTGGTGATCGCCTTCAACGCCACCATCACGCTCGTGGTGCTGGCGGTGATCTATCGCCCGCTGGTGATCGAATGCGTCGACCCGGTGTTCCTGCGCACCGTCAGCCGGGCCGGCGCTCCGGCGCATCTGGCGTTTCTCGCGCTGGTCGTGGTCAATCTGGTCAACGGCTTTCACGCGCTCGGCACCCTGCTCGCGGTCGGGCTGATGATCCTGCCCGCCGGCATCGCGCGGTTCTGGTCGCGCGACATCACCGGCATGATCTGCATCGCGGTCGCGAGCGCCGTCGTCTCCGGCTATGCGGGGCTGGTGCTGTCGTTCCAGACCCGCATTCCCTCCGGCCCGGCGATCATTCTGGTGGCCGCGGTGCTCTATGTCGTCTCGGTGCTGTTCGGCAGCGTCAGCGGCATGGTGAGGCAGCTGTTTCCCGGCAAGCATCTCGAGGCATAGCGGCGAACCGATGCGGCGTTTTCAATTCTTGTTCGCCTGTTTGATGCTGATAGCGGCGGTCGCCCCCGCGCGTGCGCAGGAGCGCCTCAACGTCGTCGCCTCCTTCTCGATCCTCGGCGATTTCGTGCGCAACGTCGGGGGTGATCGCGTCAATGTCACGACGCTGGTCGGCCCCAACAGCGATGTCCATGTCTATTCTCCGACGCCGGCGGATGCGAAGAAGATCGCCGACGCCAGGCTCGTCATCGTCAACGGCCTCGGGCTGGAGGGATGGCTGCCGCGGCTGGTGCAATCCGCGGGCGGCAAGGCAAGGATCATCGCCGCGACCGACGGCATCGCGCCGCGCAAGCTCGGCTCCGATGCCGATCCGCATGCGTGGCAATCGGTCGCCAACGCGAAAACCTATGTCGCCAATATCAGCGCCGCGCTTGCCGCCGCCGACCCCGCGGGCGCCGAGGGTTATCGCGCCAATGCGACCGCCTATCTGGCGAAACTCGATGCGCTCGACCGCGAGGTGAGGGAAGCGGTGGCGCAGATTCCGGCGGCGCGCCGCAAGGTGATCTCGACCCACGACGCCTTCGGCTATCTCGCCTCGAGCTATGGCATCGCCTTCATCGCGCCGCTCGGCGTCTCCACCGAATCCGAGGCCAGCGCCCGCGATATCGCCCGCATCATCACCCAGATCAGGACCCAGAAAATCCCGGCGGTGTTTCTGGAAAATATCAGCGATGCCAGGCTGATCGGGCGGATATCGGCCGAGACCGGCGCCAAAGTCGGCGGAACGCTCTATTCCGACAGTTTGACGGGCGAAAAGGGCGATGCCCCCACTTACATTGAGATGGTCAGGCACAATATAAAGGCCCTGACCAGCGCGCTCGCCAATTAGGGCAGGGGCCTCCCTGCTGCCGGCGCAGCCCCCGCGCAAATACCGCCTTTCCGGAGTGACTATGGCTGAACCTTCTTCTCCAAAAATTCCCGTGACCGTGCTGACGGGCTATCTCGGCGCCGGCAAGACCACCCTTCTCAACCGCATTCTGTCGGAAAACCACGGCAAGAAATACGCCGTCATCGTCAACGAATTCGGCGAGATCGGCATCGACAACGACCTGATCATCGGCGCCGACGAAGAAGTGTTCGAGATGAACAATGGCTGCGTCTGCTGCACCGTGCGCGGCGACCTCGTGCGCATCCTCGACGGGCTGATGAAGCGCAAGGGC
Source organism: Bradyrhizobium sediminis (assembly GCF_018736085.1). Taxonomy (NCBI): domain Bacteria; kingdom Pseudomonadati; phylum Pseudomonadota; class Alphaproteobacteria; order Hyphomicrobiales; family Nitrobacteraceae; genus Bradyrhizobium; species Bradyrhizobium sediminis. The sequence continues at coordinate 4,849,297 of NZ_CP076134.1, read as the reverse complement.
AAGTTCGACGCCATCATCGTCGAGACCACGGGCCTCGCCGATCCGGCGCCGGTGGCGCAGACCTTCTTCGTTGACGAGGACGTGCAGAACAACGCCCGGCTCGACGCGGTGGTGACGGTCGCCGACGCCAAATGGCTGGCCGAGCGGCTGAAGGACGCGCCGGAAGCCAAGAACCAGATCGCGTTCGCTGACGTCATCGTGCTCAACAAGACCGATCTCGTCAGCAAGGCGGAACTTGCCGAGGTCGAGGCCCGGATCCGCGCCATCAACCCCTACGCCAAGCTGCATCGCACCGAGCGCTGCCAGGTCGCACTGTCGGACGTGCTGGAGCGCGGCGCGTTCGATCTCGACCGCATCCTCGAGCTCGAGCCGGAATTCCTGCAGGCCGGCGACGATCACGACCATGATCACGATCATCACCACGGCCATGACCATCACCACGATCACGGCCATGGCGGCATCAAGCACTATCACGACGAGGACATGCAATCGCTGTCGCTGCGCTCGGACAAGCCGCTCGACGCCACCAAATTCATGCCGTGGCTGCAGAACCTCGTCGCGAGCGAGGGCCAGAAGATCTTGCGCTCCAAGGGCATTCTCGCCTTCAGCGACGACGACGACCGTTACGTGTTCCAGGGCGTGCACATGATGCTGGAAGGCGACCACCAGCGCGCCTGGAAGGAGGGCGAGCCGCGCGAGAGCCGCCTCGTCTTCATCGGGCGCGAATTGCCCGAGCAGAGCATCCGTGACGGCTTCGAGCGTTGTATCACCACGTGATGAAAGAGTTCGATCCCGGCAGCAATGCCGCTTCCATCGTGTCGGTCACCGACCGGGTGCGCCCGGTCAGGATCGGCGCGCCCGTCACCTCGGTGCATTTCCTCGGCGAGCGCGCCGCCTTTGTCGGCGCCGAGGAAAACGTCTTCCTGGCCAGCGGCGACGGCGAAGTCTCGCCGGTCGCGGTCCATGGCGGCGGCATCCTGTGTGCGGCGTCCGACGGCGCGCGCATCGTCATGGGCGGCGATGACGGCAAGCTCGTCGCGCTCGACGGCAAGGGCGAGGTAACGCTGCTGGCGACCGACGCCAGACGGCGCTGGATCGACAATGTCGCCGTCCATCCCGACGGCGCGTTCGCGTGGTCGGCCGGCAAGACCGCCTTCGTCCGCAGCGGCAGAGGCGAGGACAAATCACTCGATGCGCCCTCCACGGTCGGCGGGCTGGCGTTTGCGCCGAAGGGTTTGCGGCTCGCGGTCGCGCATTACAACGGCGTCACCCTGTGGTTTCCCAACATGGCGGCGAAGCCGGAAGTGCTGGAGTGGGCGGGCTCGCATCTCGGCGTGGTGTTCAGTCCCGACAACAAGTTCCTGGTCACGGCGATGCACGAGCCGGCGCTGCATGGCTGGCGGCTGGCGGACACTAGGCATATGCGCATGACCGGCTATCCCGGCCGCGTGCGGTCGATGTCGTGGAGTGCCGGCGGCAAGGCGCTTGCGACCTCGGGCGCCGATACCGTGATCCTGTGGCCGTTCGCCAGCAAGGATGGCCCGATGGGCAAGGAGCCCGCGATGCTGGCGCCGCTCAAGGCGCGGGTTTCCATGGTCGCCTGCCATCCGAAGCAGGACATCCTCGCCGCCGGCTACAGCGACGGCACCATCCTGATGGTGCGGCTGGAAGACGGCGCGGAAATCCTGGTGCGCAAGAACGGCGGCGCCCAGGTCGCAGCACTGGCCTGGAACGCCAAGGGCACGCAACTCGCGTTTGCGGCCGAGGATGGCGATGCCGGGTTGCTTGCGCTGTAGCCGTCCGATCGGGCCACCGCGGCTGATCCGAGACGCCAACCATTGCCCGACGGTCAGCGCGCGCCCTTGAGCATGCAGGACGTCGAGCAGGTGCTGGTCACGCCGCGATCGCAGGCGAGGCAGGCGCCGACGCACTGCTTCATGTCCTTGGGATTGTACGGGCTGTAGAGCTTGCTGGCGCAGGCGATCGAGCCGGTCACGTCATTGTCGGGCTTGCAGGCAGCCAATGCCGCAGCCGACAGGATGATGACGATGATGGCGCGCATGGTCGGCGCTCCTCTGAAGGAGCCCTCGCGCGAAACGTTGCCGCGGCGACGGCTCCAGGCCTTCGCAAACGAAGACTTTCTTCAGAATGACGCAAGATGGTTAATTCGCGGTTACGAGGGCCGCAAGATGCGCATCAGCGCGTCTCACGGTTGGCCCCTGCGCCTCAACGCACCAGCACGTTCCTGAACTGCCAGGGGTCCGACGTGTCGATGTCTTCCGGGAACAGGCCGGGCCGGTCGGAGAGCGGCGTCCAGTCGGTGTAGAAACCCTTCACCGGTCCGAGATAGGGCCGCTGGATTTCGAGGCAGCGGTGGAAATCCATCTCGTCGGCCTCGACGATCCCGGCGCCGGGATTTTCCAGCGCCCACACCATGCCGGCGAGCACCGCCGAGGACACCTGCAACCCGGTGGCGTTCTGGTACGGCGCGATCTTCCGGGTCTCCTCGATCGAGAGCTGCGAGCCGTACCAATAGGCGTTCTTGGCGTGGCCGTAGAGCAGCACGCCGAGTTCGTCGATGCCGTCCTCGATCTCGTTCTCGTCGAGGATGTGCCATTTTTCCTGCATCTTGCCGGTGGCGCCGAAGATCTCGTGCAGCGACAGCACCGCGTCGTTGGCGGGGTGATAGGCGTAATGGCAGGTCGGGCGGTAGATCACGGTGCTGCCCTCGCGAACGGTGAAGTAATCCGCGATCGAGATCGACTCGTTATGGGTGACGAGAAAGCCGTATTGCGCGCCCGGCGTCGGACACCAGGAGCGCACGCGGGTGTTGGCGCCGGGCTGCAGCAGATAGATCGCCGCACCACAGCCGTAATTGTGGATGCCGGCATTGTGCGGCACCCACTTTTCATGGGTGCCCCAGCCGAGCTCGGCCGGCTGCAGGCCCTCGGAGACGAAGCCCTCCACCGACCAGGTGTTGACGAACACGTCCATTGGCTTCGGCTTCTTGGAGCGCTGGGTGTCGCGCTCGGCGATATGGATGCCTTTGATGCCGAGCTTGTGGGCGAGCTGGCCCCAGCCCTCCCGGCTCTTCGGCTCGTTGTAAGGCGTATTGGTGTCGCGCGCGATGTCGAGCAGCGCCTGCTTGACGAACCAAGACACCATGCCGGGATTGGCGCCGCAGGTGGACACCGCGGTCGGCCCGCCCGGGCTCTTGTGCTTGGCCGCGAGCAGGGATTCGCGCAGCGCGTAGTTCGAGCGCTTTTCCGGGCCGATATTCTTGTCGAAGTAGAAGCCGAGCCACGGCTCCACCACGGTGTCGATGTAGAGCGCGCCGATCTCGCGGCACATGGTCATGATGTCGACCGACGAGGTGTCGACCGACAGGTTGACGCAAAAGCCCTGGCCGCCGCCGGCGGTGAGCAGCGGCACCAGCACCTCGCGGTAGTTGTCGCGGGTCACGGCCTGCTTGATGAAGCGCACGCCGTGCTGTTTCGCGAGCTCGCCGTCCTCATGCGGGTCGATGATGACGAAGCGCGACTTGTCATAGTCGAAATGCCGTTCGATCAGCGGCAGCGTGCCTTTGCCGATCGAGCCGAAGCCGATCATGACGATGGGTCCGGAAATTTTCGCGTGGATTGGCGCGGACGGGCTCATGGGTTGGTCTCCGGGGATTGGATGCGCTGAAAGCGCGAAGGAGGGGTCAGGTGCGCCGCTTCGCGGTGACTTCGATCTCGACCTTCATCTCGGGCTTGTAGAGCCCGCCGACCACCAGAAGCGTCGCGGCCGGGCGGATGTCGCCGAGAACTTCGCCGCAGACCGCGAAATGGGCGTCCGCGTCCTTGATGTCGGTGATGTAGTAGGTCGCCCGCACGATGTCGGCCATCGCGAACCCGCCCTCTTTCAAGGCGGCTTCGATGGTCTTGAAGCAGTTGCGTGACTGGCTCGTGAAATCCGGCGGCATCGTCATGGTGGCGTAGTCGTAGCCGGTGGTGCCGGCCACGAAGGCAAAATCGCCGTCGATCACGGCGCGGCTGTAGCCGGCGGTTTTCTCAAACGGCGAACCGGTGGAAATCAGGCGGCGGGGCATCGTATCGACCTCGGGCAGACCATGGCGTGGCTGTAATTGAAGCCACGCAATGCCGCGTCTTGACCCTCAAATCAAGCGGCGTGAGAGGCCAATTTACGGGCCTTTCCCGCCGGCCGCGCCTTGCCTTTCGGCGCCTGACGGCACGATCATGCCCCAGGCACTGTCGAGCGCGCCGTCGCGCAGTTCAAGGCCGAGCAGGCGGTCGCGCTCGAACGGGCCGGGCAGCGCCAGTTCGCCGGTCTTGAGGGCGGAGAAGCCGAAGCGGGCATAATAGGGCGCGTCGCCGAGCAGGATCACCGCGCCATGGCCGCGGGCTTTCGCCGCCGCCAGCGCGTGGTCCATCAATGCCGCGCCGATGCCGAGTTCGCGGCAGGCGCCGTCCACCGCCAGCGGGCCGAGCACCAGCGCTGGCTTGCCCCCGGCGCCGACGTGCCACAACCGCACGGTTCCAACCAGCCTGCCGTTCGCCGTGGCCGAGAAGGCAAGGCCTTCGGCGGGCGCGTAGCCGTCGCGCAGGCGCTGACAGGTGCGGGCATGGCGGTTGGCGCCAAAGCAGGCATCGAGCAGCACTTCGCGCGCAGCGACGTCCGAGCTTCGCTCGCCGCGGATCGCGAACGCAGCGGCGTCGGAGATGAGGGCAACGGGGGTCTTCCGCAAAGCAGCCATGGCACGTCAGTCCTCGCATCCGGCGGCAGCAAGCGCGGGAGGCGTTGTCGGCGAATCGGCAGGTGATGGGGAGGGAGCCGGCGCGCCGGCTCCCGACTAGTCGGGCCTCAACGAGGCCTCAGATGTGGTAGGTCCGCAGCGGCGGGAAGCCGTTGAACGCCACCGACGAGTAGGTCGACGTATAGGCGCCGGTGCCTTCAATCAGCAGCTTGTCGCCGATCTCGAGCGTCACCGGCAGCGGGTACGGCATCTTCTCGTACAGCACGTCGGCGGAATCGCAGGTGGGGCCTGCGAGCACGCACGGCGTCATTTCCGCGCCGTCATGCGGCGTGCGGATGGCGTAGCGGATCGACTCGTCCATCGTCTCGGCGAGACCGCCGAACTTGCCGATGTCGAGATACACCCAGCGCACCTCGTCCTCGTCGCTCTTCTTGGAGATCAGAACGACTTCGGTCTCGATGATGCCGGCATTGCCGACCATGCCGCGGCCCGGCTCGATGATGGTTTCCGGGATCTGGTTGCCGAAGTGCTTGCGCAGCGCGCGGAAGATCGACCGGCCGTACTGCACCACCGGCGGCACGTCCTTGAGGTACTTGGTCGGAAATCCGCCGCCCATGTTGACCATGGACAGGTTGATGCCGCGCTCCGCGCAGTCGCGGAACACCGTCGAGGCCATCGCCAGCGCGCGGTCCCACGCCTTCACCTTGCGCTGCTGCGAGCCGACATGGAACGAGATGCCGTAAGCTTCCAGGCCAAGGCGCTTGGCGAGGTCGAGCACGTCGACCGCCATTTCCGGATCGCAGCCGAACTTGCGCGACAGCGGCCACTCGGCGCCGGCGCAGTCATAGAGAATGCGGCAGAACACCTTCGAGCCGGGGGCGGCGCGGGCGATCTTCTCGACTTCGGCGGAGCAGTCGACCGAGAACAGGCGAATGCCGAGCGCGAAGGCGCGCGCGATGTCGCGTTCCTTCTTGATCGTATTGCCATAGGAGACGCGCTCCGGGCTCGCGCCGGCGGCGAGCGCCATCTGGATCTCGGCGACCGACGCGCAGTCGAAGCACGAGCCCATCGAGGCCAGCAGCGACAGCACTTCCGGCGCCGGGTTGGCCTTGACTGCATAGAACACGCGGCTGTCCGGCAGCGCCTTGGCGAAGCTCTGGTAGTTGTCGCGCACGACTTCGAGGTCGACGACGAGGCACGGCTCGACGTCCTGGCCCTCGTTGCGGCGGTTGCGCAGGAATTCCTGAATGCGTTCGGTCATAGCACCCTCCCAAACGGCCCAGCGACGGGACACGTTCAAAAATGATCTCGGATAAGAGCGCTCCGGCCACATCGCGCGATGGAGGCGCAACGAAGCCAAAAGACTCAGACCGAACTGTGCTGCCGTGGATTGGTTGGGAAGGATCCCGCCCGCACACCTGGCAATGAAGGACAAGCCTCTTCGGTATTCGCGCCGGCTGGTGGAAAGCCGGCAGAGACCAAAAAAGCCCGATCCGTCGTTGCTTTAAGTCGCGTCCCCCGTTGAGAACGAGGTGCGCCGGTTCGCCTCCGGCTGCCAGTCACGGTTGCAAGGAGCGAAGAGACCTTCAACGGCATCTCTTGAGAGAGATGCTGGCCACTCGGACTTGAGCGACCCTCGGTTCTTCATCCCCTTGGCGGCTGTCCGGCCTCTTGTCCGGATACCTACCGACTGACACACGACCACAGGCACGTGCGAAATTGGGCAACACGGGAAATAGGGGTTTTGAGTCTGCTTCGCAACAATTTTTTTAGGCTGGGGACAAATTTGCCTAACATGTGCTTGCAGCGCCGCTGCTTGCCGCGCGCGGCGACGAACATGAACAGACGTTAAGTTACTTTAAGGAAGCGTAAGCGTTTTTGAGGCAAGCGCCACGCGGCTTTGTTGCTTCACGCGACTCAGGCGCGGCGCGTGAACGGCTCGACGCGCTGCGCGGCGCGGATGAACGCCACCATGATGAAGACGCCGAGCGCGAACAGCACCGCCTGCAGGATGTGGGCGCCGGTGTCGTCGAGCCCGAACAGGATCGCGAGCGCCCAGCCGCCGGCGAACGCCGCGCCGAACACCTCGGCGCCGATCAGGATCGCCGCGCTGATGACGGTGATGACGCTGGGCCAGAGGATCCGGCGGGAAGCGGTCGGGGAGGGCTGCGAGCTCATGGGTCCAAAGGTCCTGTTGCGGGCCGCAATCTCTATGAAAAGGCCTCCGCTATCAAGCGTAAAAGGCCCAAAAAAGCCCCATCAGGTGCTATAGGTTCCTGCAACTATTCGGGACCAGAAACGGGAAATCTTGATGTCGGAAACCACGGAAATGGCGGCCAGCTCGCAGGCCCAGGCAAACCCGCTTTTGCAGGCGTGGCGGACCCCGTTCGAGACCCCTCCGTTTGCGGAGATCGTGCCGCAGCATTTCCTTCCCGCCTTCGAGCGGGCCTTCGCCGACCATGCCGCCGAGATCGCCGCGATCGAGCACGATCCCTCCACGCCCGATTTCGCCAACACCATCACCGCGCTGGAGCGCTCGGGAAAACTGCTCTCCAGGGTGTCGGCGGTGTTCTACGACCTGGTCTCGGCGCACTCCAACCCGGCGCTGCTCGAGATCGACACCGAGGTGTCGCTGCGGATGGCGCGGCACTGGAATCCGATCATGATGAACGCGGTGCTGTTCGGCCGCATCGCCATGCTGCACGAAAACCGCGCCACGCTTGGGCTCACCGGCGAGCAGATGCGGCTTTTGGAGCGCACCTATACCCGCTTCCACCGCGCCGGCGCCGGGCTCGACGAGGCAGCCAAGAAGCGGATGGCCGAGATCAACGAGCGGCTGGCGCATCTCGGCACCTCGTTCAGCCACCATTTGCTCGGCGACGAGCAGGACTGGTTCATGGAGCTCGGCGAGGCCGATCGCGACGGCCTGCCGGACAGCTTCATCGCAGCGGCCAAGGCCGCCGCCGTCGAGCGCGGGATGGAAGGCAAGGCGATCGTGACGCTGTCGCGTTCCTCGGTCGAGCCGTTCCTGAAGAGCTCCACCCGGCGCGACCTGCGCGAGAAGGTGTTCAAGGCCTTTACCGCCCGCGGCGACAACAACAACGCCAACGACAACAACGACATCATCGTCGAGATCCTGAAGCTGCGCGAGGAAAGCGCCAGGCTCCTGGGCTTCCCGACCTTCGCCGCCTATCGCCTCGAGGATTCCATGGCCAAGACGCCGGAAGCGGTGCGCGGCCTGCTGGAGCGGGTCTGGAAGCCGGCCCGCGCCCGGGCGCTGGCCGATCGCGATGCCCTGCAGGCGCTGGTCGCCGGGGAGGGCGGCAATTTCGCGCTGGCGCCGTGGGACTGGCGCTACTACGCCGAAAAGCTGCGGCAGATCAGGGCCAATTTCGACGACGCCGCGATCAAGCCCTATCTCTCGCTCGACCACATGATCGCCGCCGCCTTCGACTGCGCCACCCGCCTGTTCGGCGTCAGCTTCACCGAGCGCAAGGACATCCCGGTCTGGCACCCCGACGTGCGGGTCTGGGAGGTCAGGGACGCCCAGGGCAAGCACAAGGCGCTGTTCTATGGCGACTACTTCGCCCGCTCCTCGAAGCGCTCCGGGGCCTGGATGACCTCGCTGCGCGACCAGCAGAAGCTCGACGGCGAGGTGGCGCCGCTGATCATCAACGTCTGCAACTTCTCCAAGGGCGCCGACGGGGAGCCGTCGCTGCTGTCGCCGGACGACGCCCGCACTTTGTTCCATGAATTCGGCCATGGCCTGCACGGCATGCTGTCGAACGTGACCTACCCTTCGCTGTCGGGCACCAGCGTGTTCACCGATTTCGTCGAGCTGCCGTCGCAGCTTTACGAGCACTGGCAGGAGCAGCCGCAGGTGCTGCGGCAGTTCGCCCGCCATTACCAGACCGGCGAGCCGCTGCCGGACGACCTGCTCAAGCGCTTCATCGCCGCGCGCAAGTTCAACCAGGGCTTTGCCACCGTCGAATTCGTCTCCTCGGCGCTGATCGACCTCGAATTCCACACCCAGCCGGCCGAGGCCAGCCGCGACGTGCGGGCGTTCGAACGGGCCGAGCTGGAGAAGATCGGGATGCCCGAGGAAATCGTGCTGCGGCACCGGCCGACCCAGTTCGGCCACATCTTCTCCGGCGATCACTATGCGTCCGGCTATTACAGCTACATGTGGTCCGAGGTGATGGACGCCGACGCGTTCGGCGCCTTCGAGGAAACAGGCGATATTTTCGATCCCGCGGTTGCCAAACGGCTGCACGACGACATCTATTCGTCGGGCGGCTCGCGCGATCCGGAGGATGCCTATGTCGCGTTCCGCGGCCGTGAGCCGGAGCCCGACGCGCTGCTGCGCCGGCGCGGCCTGCTGGAAACCCCTGAGGCTGCCTGAGGTGAATATGATGAAAAAGGGATTGCTGGGCCTGCTGCTGCTGGCCGGAATTCTCGGCTTCGGTGCGAAGCAGGCGCAGGCCCATCCGCATGTCTGGATCACCGCCTCTAGCGAGTTGGTCTATGCCCCCGACGGCACGGTCACCGGGGTGCGCCATGCCTGGACCTTCGACGACATGTTCTCGACCTACGCGCTGCAGGGCCTGGAGACCAAGACCAAGGGCGTCTACAGCCGCGAGGACCTGGCGCCGCTGGCGCAGACCAATGTCGAATCGCTGAAGGAATTCGACTATTTCACCTTCGCCAGGGCCGAGGGCAAGAAGCAGAAATTCCTCGAGCCGGTCGACTACTTCCTCGACTACAAGGAAGGCGCGCTGACGCTGCATCTCACGCTGCCGCTGAAGACGCCGCTGAAAGCCAGACAGCTTGCGCTGGAAGTATTCGATCCGGCCTACTTCATCGACTTCAAATTCGCCGACAAGGACCCGATCAAGCTGGTCGGGGCGCCGGCCGCCTGTCAGATGAAACTGCAGCGGCCGACCGACGGCACCGCCGAGGCGCAAAAGCTCAATGAACAGAATTTCATGAGCGGCGACAATTCGAACTACGGCGCGATGTTCGCCAACAAGATCTCGGTGGAGTGTCCGTGACGCCGCCATCCCGCTCTGGAGCGTTTTCAAGCGAAGTGGAGGCCGGTTCGCGTCAAGAAAACGCGTCAAATCGAGAATCTGGAGCCCCGTTTCGATTCTTTCGAAACGGAAAAGGCTCGAGTTTTGCACGCGGAGTCATGGTCTGCATCGCGGCGGCGGCCGCCATTCTGGCGCTCGACGGCCTCGTCCATGTGCTGATGGCGCAGACGCCGTTCGGCGCGCCGCGGCGAGCCCCTGCCGAGCCGCAGGTCGGCGGCATCGTCGGCTGGCTGCTGGCCAAGCAATCGGAATTCTACCGCGAGATGTCCGCGACCATCCGCGCCGCCAAGTCCGACGGCTCGGCGGTCTGGACCCTGCTCGCGATTTCCTTCGCCTACGGCATCTTCCACGCCGCCGGCCCCGGCCACGGCAAGGCGGTGATCTCGTCCTACCTGGTCGCCAACCAGGAGACCGCGCGGCGCGGCATCGCGCTGTCGTTCGCCTCGGCGCTGATGCAGGCGCTGGTGGCGGTCCTGATCGTCGGGATCTGCGCCTGGCTGCTCAACGCCACCGCGAAAACCATGTGCGGGGCCGAAAAGGCGATCGAGATCGCGAGCTACGCGCTGATCGCGGCCTTCGGCGCCCGGCTGGTCTGGACCAAGGGCGGCGGATTCATCCGCGCGCTGCAAACCCGCGAGCCGGCGCCTGCGCTGGTCGCCGCCGCGCATCATCACGGCCATGATCACGACCACGACCATGGTCACCATCATCATGATCACGGCCACCACCATCACGATCATGACCCCGGCCACGTCCATGACGAGCATTGCGGCCATTCCCATGGTCCCGATCCCAGCGAACTCGCCGGCCCCGGCGGCTGGAAGCGCGGGCTGGGGGCGATCCTGGCGGTCGGTGTCCGGCCGTGTTCGGGCGCGATCCTGGTGCTGGTGTTTGCGCTGGCGCAGGGCCTGTTCTGGGCCGGCATCGCCGCGACCTTCGTGATGGGGCTCGGCACCGCGATCACGGTCGCGACCATCGCCGTCATCGCGGTGTCCGCCAAGGATTTGGCGCGGCGCCTCAGCGCCGGACGCGAAGGCGGCGGCGCACTGGTGATGCGCGGCATCGAATTCGGCGCGGCGGGGCTGGTGCTGCTGTTCGGGGTCGGTTTGCTGTTCGGCTATCTCGCGGCCGAACGGGTGACGTGTCTGTAGAGGTTAGACGGGAATTGATGTCACGCGAGCAATTCTGGTTCTTCCACCCGTTTCGGGTGCGATACTCCGAAATCGATGGCCAGGGCGTGGTGTTCAACGCGCATTATCTGACCTATTTCGATACGGCCATCACCGAGTATTTCCGCGCTTTGGGCTACGACCAATATGCTGACGCCAAGAAGACCGGCGTCGACTTCCACGTCGTCAAATCGCTCATCGAATACAAGGCGCCGGTGCTGTTCGACCAGGAAATCGACACCGGCGCGCGGGTGGCGCGGATCGGCAATACAAGCCTCGTCTTCGAACTCGCCATCTTTCTGAAGGGCGGAGCGGATGCACTCGTGACCGGCGAGATCGTGTGGGTCTACACCGACCAGCAGTCCCATCGTCCGGTTGCCATCTCGAAACCGATCCGGGACCTGATCGCGACACGGGAGCGGCATCTGGCGTGACGGCGCGTTGCCCGGCACGGACCACGCGCCGGGCCTCGCGACCGCAACGTTGCTCCCACACACCGATCCGAACGCCTGTATCCCTTCATCGCAACCTCCTTTGCTGAAGCGTTGCGACGACCGGTTGAATCCGCCCTGGATCGCGCGGTCAAGCCGGGCGACGACAGTTCTGGTGTGGCGGCCTATCACAGCATCATTGCGAGGATCTCTTGCGACGAAGCAATCCATGCCGCCGCTTGCCGATGAATGGAGTGCTTCGTCGCTGACGCTCCCTTGCGCAAACGCTTCGCGTTTGTCGCAGGCAATGACGTGGAGGGAGCTGGGTATGACAACCAAATCTGCCTTACCCCGGCAACCAGTGCCGGATCGCCGGCATGAAGAAGATCGCGCAATTGAGCGCGAAGCCGATGCTCCACAGGATCGAGCGCAGGGTCGGGCGGTTGCCGAGATAGGTGAAGACATAGGCGATCCGCACGATCAGGAACAGGATCGCCAGTTCGTCGATCAGGCGCTGCGGCCCGGCCCGGAATTCCGCCAGCAGCACGGCGATGGCGAAGAACGGAAACGCCTCGATGCCGTTCTGATGCGCGCCCAGCGCGCGCGCCGCGATCGGGTCGTTATAGAAGGCGGGGTCGCGCGGCCTGGCATTGTCGAAGCGCCGGAACCCGATCCACTTGATCGGTGCGATCGTCAGCAGATAGAGCATCAGCGTTCCGAAAACGCACCATTCGGCGACCGTCATGGTTCCCCCCGACGCGGCAATAAGCGACAGTATCGAAACCGCCATTATCTTGACAAGGATAGTTCGACGCGCGAAGCCAACACCATTATGACAGCGGTTGCATCAATCGAGAGCGCCAAGGCTGCCGCCGAGACCCGACCGCAACGTGTCGGCGTGCTGCTGGTCAATCTCGGCACCCCCGACACCGCGGATGCGCGGGGCGTGCGGGTCTATCTCAAGGAATTTCTCAGCGATGTCAGGGTGATCGAGGACCAGGGGCTGCTCTGGAAACTGATCCTGAACGGCATCATCCTGCGCGTGCGCCCGGCCCGCAAGGCGCGCGACTACCTGAAGATCTGGAACACCGAGAACAACGAATCCCCGCTGAAGACCGTCACCCGCGCCCAGTCCGACAAGCTGGCAGCGGCGATCGCGGACCACGACCACGTCGTGGTCGACTGGGCGATGCGCTACGGCAACCCGTCGATTGCATCGCGGATCGAAGCGCTGACGGCGCAAGGCTGCGACCGGCTCCTGATGGTGCCGCTCTATCCGCAATACTCGGCCGCGACGACGGCCACCGTATGCGACGAGGTGTTTCGCGTGCTCGCCTCGATGCGCGCGCAGCCGACCTTGCGGATCACGCCGCCCTATTACGACGATCCCGATTATATCGAGGCGCTGGCGGTCTCGATATCGGCTCATCTGGCGAGCTTGCCGTTCCAGCCTGAACTGATCGTGGCCTCGTTCCACGGCATGCCGCAGAAATACGTCGACAAGGGCGATCCCTATCAGGTCCAATGCATCGCAACGACCGACGCTCTGCGCAAGCGCATGGGCCTCGACGCCGGAAAGCTGATGCTCACCTTCCAGTCGCGCTTCGGCTTCGACGAGTGGCTGCAGCCCTACACCGACAAGACCATGGAGAAGCTGGCGAAGGAGGGCGTGCGCCGGATTGCCGTGGTGACCCCCGGCTTCTCCGCCGACTGCCTGGAGACGCTGGAGGAAATCGCCCAGGAAAACGCCGAGATATTCAAGCACAATGGCGGCGAGCAGTTCACCTTCATCCCCTGCCTGAACGACAGCGATCCCGGCATGGACGTGATCCGCCAGCTGGTGCTGCGGGAGCTGCAAGGCTGGATATAAAGGCTGGATCCAACGGCCGGATTTGACGGTTAAGTGATCTCGCCTGCTTCGTTAACGAAACGAAGCACTTGGCCGGCGTTCAGGCCGGGACCGTCTGGCGGCCGCGAAACTCCCCCTTAGCTTTATTCGATAAGGCTATACTGAACCGGCGCGGCCGGCATTCAGACCAACAAGAATACGTCCGCGGACGTTGGTTTTTGCGGCTTTGGAGGATTTATGACCGGCTTCGACATTTTTGCCATTGCGTTCGTGCTGCTCGTCATCGTCACGCTGTTCGCCGGCGTCAAGACTGTGCCGCAGGGCTTCGACTGGACCATCGAGCGGTTCGGTAAATTCACCCGAACGCTGTCGCCCGGCTTGAACATCATCGTTCCCTATTTCGACCGCGTCGGCCGCAAGATGAACATGATGGAGCAGGTGATCAGCATTCCCGAGCAGGAGGTGATCACCAAGGACAACGCCACCGTGACGGTGGACGGCGTCGCCTTCTTCCAGGTGTTCGACGCCGCCAAGGCGAGCTACGAGGTGTCCGATCTCAATCAGGCCATCATCGTGCTGACCATGACCAATATCCGCTCGGTGATGGGCGCGATGGATCTCGACCAGGTGCTGTCGCACCGCGACGAGATCAACGAGCGCCTGCTGCGGGTGGTCGACGCCGCGGTGTCGCCGTGGGGCATCAAGGTCAACCGCATCGAAATCAAGGACATCGTGCCGCCGGCCGACCTCGTCGAGGCGATGGGACGCCAGATGAAGGCCGAGCGCGTCAAGCGCGCCGACATTCTGCAGGCGGAAGGCCAGCGCCAGTCGGAAATCCTGCGCGCGGAAGGCGCCAAGCAAGGCCAGATCCTGCAGGCCGAAGGCCGCAAGGAGGCCGCGTTCCGCGACGCCGAGGCGCGCGAGCGCTCGGCCGAAGCCGAGGCCAAGGCGACGCAGATGGTCTCCGAAGCCATCGCCAAGGGCGACGTCGCCGCGCTGAACTACTTCATCGCCGACAAATACATCAAGGCGTTCGGACAGCTCGCGGATTCGCCGAACCAGAAGATCGTCATGCTGCCGATCGAGGCGATGAGCATCCTGGGCTCGCTCGCCGGCATCGGCGAGATCGCGAAGGCGACCTTCGGCGAAAGCTCGGCTTCCGCGCAGGCTGCGGCACGGCGTGGATCGGTGCCGAACACCGGGCCGACCCCGCCGCCCTTCACGCCGCGGCCCTAGAGGTTGGCGTGGTGCGCGCGCTGGCGCGAGCGAGTTCCCTCTCCCGCTTGCGGGGGAGGGTGCCGAGCAAAGCGCAAGCGGGAGAGGGGGCCCACTGCCGTTGTGTCGTATAGATCGCTTGAGCAGATAGTTGAAAGGGTCAGATGATGACCGAGATGTTTACCTCCCTTGGCACCTGGAACTGGCTGATCTTCGGCTTCGTGCTGATGGCGCTGGAATTGCTTGCACCCGGTGTCTTCATGTTCTGGCTCGGGCTGGCGGCGCTGCTGGTCGGGCTGCTGTCGTTCGCGATCGACCTGTCCTGGCAGACGCAGCTCCTGATGTTCGCGGTGTTTGCGGTGGCGGCGGTGCCGCTGTGGCGGCGGGTGGCGTTGAGCCACAAATCGGCCAGCCAGAGCAACCCGTTTCTCAACAAGCGCACCGATGCGCTGGTCGGCCGGGTGTTCACGCTGGAAAAACCGATCATCGACGGCGCCGGCACGGTGAGGATCGATGACACCATCTGGCGCGTCGCCGGTCCCGATGCGCCCGCCGGCAGCCGGGTCAGGGTCGTGCAGGCCGACGGCGCGAGTCTGACGGTGGCCGCGGTATGAAATTAGCCAGCCGCGCGCTTGCTCCATCGCTCGGCGAAGCGGTACAGCGGCAGGAAATTCTCCGCCAGATCCCTGCCCAGGGCGGTGAGGTGGTAGCCGTCGCCGGCGATCAGTTCGACCAGGCCCGCCTCGCGCAGTTCGGTCAGCCGGGTCTGCAGGATGGTCGGCGAGGCGTCGTCGCAGGCCGTGCGTAGCGCGCGCGAGGTCAGCGACCGGTCGTCGCGAAGCTCCCAGATGATCCGCAGGCTCCAGCGCCGGCCCAACAGGTCGAGCAGGGCCATGATCGGGCGGCCGGACGCCGAGCCGCGGGCGGCGCGTTTCTTCATGGCTGAACCCGGTTTCGGCATCGCAGGCTCCTCTTGCGGATTGCTACAGATAATGTAGCGTAACGCTACGTTTATTGTAGCACAGGAGCCGACGATGTCACGCATTGCGCCGCTGCAGCCGCCTTACCCGCCCGAGATCCAGGGCCATTTCGACCGCATCATGCGCGGCGCGCCGCCGCTGGTGCTGTTCCGCACCATCGCCACCAGCGCGCGCGCCTGGGAGAAATTCCGCGCCGGCAGCCTGCTGGACCGCGGCCCGCTCACTTTAAGGGAGCGTGAAATCGCGATCATGCGGACCTGCGCCCGCACGGCCTGCGAATACGAATGGGGCGTGCATGTCGCGGCCTTTGCCGCCGCCGCGCACCTGACCGACGAGCAGGTCCGCGCCACCGTGCTGGAGAAGGCCGATGCACCCTGCTGGTCCGCCGCCGAGCAGGCGCTGATCGCAGCCGTCGACGCGCTGCATGACCGCGTCACGCTCAGCGACGGGGAATTTGCGGCGCTGTCGGCGCATTACGACGAGGCGAAGATTCTGGAAGTGCTGCTGCTGTGCGGCTTCTATCGCACGGTGTCGTATCTGGCCAACGGGCTGGCCTTGCCGCGGGAGGAAACGGCGGCGCGGTTTCCGAAGGCTTAGCCGTCATTGCGAGCGAAGCGAAGCAATCCATAAGGCCGCAAAGCAAGTGTGGATTGCTCACATGGGGAATGTGTGTGTCAAGGATGAGCAGTCACCTTTTTGTTCGACTGCGGCCACCTTTCCGTCCCGACCGTGGGCTGTGCAGGATGACGCGCGCAGATCAAGTCAAGGCCGGCCCGTTAGGGCCGCCGCGCAGCGGCTTGGCCTTGAGTTGAGCGAGCACGTCATCATGCTTGGTGCGTCGGGCACGACAGGAGCTCCTGGTGTTGGCGGTTCCGTCAGGGCATCTGCAATCCTCGCAGTTACGATCCAGGGTTCGAGCCGGTTCGGCGATCTGGGTTGCTTGCCAGATCAAACTCACATTCGGTCGTCGCTTGATGCGACTGCACCAGGATTCCGCTTGCGGCGGGCAGGCTCGAGAGGACGAGGCCATTCTTCGTTGCGGCATTTGAAGCCATGCAATCCATCGGTTCGTCCACCCGGATCTTCCGAGGCTGATCGGGCCTCGGCAGATGGGTTATGGTTGTTTCGTTGCGTCCGGGCGGCTTGCTGTTGGGCTCGGTCCCGGATCAGGCGGCGGGCTTCATCACGGCCTCCTCGAGGATGACGCCCTGGGTGACATACTTCCACAACGCCACGAGAAGCTTGCGCGCCAGCGCCACGATCGCGCGCTTGCGGCCTTGCGGGCTTCGCTCCTTGAACCAGCGCGTCAGGGCCGACTGCGGCTGGTGACGTACCCACAGCCAGGCGAGCTGGATCATCGTGGTCCGCAGCCTGGGATTGCCGGCCTTCGACACGCCTTGCTCGTGTCGGATGCGTCCGCTTTGCCAGGGCGTTGCCGCAAGGCCCGCATAGGCGGCGACCTGGCGGCGGTTGGCGAACTGCCGATAGAACGCCTCCGACCAGAGCACGGCGGCGAAGTTGGCGCCCACTCCCTTCAAGGCGAGCAGCATCGTGACCGGGTCCGGCGCGGCCTTCTCGCTTGCAGGCATTCTCGCCGCCGCCAGCAGGGCTTCCTGCGCGGCCTCGACCGACTTGATCTGGTCCAGAAGCAGCTCGATCCGATCGAGCTCGCGGCCGATCTGAGCCTTCAGATGCGACGGCAGCTCCCGTCCATCTCCGGTGCGCAACGCTTCAAGCCGCGCCCGCCGGTCGCGCCGCAGCGGTCCGTAGTCGGATATCCCCTGCGCGAACAGAAGCCCCTTGATCCGGTTCACATGCGTGACGCGCTCCTCGATCAATGTCCGCCGTTCGCGGCAGAGCCTCCGGCGATCCTCCTCCTCGGGCGAGGGCGCAACCACCATCGCGCAGACCCGCGGCTCGCCGCGCTTGTAGGCCAGAAGCGCCCGCAGCAGCGTCTCGCCGTCGAGCCTGTCCGTCTTGGCCCGCCTGCGCCGCCGCGGCGTCGCGATCGAAGCGGGATCGACCACGTGGCTCTCGATCCCCTCCTGTTGCAGAACGCGGTGGAGCCAGAACCCATCCAGCCCGGCCTCCTGGATCGTGATGATCGGATAGCTTTGGCCGGTCCGGACCTCCGCCTTGCGCTTGAGCTCCGCAAACAGCGCCAAAAGCTCGGCCACATGGCCAGCTGCGACGCTGCGCTTGGACATCTTTTCGCCTTTGCCCGGCGACAGCGACGTCACCAGCCAATTCGAACGGCTCAGTTCCAACGACACAAAAATTGCGCCAATATGCGTGCGGATAGCGGTCGGTTCGTCGGAAGGATGATCGAGCAACATCGTCGTCTCCAGGTTGAGTGGTTTCAGCAACCTCAGTCTGGCTCCAGACCCGGCCGCTATCCACTCCCCATGGAATCTTCGTCGCTGTCGCTCCTCGCAAAGACGGTGGAGAGGTCCGGCGCTCGCCGGGACGACGTGAGAAAGCTACGCCACGCCCGCGCGCAGCACGTCGTGGACGTGGACGATGCCGACCGGCTTCTTGCCCTCGGCGACGATCAGCACGGTCACCGCCGGCTTCGACGAATTGATCGTCTCCAGCATTTCGGTCGCGAGCATGCCGGGCGGAATGGTGCGTGGGTTCCTCGTCATGACCTCGTCGACCGATGCGGTCATCAGATCGGGCCGCATGTGACGGCGCAGATCGCCGTCGGTGATGATGCCGGCGATCTCGCCGCCGGAGTCCACGATGCAGACGCAGCCAAAACCCTTGGTCGACATCTCCACCAGCGCGTCCGACATTTTGGCGCCGAGCGGTTTGACGGGGATGGCGTCGCCGGTATGCATGATGTCGCGGACGAATTTCAGCATCGCGCCCAATTTGCCGCCGGGATGGAAATTGGCGAATTCGAGCGCCGTGAAGCCGCGGCCTTCGAGCAGCGCGATGGCGAGCGCATCGCCGATTGCGGCCTGCATCAGCGACGAGGTGGTCGGCGCCAGGTTGTGCGGACAGGCCTCGCGCGCCTTCGGCAATTCCAGCACGATGCGCGCGGCCTCGCCGAGCGAGGAGGTGGCATTCGAGGTCACCGCGATCATCGGAATCGCAAAGCGGCTGGAGTAATTGACGAGGTTCTTCATTTCCGGCTGCTCGCCGGACCACGACAGCGCGATGATGACATCGTCCGGCGTGATCATGCCGAGATCGCCGTGGCTTGCTTCCGCGGCATGGACGAAGAAGGCGGGGGTGCCGGTGGAGGCCAGCGTCGCCGCGATCTTGCGCGCCACATGGCCTGATTTGCCGAGGCCGGTGACGATGACGCGGCCCTTGGCCTGCCGGATCAGCTCGACAGTGGCGGCGAAGGCCGGCCCGAGCGGACCCTGCAACGCGGCCGACATCGCGGCGATGCCGCTGGCCTCGGTCTCGAGCGTGCGCAGGCCCGAGGCGAGGGCGGCGCTCGCCTGATCGGTCCCGGATGATTTTGCCATCAGCGGTTTCGAATTGGCCATGCGTGGCTCCGAAGGAGGCGGGTCTTGGCCGCGGGCCCCTCCTTAGCACGGCCGATTTCGCGATGCGACGCGCCGGGCGGCCTCTCAACGGCTCATTAACCATAATTGTTTTAACTCCATTAACGACGTTTTCCGCCTGCGTGCTCGCGCATCTGGAACCCGGTCGGCAAGTAGATGATTTTGTTGGAGTATTTTCATCGTGATGTCGGGTCCAGCAAGGGGCCGCCGCAGGCGCGTTTTCATTTGGCGCGCGTTGTTGCCATGCCTTGCGCTGGTCGCGTTCGATGAGACCTCGAGCCGCGCCCAGACGCTCACGCCGGACCTGTTTCGCGCCACCCGCGACGGCTTCGTGTCGCCGCAGGATTCGCCGCTGCGCCGGACCGCCGAGTCCGGCGACCGGACCGGCGATGTGGCCAACGACGCGCGGCTGCGCGACAAGGACCGGCCGGCGCCGTCGCGGATCGGCGCTATCCCCACTTACGGCCTTCCCGCCGCCAGCGGCGCGTCCGCATCCGGCTACGACTCGCTCAACCGCACCCGCAAGAAGGCGAAATTCTATCCGGGCCAGGCCAAACCAAAGCCGCCGCCGGGTCCCGGCAGTAAGCCGCCGGGGATGCGGGATCCGAACGCACGGGTGCGGCTGTCGGTCCCGCCGTCGGAAACCGCCAACAAGACGCCGATCCCGCCGGCGATGGCCGGCACCGTGCCGGGGCAGCCGCCGCGCAAGCGGCTCAAGATCGACGACGATCCGTTCGGCGCGGTCGGCGATTACGCCGGCAGCTTCCTGATCAAGTCCGCGCTCGAACTGCGCGGCGGCTACGACACCAATCCGCGCCGCACCGTCGTGCCAGCCGGCTCGCCGTTCTATGTGATTGCGCCGGAATTGGTCGTGTTCTCCGACTGGGAGCGCCATGCGCTGGTCGCCGATCTGCGCGGCTCGTTCACCGGCTACGGCAACACCTTTCCGCCGCCGACCGACGGCACCGTCTCGTCGGCGCCGGTCATCATCGATCGGCCGGACTTCACCGGCCACATCGACGGCCGTCTCGACGTCAGCCGCGACACCCGCCTCACTGCGCAGACGCGGCTGCGCGTCGCCACCGACAATCCCGGCAGCCCGAACATCCAGGCCGGCCTCGAGCGATATCCGGTCTATTCGACGCTCGGCGGCACCCTCGGCGTCGACCAGAATTTCAACCGCCTGCAGCTTTCCGCCGGCGCAACGGTCGACCGCACCGTCTATCAGAACTCGGAATTGACCGACGGCACTTCGACCAGCAACGCCGACCGCAACTACAATCAGTTCGGCGGTCTCGGGCGTGTCAGCTACGATCTGATACCGGGCCTGAAACCGTTCGGCGAGATCGACGGCAACGTCCGCTCGCATGACCTGCTGTTCGATCGCAACGGCTATCAGCGCAATTCCAGCGGCGGCTCCGTGCGCGCTGGCACCACTTTCGAATTCTCGCGGATCCTGACCGGCGAACTCGCGATCGGCTGGGCGGCGCGCAGCTATGAGGACCCGCGGCTGCTGCCGCTGCAGGGGCTGCTGACGTCGGCCTCGCTGGTGTGGGTCGCGACGCCGCTGACGACAGCGAGATTTTTTGCCACCACGTCGATCGACGAGACCACGGTGCCCGGCGTTTCCGGCGTTCTGACCAACACCTACACCGTGGAAGTCGATCACGATTTCCGCCGCTGGCTGACGGGAATCGGGAAATTCACCTGGGGCACGCAGGACTACCAGGGCGACGCGCGCTTCGACCGCTTCTATTCGATCTCCGGCGATTTGATCTACAAGCTGAACCGCAACGTCTGGCTCAAGGGCACCCTGCGCCGCGACTGGCTCGACTCCAACATCCCCGGCAACAGCACCAATTCGACCGTGGTGATGCTGGGGGTGCGGCTGCAGCATTAGGACTCTGATCTTATCCCTCCCCCTTGTGGGTCGAGACGAGCACCGGCGCGGCCCAATCCGCGACGCG
Source organism: Bradyrhizobium sediminis (assembly GCF_018736085.1). NCBI lineage: Bacteria > Pseudomonadati > Pseudomonadota > Alphaproteobacteria > Hyphomicrobiales > Nitrobacteraceae > Bradyrhizobium > Bradyrhizobium sediminis. The sequence goes on along the minus strand of NZ_CP076134.1, from coordinate 4,828,322 downwards.
GCGACGCACCGGGTGGTCTTGAACCGGCCCGGGCGCAATCCCTACCTGATCGGTATGTGCCGCGGCGCTGCCGGCGGCATCAGGGAGACAACGATGAACTACCTCAAAACGGCGATCCTGCTGGCCGGGCTCACGGCCCTGTTCATGGGCGTCGGCTATCTGATCGGCGGTGGCAGCGGCGCGATCATCGCGCTTCTGATCGCGGCCGCGACCAACCTGTTCGCCTACTGGAACTCGGACCGCATGGTGCTGTCGATGTACGGCGCCCATGAGGTCGATGCGCGCGCCGCGCCCGACCTCGTCGGCCTGGTGGCCACGCTCGCCGCACGGGCCGGGCTGCCGATGCCGCGCGTGTTCCTGATGGACAATCCGCAGCCCAATGCGTTCGCCACCGGCCGCAATCCGGAGAACGCCGCGGTGGCGGTGACCACGGGGCTGGTGCAGTCGCTCAGCCGCGAGGAACTCTCGGGCGTGATCGCCCATGAGCTCGCGCATGTGAAGAACCACGACACGCTGCTGATGACCATTACCGCGACCATTGCCGGCGCGATCTCGATGCTGGCGCAGTTCGGGATGTTCTTCGGCGGCCACCGCGACAACAACAACGGTCCCGGCATCATCGGTTCGATCGCGATGATGATCCTGGCGCCGCTCGGCGCCATGCTGGTGCAAATGGCGATCAGCCGCACCCGCGAATACGCCGCCGACGATCTCGGCGCTCGCATCGCCGGCCAGCCGATGTGGCTGGCGTCCGCGCTGGTCAAGATCGCAGGCGCCGCGCATGAGATCCCGAACGAGGAAGCCGAGCGCAATCCGGCAACGGCGCATCTATTCATCATCAACCCGCTGTCGGGTCGCGGCATGGACAGCCTGTTCTCGACTCATCCCTCGACCGAAAACCGGATCGCCGAGCTGCAGCGGCTCGCCGCCGAAATGGGTGCAGGGACGGCGCCGCCGCTGCGCCCACGACGCGGTCCCTGGAGCGTCCCGCGCGGTAGTGGCGCTGCCCCGCGCAGGCCGTGGGGATGAAAATTCACCGCCGTCAAAGAACAAAAACCCCGGCGCAAGGCCGGGGTTCTGAAATCGCGCGCAGGCAATCTTCCGTTACGGACAGGGATGGCGGAAGCCATCGCGCCCGACATAGGTCATGCTCTCGGGATCATACGACCGGAATCGCTGCATGCAGTAGCTGATCGCATCTCGCCGCTGGGCCTCGCCCGCTATGATCGCCCCGCCGATGACGGCAGCGCCGATCCCGAGAGCGACTCCGGCGCCGACATCGCCGCCACCCCAGCCTCGACCGCGACCGCGGCCACGGCCACGCTGCGCGTAGGCCGAGGAAACGCCCATGGCGCCGGTGGTGGCAACCACGCCGACCGCGTACAACGACAACAGGACCCCTGTCGCCAGCACGCGGGTGACAAGCTTGCGTGCGCCCGATTTCTGAACTGCCATATCGTTGCCTTTCCCATTAATTCCAATCACGATGCCGCCCCACCGGACCGCCGGCGTTGATCTGGATCAAGCAATATCGCGCGAGCAATCCGGCTTTGTGGGGCTCATGCCCATCCGACCGGTCTCGGTCGGCGTCCTCAGAGCGAGCTCCGCTCGTCTCCTCAGAGCGAGCTCCGCTCGTCTCGACAGAGCGAGCTCCGCTCGTCTCGACAGAGCGAGCTCCGCTCGTCTCGACAGAGCTGCTCTCGTTTCGAGGTTCGCAAGGGCTGCCTAAGCAATCACCTCGGCAGGTTCGTCGTCCCCATCAGGAACTGGTCGATCGCCCGGGCGCAGAGCCGGCCCTCGCGGATCGCCCACACCACCAGCGACTGGCCGCGGCGCATGTCTCCGGCGGAGAACACCTTCGGCAGCGAGGTCTGGTAGTCGGCTGTGTTGGCGCGCACATTGCCGCGCGGGTCGAGGTCGACGCCGAGCGTCTTGAGCAGGCCCTCATGCACCGGATGCACGAAGCCCATCGCCAGCAGCACCAGCTGGGCGTCGAGTTCGAATTCGCTTCCGGCGATCGGCTTGAACTTGTCGTCGACATGCACGCAATGCAGCTTTGCCACCTTGCCGTTTTCGCCGGAGAACTTCTGCGTCAGCACGGCGAAGTCGCGCTTGGCGCCTTCGGCCTGGCTCGACGAGGTCCGCATCTTCATCGGCCAGTTCGGCCAGGTCAGGCCCTTGTTCTCGTGCGCGGGCGGCGCCGGCATGATCTCGATCTGGGTCACCGACTTCGCGCCTTGCCGGAACGAGGTGCCGATGCAGTCGGAGCCGGTGTCGCCGCCGCCGATCACGACGACGTTCTTGCCGCCGGCGAGGATTTCGGCGACGCCGCCGAGCGGCTCCGAGGAGACGCGGCGGTTCTGCTGCGGCAGGAAATCCATCGCGAAGTGGATGCCGGCGAGATCGCGGCCGGGGATCGGCAGATCGCGCGCGGCTTCGGCGCCGCCGGTCAGCGCCATCGCGTCATATTGCGCGAGCAATTCTTGCGGATCGATCGCGACGTTTCCGTTTCCCTGGGCGCTGCCGCCGACCGGCGAGTTGTAGTGGAAGGTGACGCCCTCGGCCTCCATCTGCGCCACGCGGCGGTCAATGACGTGCTTCTCCATCTTGAAGTCGGGAATGCCGTAGCGCAGAAGGCCGCCGGCCTTGGCGAACTTCTCATAGACATGCACGTCATGGCCGGCGCGCGCGAGTTGCTGCGCGCAGGCGAGCCCGGCCGGGCCGGAGCCGATGATGGCGATCTTCTTGCCGGTCTTGTTCGCCGCGATTTCCGGCGGCAGCCAGCCATTTTCCCAGGCGCGGTCGACGATCGCGCATTCGATGGTCTTGATGGTGACGGGATTGTCGTCGATGTTGAGCGTGCAGGAGGCCTCGCAAGGCGCGGGGCAGATGCGGCCGGTGAACTCCGGAAAATTATTGGTCGAGTGCAGGTTGCGCGAGGCTTCTTCCCAGTTGCCCTGATAGACCAGGTCGTTGAAGTCGGGGATCTGGTTGTTGACCGGGCAACCGGGCGTGCCTGGCGCCACCGAGCCGGTGCCGTGGCAATAGGGAATGCCGCAATTCATGCAGCGCGCGGCCTGGTCGCGGGTTTCCTTCTCGCTCAGGGGAATGACGAATTCGTTATAATGCTTCACGCGCTCGGCGACCGGTGTGTACTTGCGCTCGTGCCGGTCGATCTCGAGAAAACCTGTAATCTTGCCCATTGACGTCCCTGAACTTCGCTTCGTCATTTTCCGTCGTCATCCTTCGAGGCTCGCCTTCGGCTCGCGCCTCCAGCGATAACGGCGAAGCCGATACGCGGGGATGACGTCCTCTTTTCCTGTCGTCGTCCCGCCGTCCTTCGAGGCCCTCGCTGCGCGCGGGCACCTCAGGACGACGGCGTCGTCGTATTATGCTCCGATCGCGATTTTCGGCTCGGCGTCGGCGTCGGCCTTCAGTTCCCTGAGCGCGCGGCGGTATTCCACCGGCATCACCTTGCGGAACTTCGGCAGCCACGTCTTCCAGTTGGCGAGAATATCGGCGGCGCGCTTCGAGCCGGTCAGCTTGGCGTGGCGGGTGATCAGGACGTGCAGCCGCTCGACGTCGGACTCCAGCAGGTTCTGGAACACGTCGACGCGGCCATGCGCCTCGAGGTCGCCGGACTGGTGATAGGCGTTCTCGTTGACCATCTCTTCCGACAGCACCGGTTCGAGTTCGACCATCGCCATGTTGCAGAGTTTGGCGAAGTCGCCGGCCTCGTCCAGCACGTAGGCGACGCCGCCCGACATGCCGGCCGCGAAGTTGCGGCCGGTCTTGCCGAGCACCACTACGATGCCGCCGGTCATGTATTCGCAGCAATGATCGCCGGCGCCTTCCACTACCGCGACCGCGCCGGAGTTGCGCACGGCGAAGCGTTCGCCAGCGATGCCGCGGAAATAGCATTCGCCCTCGATCGCGCCGTACATCACGGTGTTGCCGACGATGATCGAATCTTCCGGCACGATGCCGGAATTGCGCGGCGGCTTGACGATGATGCGGCCGCCGGACAGGCCCTTGCCGACATAGTCGTTGCCTTCGCCTTCGAGTTCGAAGGTGACGCCGCGCGTCAGCCAGGCGCCGAACGCCTGGCCCGCGGTGCCCTTGAAGTTCACTTGAATCGTGTCGTGCGGCAGGCCGGCATGGCCGTAGATCCTGGCCACGGCGCCCGACAGCATCGCGCCGGCGCTGCGGTCGGTGTTGTTGATCTCGGCCTCGATCTTGACCGGCGCGCCGCGGTCGAGCGCGGGTTTCGCCTTCTCGATCAGGGTGCGATCGAGCACGGCTTCCAGGTGATGGTTCTGCGCCTGGGCGTGATAGATCTTCTGGCCCTTTTCTTCCTTCTGCCGCACGAACAGCTTCGAGAAGTCGAGCCCCTTGGCCTTCCAGTGCGCCACCAAGGTGGACTGGTCGAGCATCTGGGTCTGGCCCACCATCTCGTTGAAGGTGCGGTAGCCGAGCTGCGCCATGATTTCGCGGACTTCCTCGGCGACGAAGAAGAAGTAGTTGATGACGTGCTCGGGCTGGCCGGTGAAGCGCTTGCGCAGTACCGGGTCCTGGGTGGCGACGCCGACCGGGCAGGTGTTGAGATGGCACTTGCGCATCATGATGCAGCCGGCCGCGATCAGGGGCGCGGTGGCGAAGCCGAATTCGTCGGCCCCGAGCAGCGCGCCGATCACGACGTCACGCCCGGTGCGGAAGCCGCCGTCGACCTGCACCACGATGCGGCTGCGCAGCCGCTCGCGCACCAGCGTCTGGTGGGTTTCGGCCAACCCGATTTCCCAGGGGCTGCCGGCATGCTTGATCGAGGTCAGGGGGGAGGCGCCGGTGCCGCCCTCGAAGCCCGCGATGGTGACGTGGTCGGCGCGCGCCTTGGCAACGCCCGCCGCGACCGTGCCGACGCCGATTTCGGAGACCAGCTTGACCGACACCTGGCCGTCCGGATTGACGTTCTTCAGGTCGTAGATCAGCTGCGCCAGATCCTCGATCGAATAGATGTCGTGATGCGGCGGCGGCGAAATCAGGCCGACGCCGGGCGTCGAATGCCGCACCTTGGCGATGGTGGCGTCGACCTTGTGGCCGGGCAACTGTCCGCCTTCGCCGGGCTTGGCGCCCTGCGCCATCTTGATCTGCATCATGTCGGAATTGACGAGATATTCCGTCGTGACGCCGAAACGGCCCGAGGCGACCTGCTTGATCGCCGAGCGCATGGAATCGCCGTTAGGCAGCGGCTTGAAGCGGTCGCTCTCCTCGCCGCCTTCGCCGGTGTTGGACTTGCCGCCGATCCGGTTCATCGCGATCGCCAGCGTCGTGTGCGCCTCGCGCGAGATCGAGCCGAAGCTCATCGCGCCGGTGGCAAAGCGCTTGACGATGTCCTTGGCCGACTCGACCTGGTCGAGCGGCACGGGCTTGCGCTTCTCGTCCTCGGCGGACTTGATCTTGAACAGGCCGCGCAAGGTCAGCAGCCGCTCGGACTGTTCGTTGAGGATCTTGGCGAACGCCCTGTAGCGCTCCAGCGAATTGCCGCGCACGGCATGCTGTAGCGTGGAGACGGATTCCGCGGTCCATGCATGATCCTCGCCGCGGGTGCGGTAGGCATATTCGCCGCCGACGTCGAGCGCGGTCTTGTATTGCAGCGCGTCGCCGAACGCGTCCGTGTGGCGGCGCGCGGTTTCCTCGGCGATTTCAGCCAGCCCCACGCCTTCGATGCGGGTATGGGTGCCAACGAAATACTTCGCGACGAAATCCGCCTTCAGTCCGACCGCGTCGAAGATCTGCGCGCCGCAATAGGACTGGTAGGTCGAGATGCCCATCTTTGACATCACCTTGAGCAGGCCCTTGCCGATCGACTTGATGTAGCGCTTGACGATCTCGTAATCGTCGAGCGACCCCGGCAGCCGGTCCTTCATCGCGATGATGGTCTCGAAGGCGAGATAGGGGTTGATCGCTTCGGCGCCGTAACCGGCCAGGCAGGCGAAGTGATGCACCTCGCGCGGCTCGCCGGATTCGACGACGATGCCGACCGAGGTGCGCAGCCCGACGCGGATCAAGTGATGATGCACGGCGGCGCAGGCGAGCAGCGATGGGATTGGAATCCGGTCGGTGCCGGCCATGCGGTCGCTGAGAATGATGATGTTGACGCCCTCGCGGACGGCGGCTTCCGCGCGCGCGCAGAGTTCGTCGAGCACCTGCTCGAGGCCGGCCGCGCCGAACCCGGCGTGGAAGGTGGTGTCGAGCGTGCGCGACACGAAGTGGGTGTCGGCGACCTCGGAGATCGAGCGGATCTTTTCCAGATCGGCGTCGGTCAGGATCGGCTGGCGCACTTCGAGCCGCTTGGTGCCGGCCATGCCCTGCAGGTCGAACAGGTTCGGCCGCGGCCCGATGATCGAGACCAGGCTCATCACCAGCTCCTCGCGGATCGGATCGATCGGCGGGTTGGTGACCTGCGCGAAATTCTGCTTGAAGTAGGTGAAAAGCTGCTTCGGCTTGTCCGACAGCGCCGAGATCGGCGTGTCGTTGCCCATCGAGCCGTTGGCTTCCTCGCCGGTCGAGGCCATCGGCGTCATCAGGATGGAGACATCTTCCTGCGAATAGCCGAACGCCTGCTGCCGGTCCAACAGCGGCAGGTTCGAACGCATGCCCTTGGTCGGGGCATCCGGCAGTTCCTCGAGCACGATCTGGGTGCGGTCGAGCCACGCGCGATAGGGATGGCTCTTGGCCAGTTGCGCCTTGATCTCGTCGTCGGGAATCAGGCGGCCCTGTTCGAGGTCGACCAGCAGCATCTTGCCGGGCTGCAGCCGCCACTTGGTGGTGATGTGCTCTTCCGGAATCTTCAGCACGCCCATTTCGGACGCCATGATGATGCGGTCGTCGCTGGTGACGAGATAGCGCGCGGGACGAAGCCCGTTGCGGTCCAGCGTGGCGCCGATCTGGCGGCCGTCGGTGAACGCGATCGCGGCGGGGCCGTCCCACGGCTCCATCAGGGCGGCGTGATATTCGTAGAACGCGCGGCGCTCCTCATCCATCAGGGGATTGCCGGCCCAGGCTTCCGGAATCATCATCATCACGGCGTGCGGCAGCGAGTAGCCGCCCTGCACCAGGAATTCGAGACCGTTGTCGAAGCAGGCGGTGTCGCTCTGTCCCTCATAGGAGATCGGCCACAGCCGGCTGATGTCCTTGCCGAACAGCTCCGAATGCACCGAGGCCTGGCGCGCCGCCATCCAGTTGACGTTGCCGCGCAGCGTGTTGATCTCGCCGTTATGGGCGATCATGCGGTAGGGATGCGCCAGCGACCAGGTCGGGAAGGTGTTGGTCGAGAACCGCTGATGCACCAGCGCCAGCGCGCTCTCGAAGTCCGGCTCGGAGAGGTCGGGATAATACTTGCCGAGCTGGTCGGCGAGGAACATGCCCTTGTAGACCACGGTGCGGCACGACAGCGACACCGGGTAATAACCGGCGAGGCCGCGGTCGCGGCGCTGGTAGATTGCCTGCGAAATCGACTTGCGCAGGATGTAGAGCTTGCGCTCGAATTCGTCGTCGGTCTTCGCCGTGCCGTTGCGGCCGATGAACACCTGCATGTGCGCGGGCTCGGTCGGCTTGACGGTTTGGCCGAGCGAGGAATTGTCTGATGGTACGTCGCGCCAGCCGAGCAGCACCAGCCCCTCGTCCTTGATCTGGTCGGCGATGATGCTCTTGATGACTTTGCGCCACGCCGTTTCCTTCGGCATGAACAGCGCGCCGACGGCGTAGTCGCCCGGCTTCGGCAGCGCAAAGCCGATCTCGGCCGCCTTGCGCGCGAAGAAGGCGTGCGGGATCTGCACCAGGATGCCGGCGCCGTCGCCGGCGCGCGGATCGGCGCCGACCGCGCCGCGGTGTTCGAGGTTGCACAGGATGTTCAGCGCGTCGGAGACGATCTGATGCGACTTCTTGCCCTTGATGTTGGCGATGAAGCCGACGCCGCAGGAATCCTTTTCCAGCGCGGGATCGTAGAGACCCTCGGCGGGCGGGCGCCAGTCATGCTCGCGCTCGTGCGCAGGCTCGGCCGGTTTCGAGGCCGGGTCCGCCGACAGCGCATGCGTCACGATGTTTTCGCGCTCGAACTCCGACCCGCTCATCTCAGTCCTCTCAAAAAGGCTTTCGCAATAAGGCTTGGGGCCTCAATCGTCGTCGGCGCACCTTGGGCGTTGCGGCACCCACCGGGCCACCGCTCGTCCTCCGCGAGCCGCAATTTCGTAAATTCAGGCTTGGGCGTCCGGCGTCCCCGACGAACGGCCTTGCCTTTTACTTCCTGGCGCCTGAGCACCAACCTTCGCTGCAATCCTGTGCCGGGATCCGCACCGCAATTGAGACAGCTATGCTGTCCTAACTCAGACCATGCCAAATTTTTTTCTATCACACAAGCGCGTGAAAGTCCCCCGCTGCATGGCAGATCCGTGCCTTCGGGGGATAGCCACGCCCCGGATTTGAAGCAAACGCGCCGCGATCCGGCCCAAGGACCGCCGGAATCCGCAATGAAATTCCGGCCGGGACAAGGAGCGAAAAACGCTCTGGGGCGCACAGGAGCGATGATCCGATGAAGTTGTTCACGGGATGGGTGGTGTCGGCCGGGCTGGTGGTGGCGGCGACCGCCGCGCAGGCGCAAGTGCTGGCGCCTTACGGCATCGGGAACTCGCCTTATCGGGCGGTGTCCGACGTCGCCGGCCCCTATGCGGCGATGCCGCCGGAAGCCCGGGTGCCGCCGGGCTACGGCCCGCGGTTGCTGCCGCCGGAGGAGGTCTACACGGTGCTGCGCGAGAGCGGGTTTTCGCCGCTCGGCATCCCGCGGCAGCGCGGCTTCGTCTACACGATTTCGGTGATCGATCGCGGCGGCGACGACGGCCGGCTGGTGATCGACGCCCGCACCGGGCGGATCCTCCGCTTCCTGCCGGCGAACCGGATGGGCGACAATTTCGATGAGGCCCTGACGGACAGCTACGGCCCGCCCGGTCCGCCGCCGGCTGTCGGCGTCAGGGGCGTGCCGCGGCCGCCGCGCGCCATTCCCAAGGTCGCAAGCCGTACGAGCGCGGTACCGATTCCGAAGGCTTCGCCGCATGGCGGCGAGGCCAAGCCCGCCGGCGAAGCCAAGCCGCAGGCTGTGCAGCCCGCGACCCCGCCGGCGCAGCAATCGGCTGCGGCACAGACCAGGCCGGCCGGGCCGCCAACCACCACCGGTCAGGCCGCAGCCCCCGCGGTCGAGGCCAAGCCCGCGCCGCAGATCCTGCCGACCCAGGACATGCCGCAGGCGCAGGGGCTGGAGTAAGGCGCGCCGTCATTCCGGGGCGCGCAAAAGCGCGAACCTCAGATGTGCAATTGCACATCGGGGAATCTCGAGATTCCCCGGTGCGCAATTGCGCACCTGAGGTCTGGTCCTCCGGATCATCCCGGAATGACGAGCGACCCACAAAAAAACGCCCCGGTTTCCCGGGGCGTTCTGGTCTCGGCCAATATCTGCCGAAAACCGATTCTCTTAAGCGGCGGCTTTCTCGGCCGAACCGTCGATCACCTGCGGCGCTACCGAGCTGGTGGCGATCGGAATGGTGCGCGGCTTCTTGGCTTCGGGAATCTCGCGCACGAGATCGACGTGGAGCAGGCCGTTCTCGAGCGAAGCGTTCTTCACCTGCACGAAATCGGCAAGCTGGAAGGCGCGCTCGAAGGCGCGCGCGGCGATGCCGCGGTACAGCACGTCGGCCTTGTTGCCGTTCTCGGTGACGGATTTTTCGCCCTTGATCGTCAGGGTGTTTTCCTTGGCGACGATCGAAAGCTCGTTCTGCGAGAAGCCGGAGACGGCAACCGTGATGCGATAGGCGTTCTCGCCGGTGCGCTCGATGTTGTAGGGCGGATAACCGGGGCTGCCGTCGGTCGCTGCCCGGTCGAGCAGGTTGAAGAAGCGGTCGAAGCCGACGGTGGAACGATAAAACGGGGTGAGATCGTAGGTACGCATGGGGTAGTCCTCCATTGAGCGACTGTTTCAGTTAACCCGCCCGCCATCGGGCCGGGCTTTCGTCCAACGTGCAGCCTCAGGCCCGGTTTCCCGAAACGCTGGTAGCGGCCTGCACGAAGGTGATATGGGAGAGGCCCCGCAGCGTTCAAGAGGGTGGGAACGGCGCCGGTTTTGCTGCCCGCACCCCTGATTTCCAGCGCTTTTCACCTATCCGGTCGGCCCCCCATGACGCTCGTCTCGATCCCCGCCAATCCCGTTCCGGAAGACGTCGTCTCCGGCACCATCAAAACGCCGGACGGCGCGGAATTGCGCTTCGCGCGCTGGGCGCCGCCGGCGGGCCGCAAGGGCACGGTCTGCGTCTTCACCGGCCGCAGCGAGATGATCGAGAAATATTTCGAGACCGTGCGCGATCTGCGCGAGCGCGGCTTTGCGGTGGCGATGATCGACTGGCGCGGGCAGGGCCATTCGTCGCGGCGCTTGCGCGATCCACGCAAGGGCTATGTGCGCGATTTCGCCGATTTCGAGGTCGACGTCGAAACCTTCGTGCAGCAGGTGGTGCTGCCGGATTGCCCGCCGCCCTATTTCGCGCTGGCGCATTCGATGGGCGGCGCCGTCATGCTGCGGGTGGCGCATGCCGGAAAGCGCTGGTTCGACCGCATGGTGCTGTCGGCGCCGATGATCGACCTGCCCGGCCATGCCACCTCGTTTCCGGCACGCGCGCTCCTGAAGTTCCTCCGGCTCACCGGGCAGGGCGGCCGCTACATTCCCGGCGGCAGCGACGCGCTGAGCGGCACCGAATCCTTCGTCAACAATCGCCTCACCAGCGATCCCGTGCGCTATGCGCGCAACGCCGCGATCCTGGAGGAGGATCAGACGCTCGGACTGGCCGCGCCGACGGTGGCCTGGGCCGATACCGCGATAAGGACCATGGGCGGCTTCCGCGCCGCCGACTATCCGCTACAGATCCGACAGCCGATCCTGATGCTCGCAGCCTCCAACGACACCGTCGTCTCGACGGCTGCGATCGAGGAGTTCGCCTATCACCTGCGCGCCGGCTCGCATCTTGTGATCGCCGGCTCCAAGCACGAGATCCTGCAGGAGCAGGACCGCTACCGCGCGCAGTTCTGGGCCGCGTTCGACGCCTTCGTGCCGGGCACGCCGCTGTTCAAGTAATGAAGGCATCGTTGCCATGAAACCCGATCTGATCGACCGGATCTACGAATGCTCGGTTTTGCCGGACCTCTGGCCCGGCGTGCTGGATGAACTGGCTGCGCTTTCGGATTCGCGCGGCGGCCTGTTGTTTTCGGCCCGCGACCGGGTTTTGAACTGGACCGCGTCGGCCAATCTCAGCGAGATCTTTCGCACTTATGTCGAGGACGGCTGGTTTCCGCGCTGTACCCGCCGGGTTTGCCTGTTCGGCCAGTCGCAGCCCGGCTTCTTCGTCGAGCATGATTTCTGGACCGCCGATCAGCTCGACAGCAATCCGATTTATCGCGACTTCTTCCGTCCGCGCGGGCTGGGCTGGTCGGCCGGCACCGGCCTGCAGATGCCGACCGGGGATCGCGTCGTCTTCAGCATCGAGCGGGAGTATAGCCGCGGTCCGATCGAAAAGGAGCGGGTCAATGCCTTGAACGAGCTTCGCCCGCATCTGGCGCGCAGCGCGCTGGTGACGGCCCGGCTGGGGCTGCAGCGCGCCACCGGCGCCAAGGAGGCGCTGACCGCGATGGGGCTGCCGGCGCTGCTGCTCAACGAGAGCGGCACGGTGATCGAGGCCAATCACCTGATCGAGGGGCTCGGCGACCATGTGCAATGGCGCGCCCGCAACCGCATCGCGCTGGCCGACGGCCGCGCCAGCGAGCTGCTATGGGCCGGCCTTGCCGCGCTCGACAGCGATCCGGACCAGGTCGTGCGCTCGTTTCCGTTGCGCGATGCCGACGACCGCGCGGCGCTGGTCGTGCACATGATTCCGATCCGGCGCTCCGCCCACGACATCTTCGCCGGCAGTTACGTCCTGCTGGTGCTGACCCCGGTGACGATGCCGCTGGCGCCGCGCATCGAACTGATGCGGTCGCTGTTCGACCTGACGCCGTCCGAAGCGCGGGTGGCCCGGGGCCTCGCCCTAGGCGAGACGCTGGAGGAGATTGCGTCCGCCGGCGGCGTCGCCATCTCGACCGTCCGCTCGCAATTGCGCGTGGTGCTGCAGAAGACCGGCTGCGCCCGCCAGGCCGAGCTGGTAGCGCTTTTGGCGAACGTGACGCTGGATCGCAGCGCGCCGGAGAGCCCGACGACGTCGTAAGTTTCCCGGCTTTCGATCCGATCTCACGGCGGCTTCATCAATTTGGAGGATGACGCCGGATTCCGCCGCCCTCATGCTCGCCATGACATCTCGTGTCACCAGCTTCCGGATCGGCCGGAGGCTGTCCAACGCCAGCATCCCGCGCGCCCTTCGCGGCCGGGGATGCAACCAAGGGAAAGACAAATGAAGCGCTTCATCCTGTTGACGGTCTTGCTTGCCTCGGTCGCCGGTGCATTCGCCGCGATGGCTCCGGCCTCCGCCGATCCGCACGGCGACCGCATGAAGCGGGATTGCAACAGCGGCGCACGCAAGTGCTGATTGCGTTCTGAGATCGAACAGTCCGACATCGCCCGCCGGCCACCCGCGCCGGCGGGCGCATGTCTTTCATTTCCCATGGCGGCCAAGTTCCTCGCCGTCTGGTACGCGACGCAGATCTCGATGCGGGGGGGGCCGGTCCTCATCGAAGTAGCGCCGGGAGGTTGATCTGAATCAACAAGAGTTGGTCTCGCGCGCGCCGTAATGGCTTTTGCAGGGCCGGGAAATGTCCTAGCCTGATGTCTCGGCGCTCTGGGGGATACGGCGATGCGATTCCGCGTTCGAAAATATGCCCATGTGCTGGAACGCACCGGGCTTGCGATGGCGGGTGCTGCCGCCGGACTGTTTGTCGCCGCCCATGTCGGCTCCAGCATCGCCGCGCTCACGACCCAGGGCTTTCTGGTCGTCATGATGATTGCCGGCGCGATCGGGTTCTATCTCGGGATCGACACGCCGCCTTTGCCGTTTCATGAACCGCATCAGGAGCCTGCGGACGGCTCCGGCGGCAAGATCGATACCGCGGAATTCCTCAGCGCCGTCGGCACCTTCCTCGCGGCGCTGACGGCCTTCGTCTCGGTCGGCGTGATCGTGCTTCGCGAGAATCCGCGGATGTTCTGGACCATCATGATCATGGCCGGATGGGTCATCGGGGTAGCGATGCAGATCGTTGCCGGCGCGATCGCACGCATGCGGCGCTGATAGCCGCCGCCTTTTGCTGTGACCGCTTTGCCGGGCTTGCGAACGAGAATTTGAAACTCATGCTCGGCATCCAGGAACTCTGGCTCTTCATCCTCTCCGGCCTCCTGCTCAACATCACGCCGGGACCCGACACCGCCTATATCGTCGGCCGCAGCGTGCAGATGGGTTGGCGTGGCGGGGCGGCGGCGGCGCTCGGTATCGGCACCGGGTGCCTCGTGCATGTGTTCGCCGCGGCGCTCGGCCTGTCGGCGCTGCTGGCGGCGTCATCGGCCGCGTTCACCGCGGTGAAATGGGCCGGTGCCGCCTATCTCTGCTTCATCGGCGTCAAGATGCTGCTGTCGCGTTTGGGCGCGCCAGCCGCGGAGGCGGCGCCCGCAGACGCCATCATCCCGCTGCGCCAGGTGTTCTGGCAGGGCGCGCTGACCAATGCGCTCAATCCGAAAGTGGCGCTGTTCTTTCTCGCCTTCCTGCCGCAATTCGTGGCGGCGGAGGCGCCGCACAAGGCCTTTGCCTTCGTGGCTCTCGGCCTGATCTTCATCTTCAACGGCACGCTGTGGTGCCTCGGCGTGGCTGCGTTCGCCGCGAAAGCCGCCGGCCGCGTCAAGCAGTCCGGCCGGGCGATGCTGTGGATCGACCGCGCGCTGGGTGGACTGTTCGTCTATCTCGGCGTCCGCATCGCGATGCTTCAGGCGCGGTAGATATTGTAGAGCGTGCTGCTGGCGAGATAGAGCCCGAGCAAAATCATCGCGATCAGGAACCAGCGCCGAAAGGTTTCCGGCTGCATCCGCGAGCGCACCGCCTGGCCGATGAACATGCCGGCAAAGGCTGACGCCATCGCCACTGCGCCCGGCAGCGCGGTCGCAGCGGTCAGCAATCCGGCGGTCGTGAGGTTGAAGGCGAGCGCCACTGTGGCGACGGTGAAGAACACCCCGAGCGCCTGCACCAGTTCGTCCTTTTCCATGCCGATCGCCTGCATGAACGGCATCGACGGGATCACCTGCACGCCGGTGGCGGCGGAAATGATCCCGGTGACGACGCCGACGATGCCGCCGATCCATCCTTCGTCCCGGCGCGCGACCCGGAACGAGAATTTATTGAGGCTGATGATGGCGTAGATCACCAGCAGTACGCCGAGCACGACCGTGCCGTAGCGCGCATAGGGGCCGGTCAGCATGTCCGAGTTCAGCCAGATGCCGATCACGGTGCCCACCATCAAGGGCCACAGCCGCCGGATGATGTCGCGCAGATAGGGACCGATGAAGGTTTGCCAGATATTGGTGATGATGGCCGGCACGATGACGATGGCCAGCGCGTGCGAGGGCTGCATGGTCACCGCGAGCAGCCCCATCGACACCGTCGGCAGGCCGAGCCCGATCACGCCCTTGACGAATCCGGCGAGCAGGAAGGCGGCGGCGATCAGAAGCAGCAGGGGTTCGAACATCAGGGCACATTGACCGATCGAAGCTGACGGCACAATCTGCAGCTTCCGGAGCCAGCCTTCGGCGGTAGCGAAGGCTGGGATCTATTTGCCGTCATTGCGAGGAGCGAAGCGACGAAGCAATCCAGCTTTCTTTTCTTTGCTCGGATAGATGGATTGCTTCGCTTCGCTCGCAATGACGACCTCAATGCCGGTCTCGTTGCAAGGAAACACCCATGCGTTTCGATCTGGTCGACCTCCAGCTGTTCGTTGCGGTGAGCGAGGAGCGTAGCATCACCGGCGGCGCGATGCGCGCAAATCTGGCGCTGGCCTCCGCCAGCGCGCGGATCAAGGGGCTGGAGCAGGCGCTCGGTGTCGCGCTGTTGCGGCGTATTCGCCGCGGCGTCGAATTGACCGCGGCGGGCGAGAGCCTGCTCGATCATAGCAGGTTGATCCTGCACAACGTCGAGGCCATGCGCGGCGATCTAGCGGCTTACGCCAGCGGCGTCCGGGCGAGCGTGCATCTGCTCGCCAACACCTCGGTGCTGTCGGAGCATCTGCCGAAGGCGCTGGCCGCCTTCCTGCGCGATCATCCCGACATCAACGTCGACATCGAGGAGCGCGAAAGCGCCGACATCGCGGCGGCGATCGCCAGCGGTGCCGCCGATCTCGGCTTCGCCGCCGAGCATGCGCTGCCGGACCACATCGAACGCTTCGCCTTCTGCGAGGACAGGCTGATGCTGGTTGCTGCGCGACGCGGCGAGCTTGCCGGCCGCCGCGGCATCGATTTCACCGAAGTTGCCGGGCGTGACTTCGTCGGGCTGACCAATTCGACCGCGCTGCAGGTCCACATCGCAAGACACGCCGCGCGGCTCGGTCTGCGCCTGCGCTTTCGGGCACGGCTTCGCGATTTCGACGCGATCTGCCAGATGGTGGCGGCGGAGGTCGGCATCGCCGTGGTGCCGGAATCCGCCGCCAGGCGTTGCGCGCAAACCATGCCGATCAGCCTGATCCGGATCCGCGACCCCTGGGCCAACCGCAAGCTTGCGATTTGCGCCCGCAGTTTCAAGACGCTGCCGCGCCCGGCAAAACAATTGGTGGAGTATTTGCGCAAGGCGGCGCAGTAGGGAAAACTGTCAAGTCCTCGCAATGAGGAGGAGCCCTAGCTATTCAGCAGCTTCATCGCCGCCTCATGCACCCGCGGGTCGCCGGCGGCGATGATGCGGCCTCCGTTCTGGGCGGGCTTGCCGTCCCAGGTGGTAACGACGCCGCCGGCGCCGGTGATGATCGGGATCAAGGCCGCGATATCATAGGGCTTCAACTCGGTCTCGACGACGAGGTCGAGATGGCCTGCGGCGAGCATGCAGTAGGAGTAACAGTCGCCGCCATAGCGCGACAGCCGCACGGCCCGTTCGACGCGGCCGAAGACTTCGCGGTCGGCGGCGTTCATCAACAGCGGGCTGGTGGTAAACGAGGTCGCCTCGGCGAGCGAGGCGCAGCGCCGCACCGCCAGTTTCCGTTCGCCCAGCGGCCCCTGATAATTTGCCGAGCCGCTGTCGCCGTAAAAGCGCTCGCGGATGAAGGGCTGGTGCATCATCCCGAACACCGGCGTGCCCTTGTGCAGCAGCGCGATCAGGGTGCCCCACAGTGGGAAGCCGGAAATGAAGGATTTGGTGCCGTCGATCGGATCCAGCACCCAGACATAATCGGCGTCTTCGCGCTCGTTGCCGAATTCCTCGCCGACGATGCCGTGCTGGGGAAAATTGGCCTTGATCAGCCGCCGCATCAGCGCTTCCGCGGCGCGGTCGGCCTCGGTCACCGGATCGAATTCGTGGGCATTGCTCTTGTTGTCGACCGAGAGCGAGGTCCGAAAGAACGGCAGGATGGTTTCGCCCGACGTGGTCGCGAGGCGGCCGATGAAGGCGGTGAAATCGATGACCGTCACGGCGGTTCCTTGAAAGTGGGGGCGGGCGGCGGAAAATCTCCTGATCTTGCCTAGCCCAATCCGGCAAGCCGCGCACCGGTGGCGCACACATTATACAGACGGCGGAGCCGGTAGCCGGGCCGGTTAGGCGCCGAATCAGGGCCGCGAAGCGGTGTACTTTCTGATGACAGCGCCGATCACGAATTTGAGAGGTTAACGGCCGCGGCCCGGCGATGCCGATTTAGGCCAGCTCCCGAAGGAAGGAAGCCCCTGAAATGACGTGGAAAACGGCCAAATCCAGCCGTCCCAATCTGCAGCCCAGCAATGTGAATTTTGCATTGCAAATAGCTCAAAAGCCCTTGCGCTTTGTGCAGCGCGGTCGCATATTGTTGCGGTGCGGTAGCGCCTCGCGCTATCGCTGCCCTCCTTGGGCGTTTCCTCCCTAGACTTGGGCCGCTTGTTCATTCAAGCGGCCCTTTTTTCTTGCCCGTATCCTCTCAACATCGTCATTCCGGGGCGCGCGCGAAGCGGGCGAACCACAGATGCGCCAAATGGCGCATCTGGGAATGACTGGAGGGGAGATCCTACTCCGCCGCAGCCTGGAATGGCCCGAGATCACCGAGCGGCACCGCGGCCAGCGCGTCGGCCAAGGCGGCGAAATCCGCGGTCACCTGGGCGAATCTCGCACTGCGTTCGCGCCGCCGCTCGTCCATGTAGATCGCCCGGTTGAGCTCGAGCTGGATGGTGTGCAGTCCGCTTGCCGGATTGCCGTAGTGCTCGGTGATGAAGCCGCCGGCATAGGGCTTGTTGCGCCCGACCGAATAGCCGAGCTGAGTCATGGTTTCCTCGACCATGTCAGGCAGCACGGCCGCGCAACTGGTGCCATAGCGGTCGCCGATCACCATGTCCGGCCGCCGCGGCTCGTCGCGCGAGATGCCGATCGAGGGCATCGAATGGCAATCCACCACGATGACAGTGCCGAATGCCTGATGCGCCTTGTTGATCAACCGACGCAGCGCGCGGTGATAGGGTTTGTACAGCGCCTCGATCCGCGCCAGCGCGTCATCGACCAAAAGCCGCTGGCGATAGATTTCCTGGCCGTCGCCGACCACGCGCGGGATGGTGCCGAGACCGCCGGCCACCCGCATCGACCGTGTATTGGCGAAGCTCGGCAGCCGTCCTGCAAACATCCGGGGATCGAGCTCGTAGGGCTCGCGGTTGACGTCGACATAGGAGCGGGGAAAGTTGACCCGAACGGTCGGAAAACCGCGATCGCTCAAATCGGCGATCAGCTCGTCCATGAAGGAATCTTCGGAACGGCGCAGCGCGGTGAGATCGATCCGCGCGGCGTCGAGGAATTCGTGCGGATAGACCGAGCCGGAGTGCGGGGAGTTGAAGATGATCGGCGCCCGCCACTCGGCCGGCTCCACAATCTCGAACGGTGGCGACAGTTCGCCATCAAGCTGGGGCATCTCGGGCGCCGTCCCTGCGTTCCGCGGCTCTGGAGGCGTCGATTCCGCCAGAAAAACGGAGGTTTTATGGGAATGCATTGTCGGTAATCACGACCATTCTGCCAAGCGAAAAAAGTTCGAAACCATCTGGAACGTATCTTAACGGCCGAAAAATGCCCGGCTTCATTGCCTTGCGACGCTTTCCGGTACAGAAATAGTGCCGCTAACCAGCCGCCGCGCGCCGTCCCCTTTCACCCGAAATTTACCGTCTGTCGGGCTTAGTGGACGCACTGTCCTCCAATTCGGATTCGACGACCCCGCCATGCACAAGATCCTCCTCGCCGAAGACGACAACGACATGCGCCGCTTCCTGGTCAAGGCGCTGGAAAACGCCGGTTTTCAGGTCTCGCCGCACGACAACGGCCTGTCCGCCTATCAACGGCTGCGCGAGGAGCCGTTCGAGATGCTGCTCACCGATATCGTGATGCCCGAGATGGACGGCATCGAGCTGGCGCGCCGGGCCTCGGAACTCGATCCCGACATCAAGATCATGTTCATCACCGGCTTTGCCGCCGTGGCGCTCAATTCGGATTCGGAAGCGCCGAAAAATGCAAAGGTGCTGTCGAAGCCGGTCCACCTGCGCGAATTGGTCAGCGAAGTGAACAAGATGCTGGCGGCCTGATTCGGCCGCTTTATCCGGCGGAAGCCTGCTTGCCTGCCCGCTTTGGAGCCGATATACGGACCTCACCCGTAAAGACCACCTCTTAAAGAGGGGCGCGTAGCTCAGCGGGAGAGCACCTCGTTGACATCGAGGGGGTCACAGGTTCGATCCCTGTCGCGCCCACCATCTTAAATCAATGATTTAGGATGGTTTTCCGGTCCGGCTCTCAAGTTCAAGAAGCCAGGCTGCCGACGGCCTGCCGGGACGGTGCAGAAGCCAGAACCAGCGACTGGCCGCATTCCTCAGTGGTCACCGCAGCATCTTCATCCATGACGACGATGGTGACGTTCCATCCTTCGCTGGCCCACACCCGCGCCTTCGCAATCGCTATCAGCGAACTGTTTCTCTTCATTCTCACGGTTTCGCTGTCCCGTTCCGCGACGATCTCAAAGGCCATATGATTTCCCCGTTGGCTTTTACGAGGCCTACGGTCGTCCGGACGTTTGACCGCAGTTCGCCGGGACGGTGTCGATATGGCGGCGCGGCCGGGCCGAAATCGGGCAGGCTGGTTCCATTCGCCACACGGGCCGCGGACGGAGACCGCCGCGGCAATGCGGCGCGGCTATGCGGTGTCTCCCATCGTCTCTAGGGCTGCGCGGCGATCCGGCGGGGCATCTCATGCACGGCCATCTGTCCGTCCGGGCAGATCTGCGCCTGGATCTGGTCGACGACTTTGCGCGGGTCCATCTGCGGATTGCACAGGAGGATATCGACCAGCAGCAAACGATACTCCGGCCATGTCGTCAGCACGATGTGGGACTCGCCGAGAAAGATCGCGATGGTGAGGCCGTGCGGGACGTAGCGCACTTCGTATTCGCCGACGATGGTGGCGCCGACCGACTGCGCCGCGCTCTTGGCGGCTTCCGCGAGCGCCTGCGCGTCGTGGATGACGTCAGGGCACTCGTACAGCTCCGCGAGAATATGGGTCATCAGCATCGAAGCGCTCCTTCGGTCCGGACCGGATCCGAATGCCTGGCCCAACTCGCATTTAATACGGGTGTGTGCTAGTTAGCCGAATTGGCAGCGAGATCAAGAGTGATGGCCGCGACGTCGATTCTGGACCTGATAGCGCAGGCCACGCGCCTGCGTGAGGGACCGTCCGGCGTCTCGGCAATGCTGCGCGCGGTCTACCGCGGAGGCCCGCTGCGCCTGCAGGACGCGGCACGCGAGGCACGGTTGCCGCTGCCGGTCGCCACCGCCGTGCGCCGCGAGCTGGAAAAGGCCGGGCTGCTCGAACGCCGGCACGGGCTGACGCTGACCGGCGACGGACGCGAACTGGTCGAGCGCGATCTCGGCATGCGCACGCAGATTGACGTCACCTGCCCCACATGTGCGGGACATGGCATCGTCATTCCGGATTCGCTGCAGGACGAGGTCGCGCGGCTGGCGGAAATCATCACGCATGCGCCGTCGGTCGACGTGACGCTGGACCAGGCGCCCTGCAGCCCCGACACCGCGATGCGCCGGGCGCTGTTGATGCTGCAGAATGGCGCGCTCGAAGGCAAACGCGTGCTGCTGCTCGGCGACGACGATTCGGTCTCGATCGCGATCGGCCTGCTCGGCCGCGCGCTGCGCCAAAACGACCTGACCAAAGCCGATCTGACCCGCGGCGTTACCGTGATCGACGCCGACGAGCGGCGGCTGGCATTTCTGCGCGATGCCGCCGCGCGCGAAGGACTGGCGATTGAGACCGTGCATCACGATCTGCGCCGGCCGTTGCCGGCCGCCTTGCGGCGTTCATTCGACGCGATCGAGACCGACCCGCCCTATACGCTGGAAGGCGCGCGGCTGTTTCTCGCCCGCGGCTGCGAGGCGCTGACGGCGCAGGCCGACGGCCATTGCTTCTTCTCGTTCGCGCACTGGCCGCCGTCGCAGACGCTGGACTTGCAGAAAGTGTTCGTCGAGCTCGGCCTCGCGGTGCGGGCGGTGTGGCCGAACTTCAACCGCTATGCTGGCGCGAGCGTGCTCGGCAATCTCGGCCAGCTGATCGAACTCGTGCACGCCGGCGAGGCGGCGGCCGAGTTGCCGGACTTCAGCGGCGCGCTATATACCGCCGAGGTCAATCCGCGCCAGCGCGTCTATGCCTGCGCCGGCTGCGGCAAGGAGATCGTGCTCGGACAGGACGGCATACCCGCCACCATCGATGAGGCGAAGGCGAGGGGATGCAGCCACTGCGGCGGGCACGTGTTCCGCCGGCAGTCGGGCCGGCCGTCATGAACGGCGCGTCCACTGCCGGTTGAGTTCGGCGCCGGCGCGCCAATGGATATGAATTGCATGGATAGGACCAATGTCTGACAAACCAAACTTCCGCCTGCGTCCGCTCGAGGAAAAGGATCTCGAAACGGTGGCCGTGTTCGAGGGCGAGATCGCCAAGATCTCGTTTCCCGACGATCCGATCACCGACACCCGCTTCTACGTCAAGAAGCTGAAGCAGTTGATGGCCAACAAGGACGCCGCCACCTTCGTCGCCGACAGCGGGGGCGAACTGGTCGGCTGGGCCAATGTCAGCCAGCGGCAGAACTTCATCACCAAGGAAAGATACGCCGACTTCCACAGCATCTATGTCGCGCCGTCGCAGCGCGGCGGCGGCGTGGTATCGGCGCTGGTCAACGCGGTGTTCGACCATTGCCGCAAACAGGGACTGGACAAGGTGGTGTTCCGCACCCGCGCCGACAACGAGCGCATGAAGTCGGTGCTGACGCGTGTCGGCTTCCTGCCGACCCAGATCTATTACGAGAAGGCGCTCGATAGGGAGAAGAGCGGGTCTTGAGATCGTCATTGCGAGCGTAGCGAAGCAATCCATAGCGCAGGTTGCGCGAAAGCTGGATTGCTTCGCGGAGCCTGTCATCGGGCGCGCGTTCGCGCGACCCGTTGGCTCGCAATGACGGTGTTGGTATCCTACCGCCCCATCATCATGAACACGTCATAGCGTACCGTCTTGCCGGCGATGGAATGCGACGGCTTGCGCAGCCCCTGCAGCGGCGCTGCGCGCTGCGGCCATTTCAGCACCACGCGCCTGCAGTCGGCGGCCAAGGCCGCCTGCATCAGTTCCAGCGCGTCGGGGTCGGCGCCGACCATTTCGCGCAGCAGCCGCATCTGCTGTTTCACAACAGCCGAATTGGTGCGCGGCGGATGCATGGGATCGACGATCACCGTGTCCGCCCGCAGGCCTGGCAATAGATCGCGGGCATCGCCCTGCATCAACGTCATCCGCGCCACCACCGCGGCGAGTTCGGGGCTCTTCGCGGCCGCCCGCGCCAGCGCGTCGCGCAAGAGGCCGTGGACTTCCGGCGAGCGCTCCAGCAGGGTGACCTGCGCGCCCAGGGTGGCGAGCAGAAAAGCGTCGCGGCCGAGTCCGGCGGTGGCGTCGATGATGGTCGGCACGGCGCCTTTGCCGAATCCGGCGGCCCGCGCCAGCGCGTCGCGGCGGGAAGCGCCGGACCGGAAGCGATAGCCGACCGCGCCGTTGACGAAGTCGAAGGCGGAATCCAGCGGATGCTTCGCCTTCGGCGAACGCCGCTTCGGGTGGGCTGTATCCTGCGGCCCTCCGCTTGTCATGACCCGGCCTGTCCGTTCAAACGTGGCTTCCTCCGCGCGGGCATATTTACGCTTCACGGGCGCAAACCGCTACATTGACGACAATTTTCGGAAAGTTGCGGGGTCCGATAACCTTCATGAGTTAGGTTAAATCGGAACTTCGATTGCGGCGGGTGCGTGGCATTGTATGGATGGTTCCATGTCCGCTTCCATGCACAACGCCGATAAGCACACCCACCGCCGCATCATGCTGGTCGGCCTGATGTTCTGCGCGGCCTTCGTCGCCATCACCTTCCTGGCCAGGGAGCAGCCCGAGAACACTTACGTTCTCAAGAAGGCAGACCGGCTGGTCCGTACCGCCGGCGAAGCGCCGCGGGCCCATTAAGTCATTTCGTTAAGCCACCCGACTTGCCCGGGCCGATCAGTCCGCCGGGCGAACCCGCGCGCGGCGAACTGACGGATCAAGCGCGCGACAATCCGGCTAGCCGCCGCGGGATCAGGCCCGCATGATCGACGCGGGCGGCACTTTGATGGTATGTGGTGCCCGAGGGATGCCGGTCTGCCGGCAATCCGAAAGTCGGATCGACCGCGTGGCCCTGATCAGCCAAGGATTTCCCGGTCCGAAGGGCCACTCAAACAGGAGAACAGGATGCGAGGAGTTGTTTTCGTTGCACTTTTGGCGGTCGCCGGCGCCGGCGAAGCCAGCGCGCAGGACGCCGCTGCCGGCGAGAAGGTCTTTGCCGTGTGCAAGGCCTGCCACCAGGTCGGCGAGACCGCAAAGAACGTCGTCGGGCCGGTCCTCAACGGCATCATCGGCCGCAAGGCGGGCAGCGTCGCCGGCTATTCCTATTCAGCCGCCAACAAGGACTCCGGGATCACCTGGGATGAGGCCACCTTCCGCGAATACATCAAGGACCCCAAGGCGAAAGTCCCGGGCACCAAGATGGTCTATGCCGGCCTGAAGGACGAGCAGAAGACCAGCGACCTGATCGCCTTCCTCAAGCAGTACGACGCCGACGGCAAGAAGAAATAGAATCCAAAAAGCGTTTTCGAGCGAAAGCCTGCCCCGCACTTGATGCGGGGTGGGCGCCGGTTCGCGTGAAGAAAACGCGTCAAGAAACGGTAGCGTTTTCGAGCGAAGTGGGCGCCGGTTCGCGTGAAGAAAACGCGTCAAGAAAAGATGACCAGAGTTCTGATTCAATCGGACCCGGAAAGGGGGTCGGCTCCGCCGGCCCCCTCTTACTTCGCGAACGGGTTCTGCCAGCCGCCGCGGCCTGCGGCCGGTGCGCGCGGCGGATAGGCCGCCTCCAGATAGCCCAGCACCGCGTCGCGGTCCTTGTCGTCGAGCGCGGGCATGTTGTGGCGGCGGATCATCAGGCTGATCGAATCGTCCCACTGCGCCCGCGTCATGCCCTGCTGCGCCACCAGCTTGAAGCCGTGGCAGGCGGTGCAGGTGTAGAAGGTCTGGTCGCGGCCGCTGCCTTCGGCAAACTCCTCCGGACTCTCGTCGCGCGGCGTGAAGGTCGATTGCGCTGTCGCGGGCGCCATCCACAGCAGGCCCGCCATCGCCGCCATTACGAATCGCAGCATCAGCCCACCAGCACCGCGATGCGGTGCATGGCGTTGCCGCCGTAGCCTTGCGGATTCCAGAAGCCGGCCTGGTGCGGCTGCATCGCGCCCTTGGAATCGGTGGCGCGCGTCCAGATCTCGAAATAGCCGTCGGAGGGCAGCTTCACGGTCGCGGTCCAACGCTGCCAGTCGTATTTGTTCTTCGGCTTTTCCAGCTTGGCGCGCTGCCAGCTGGCGCCGAAATCGGTCGAGACGTCGATCTGCTTGACAGTGAGATCGCCGGCCCACGACGCGCCGCGCAGTTTCAGTTCCTTGGTTCCGGCCGCGAACTTGGCGCCGTTGGCCGGATTGGTGATGATCGAGCGCACCGGCATCGATTCCAGGATGCGGAAGTTCTTCGGATCGGCCTTGTCGCCGGGCACCATCGGCTTGATGGCGACGCGATAGGAGAATTCGGTCATGCCGGGGCCGTCATGCTCCTTGTCGCGGATGGTGATGCGCGTCAGCCATTTTTGCGACGCGGAGCCCGCCCAGCCCGGCACGATCAGCCGCACCGGCCCGCCATGGATGTTGGGCAGCGGCTGGCCGTTCATGGCCCACACGATCATGGTGTGAGAGTCCATCGCCTTCTCGATGCGCACGCCGCGCGACAGGCTCGGCTTTTTGGCGTCGCCCGACAGATGCAGGTCGGCGGCATAATGCGCGGTATATGTCGCGGTCTTCTTCAGGCCTGCGGCCTTCAGCACCTCGGCCAGCGGCACGCCG
This sequence comes from Bradyrhizobium sediminis, assembly GCF_018736085.1. Classification (NCBI taxonomy): domain Bacteria; kingdom Pseudomonadati; phylum Pseudomonadota; class Alphaproteobacteria; order Hyphomicrobiales; family Nitrobacteraceae; genus Bradyrhizobium; species Bradyrhizobium sediminis. The sequence goes on along the minus strand of NZ_CP076134.1, from coordinate 4,803,634 downwards.
GTCCATTCCGCGCAGCCCGCGCCGCCATTGGTCCACTGGTTGCCGCGCGCCGGCGGCGAGAAGCCGGCGCGGCCGTTGCCGCCGCATTCCAGCACCATGCGCCGCGTCACTGCCTTGTATTTCGATTTCAGTTCCCCGAGCGTGATCTCGAGCTTGTTGTTGACCTCGCCGTCGATGGTGATCTTCCAGGCGTCGGGATTCTTCGTCTCTTCGGGGATCTGCCCGTTGTTGCGGATATAGAATTTGTCGATCGGCGTGGTGTCGTCGTCGAGCAAGCTTTCCGGCGTCTCGGCGACCAGCGGCTTTTCGCCGAGCACGACGAGCTTGTCGCTCTTGCCGGGGAATTTCAGATATTGCGGCCCTTTCGGCGCGGCGGGCGCGGCCGCGCCTTGCGCGTGGGCGGCCGGAATGCCGCCGCCGTCGCCGGATATCGGCAGGCTGCCGCCAAGGATCGCTCCCATGGCCGCCAGGCCCGTACTGCCCAGAAATCCGCGCCGGCTGGTGGAAAAACTGCTCCCGCTCTGCTGCGTCATGATCATCCTCCCCTTCGCATTGTTGGTTCGTGGTCCGGTTGCCCCGGAACGCCAACTTTGATGCCGAGTATTGGCGGTTTGGGGCCTCTCCGCAAGGCCGATGCAGGCCCGCTACCCGGCCGGTTGGCCCGCTCCGCCCTTGCGCTTGCCGCCCGTCGGCGGCAGATTTGCGCCGCGGCATCGAAGGCCGCCAAGAACGAAACCCAGGGAATGCCCATGGCGGCCATGCGGATCGACTGCGCCATCCGTGCCGCCGCCGTGGGCGGAAACCGAACACCGCAACACCATCAAGACAACCATTCGCGCGCTTTGCAGGCTGTCCGCAACGGACCGTCCTGTCGTCTTCGGCGCATCATCCCACCCCAAGGAGTAACTCCATGACGCACGCCATCCGCTTCCACAAAACCGGCGGTCCCGAAGTTCTGGCCTGGGAGGAAGTCCAGGTCGGCAAGCCCGGTCCCGGCGAGGCGCGCATCCGTCACACCGCGGTGGGCCTCAACTTCGTCGACATCTATATCCGCTCCGGCCTCTATCCGGCGCAGCTGCCGAGCGGCCTCGGCGGCGAGGCGGCCGGCGTGGTCGAGGAGGTCGGCGCCGGCGTCACCGATCTGAAACCCGGCGACCGCGTCGCCTATGGCGCCGCGCCGATCGGCGCCTATGCCGAGGCGCGGCTGATCCCGGCCGATCGGCTGCTGAAGCTGCCCGACGGCATCGACGACAAGACCGCCGCCGCCATGATGCTGAAGGGACTGACCACGCAATATCTGATCCGCCAGACCTATCGGGTGAAGGCCGGCGACACCATCCTGCTGCATGCCGCGGCCGGCGGCGTCGGCCTGATCCTCAGCCAGTGGGCCAAGCACCTCGGCGCCACCGTGATCGGCACCGTCGGCAGCGATGAAAAGGCCAAGCTCGCCAAGGCCCATGGCTGCGCCCACACCATCGTCTACACCCGCGAGGATTTCGTCAAACGCGTCGACGAGATCACCGGCGGCAAGAAGGTGCCTGTGGTGTACGACTCCGTCGGCAAGGACACGTTTTTGAAATCGCTCGACTGCCTGGCGCCGCTCGGCGTCGCCGCCCTGTTCGGGCAGTCCTCCGGCAGCGTCGAGCCGCTCAACCTCGGCATCCTCGCCGCGAAGGGTTCGCTCTTCGTCACCCGCCCGACGCTTGCCACCTACGCCGCCAAGCGCGAAAACCTGGTCGCGATGGCGAACGAGCTGTTCGACGTGGTGAAATCGGGCGCGGTCAAGATCGAGGTGCACCAGACCTACCCGCTGAAGGACGCGGCCAGGGCCCATGCCGACCTCGCCGCCCGCAAGACCACGGGATCGACGGTGTTGACGGTGTGAGGGGCTGGCGGACGGTGTTGAGGCCGTCATTGCGAGCCAACGGGTCGGCGCGAAGCGCCGCCCGATGACAGGCTCCGCGAAGCAATCCAGCCTTCACATAGGCAAACTGGATTGCTTCGTCGCTACGCTCCTCGCAATGACGTAGCGGCAAGCGGCGGGCACAGCTTGCCCGCCGCTTGCCGCTGGTGCGGAGACGGGTTGATGGCGCGCGTTCTTGTCCTGTTGCCGGCGCGGGATTTCGATCCGAGCGAAGCTGCGGTGAGCTGGCGGGTGCTCGCGAGCGCCGGACACGCGGTCCATTTTGCGACGCCGGACGGACGGCCCGCTGTCGCCGACGACATGATGCTGACGGGGAGGGGGCTCGATCCCTGGGGCGCCATTCCGCTGTTGCGGAATCTTCCCCTGATCGGGCTTCTGATGCGCGCCAACCGCGACGCGCGCGAGGCCTACGCCGAAATGATCGCGGACCAAAACTATCTGGCGCCGCAGCGTTGGGATGCCGTCGATCCCGCAAATTACGACGGGCTGCTGTTACCCGGTGGGCATCGCGCGCGAGGCATGCGCGATTACCTCGAAAGCGAAATTCTGCATGATATTGTCGCCCATTTCTTCGATGAGGAAAAGCCGGTGGCGGCGATCTGCCACGGCGTGTTGCTGGCGGCGCGCAGTCGCTCGAAGCGGACCGGGCACTCGGTTCTCCGGGGATATCAGACCACCGCTCTGACCTGGGCGTTCGAGAACAGCGCCTGGTCGGTCGGACGCATTACGCGGTTCTGGGATCCCGATTACTACCGGACCTATCTGGAGCAAAGCGGGCAGCCGAAGGGCTTTATGTCGGTGCAGCAGGAAGTCACGCGCGCGCTGGCGCGCCCGGAGGATTTCCGCGACGTGCCCCGCACCGATCCGCACTTTCGCCGGAAGACGTCGGGCCTGCAGCGCGATTCAAACGACAATGCGACGCCGGCCTTTGTCGTCCGGGATCGCAATTACGTCTCGGCAAGATGGCCGGGCGATGTTCACACCTTCGCGAATACCTTTGCCGGCATGCTGAAGCAGCAACACAGGGCCGCTTGAATCGGCGGCGAAGGCGACATTTCTGGCTTACGCTGGCAAAGTGCGCTGTTATAAGGCTGCTTCGGTAGTCATGACAGGCGGAAGCGGATGGACAAGCAAGCGATGCGCGAGGAGGCCGAGCGCCTGATCCGCGAAACCATGGCGCGCAAGACGCTGGTCGTGAAGCAGGGCAACACCCGCATCGAGACCACGTGCGGCAAATGCGGCGCGCCGAACCGCATCTCGGCGGAAAAGGGCGCCACCCGCGTCAAATTCGCCTGCAAGCAATGCGGGCACAAGCAAGAGACGCTGTGAGCAATGCTGCGCTGTTTTTGCGGCGCGCGGAATGCCACCCTGCATCATCGTCCCTGCGAACGCTGGGACCCATGCGCCGCGGCCTATCGTTTTGCCATGGAGGCAGACACCTTTCGCATAACCGTCGCCTCCCTGCGTTCGCAAGGACGACGCTGAGAGCGATAGCGCACTGCCCTTTGCAGACGCCGAAAACGCCCGGCGAAATCCGGATGCCGGCTATTGGCCCGGCAGTTTTCCGATGCTGATCTCGATCGCGGAAAAATAGGCGGCGAGATCCTCGATGTCCTTGTCCGACAGCGACGGTACGACCACCGACATCGCGTCGTTCTTGCGCCCGCCGGATTTGAACGCCTGCAGCTGCGTGATCAAATAGGGTTCGGTCTGGCCGGCGATGTTCGGCGCGTCGGGGGTCTTGGAGAGGCCATCGAGGCCATGACAGGCCTGGCAGATCAGCGCCTTGGCGCGGCCGGCTTTGACGTCGCCGGCACGGCACGGGTTGCCGCTGGCTGCGAGAAGGCAGGCCGATGCCAACAGGCAGACGACGAGCCGCGCCACCCGGGGATGCGCAGGAATCACCATGAATCCTCATTGAGCCTGGACGAAGGAAGCTGATGGCCCCCATGTGTGGGGGGCCATCAACCGGCTCAGTTTACTTGCCGTCGTACCAGATGCGATAGAGCGCGCCGACCAGATCGTCCGAGACGATCAGCGAGCCGTCGTGCAACTGCGCCACGTCGACCGGACGGCCGAGGTAATAGCCTTTGTCGTTCCACCCTTCGGCGAACGGCTCGGACTTGCCTGCGACGTGGCCATCCTCCTTGAGAAAGGTCACCATCAGCCGAGCGCCGACCGGCACGGTTCGATTCCACGAGCCGTGTTGTGTCGAGAAGATCGCGCCCTGGTATTTCTTCGGAAACATGGTGCCGGTGTAGAACATGAGGCCGAGGTCCGCCGCGTGCGCGACTTGTTCCACTTCGGGGAAAATCACGTTGGCCGGCGGGGTATCGGTCTTGTATTCGTTGGTGCGCGTGCGACCGCCGCCGTACCACGGGAAGCCGAAATCCTGGCCCACGGCGGTGATGCGGTTCATCTCGCCGGCGGGAATATCGTCGCCCATGCCGTCGACCTGGTTGTCGTTGGTCCAGAGCGACTTGTCCTTCGGATTGAAGTCCATGCCGACGGGGTTGCGCAGCCCGATCGCGTAGACTTCGCGATTCTTGCCGTCGCGGTCCATGCGGATGATGCCGCCGATGCCGAGCTTGCGGTAGGCATCATTTTTCTCTTTCGTCGGCACGTTGTAGGGCTGACCCAGCTGGATATAGAGCTTGTTGTCCGGCCCGATCCGGCAGGTTCGCGCCGTATGATTGTAGCTCTCGTCTGCCTTCGGAATCAGCTCGCCTTCCGGGACGACGGCGCCGGCGACGACGTCATTACTTTCATAGAAGAACTCGGCCGCCGCATATTCCAGCACCCGATTCTGCTCGGCGATGTAGAGGAAGCCGTCCTTCGAGAAGCAGGCGCCGTTGGGGATTTTCTTCGGCAGCGTCGGCGCGAACTCCTTCACCTCGTCTCCCACGCCGCCGCGTCCACGGTCGGTCACCACCCAGACCTTCGATTTGCGCGTGCCCACGAAGGTCGCGACCCCCTGCGGGCCGACCGCGATGTGGCGGGCGTCCGGCACCAGCGCGTAGAGAGAGATGTGGAAACCCGGCGGCAGCTTTATCTTGGTGAGATTCTGTTTGACCTGATCGGCTTTCGCACCGGTCTGCGGGATTTCGGGCCAATCGGCCGTGCTGCCGGTCTGATGCATGGCGCCGAGCGTTTCCAGCGCGCTCGGCGCGGGCTGCGCAGGCTGCGCAGCGGCCGGCCAGGCGGCCAGTGACAATAAAGCCACCGTCGTCATAAAACGAAGCTTCATGGATGCCTCCCTTTGATGCCCCCATTTCTAACGGGTGGTCACCCGCTGTCGGGGGAATGCCGCTATCAGTGCGCCGGCGTGCATGATTGTCAAACGGCAACTTTCAAATATCGCGCCGCAATAGCGGCGCTGGTGCGGCGCACGTGTGCCGAGTTTGTGGAACGCTGCCCATGAATTTTCCCTTCGGCGTTTCAGTGTCATGAAATGGGAAAGCGAATTGGCGCCGGCGAGGCACCGCGACCTTGTTCGTGGACGCTGAGAAGCAAGCTTCTCAGGGATGACGGTGGCAAGAAAGCCCGGTCGCCGAGGAGAGCGCGGAGTAAGCCGTAAAACCATCGCGAAACTGCGTTTGTGTGCGAATGCACGCCACATCCTTCGCCTGTCATCACCCGCGAAAGCGGGTGATGACAGTATCCCAGAGACGCCAGTGATTAAATCGATAGGCCGCGGCGTACTGGATCCCGCCGGAGCCTGTCATCCGGCCGGCCGAGGGCCGGACCGGTTGGCGGGGCATGATGGTCTTGGATTAGCATCGCCTGGCAATGACAACCTCAAGTCCCCTTCACAAACGCCGCGAACGCCTCCGCATAGTCCGGATGCCAGCGCGACAGCGCGGGGCGGTTTTCGACGACGTCGCCGGCGGCCCAGAGAATGCGCCGCTCGTCGAGACTGCGCGGCACGTCGTTATCAGGACACAGGATATAGAAATCGCCGGTCGCCACGCGCTCGATCATGAAGTCGACGGTCTGCTCCGGCGTCCAGGCGCCGGCAGGTTTTTCGGTGCGGCCGCGCGCGGTGAGGGCGGTGAAGACGTGGCCGGGGATAAACAGATGTGCACTGACCCTGCAGTCCGCCGTATTTCGCAATTCGTGCTGCAGCGCCTCGGTGAAGGCTTTCACGCCGGACTTGGAGACGTTGTAGGCGGGATCGCCGGGAGGGGTCGTGATGCCCTGTTTCGAGCCGGTGTTGATGATGAGGCCCGGCCGTCCGCGCTCGATCATGTGGGGTGCGAAGGCTTGCGAGCCGTGGATCACGCCCCACAAATTGACGCCGAGAATGCGCTGCCAGTTTTCCAGCGGCCCGAACATGGTGCTGCCCGGCTGGATGCCGGCATTGTTCATCAGGATATCGGCGCCGCCGAACCGCCTGCGCACCGTGCTTTCCAGTTCCGACACTTGCTCGATGCGGCTGACATCGACCGCGACAGCCATGATGTCGGCGGCGCCGCCTCGGGCGGCCGATGCCAGTTTCTTTTCCGCCGCCGCGAGCCGGTCGCCGCCGAGATCGGCGATGCAGACTTTCATGCCGATGCCGGCAAAGCGCATCGCGGCGGAAAGGCCGATGCCGGACGCGCCGCCCGTGATCACGGCGACATTATTGGGGGATATGGCGGGGTGGAGCACGTGCATTCTCCTGAGGTGGCGATGGCATGCGACGAGTTATGGCGATGCGGCGGGCCCACCATGCACGAAACCGCATGGGAGGTCTTCAACCGTCGCGATCTCCCTCGCCCGGCCTTTTGCGATCGGGGCTAACCGGCTACATAGCCCTATCGACAGCATCATCCGGGGCCAACATGAAATTTCCGTCGTTGTTTTCACCGCTCGAGATCGGACCTTACCAACTCCAGCATCGCGTCGTGATGGCGCCGCTGACGCGGATGCGGGCGGAAAAGCCCTCGCTGGCGCCGCGGCCGCTGAATGTGGAATATTACGCGCAGCGCGCGACGGCCGGCGGACTGATCGTCGCCGAGGCCTCGCCGGTGGCGGCGACCGCGTTCGGAAGCCCCGGCGTGCCCGGCATCTATTCGGACGCGCAGATCAAGGGATGGCGCGAAGTCGTCGATGCCGTCCACGCCAAGGGTGGCGTGATCTTCCTGCAGCTCTGGCATGTCGGCCGTGTCTCGCATTCCTCGTTCCAGCCCGGCGGCGTGCTGCCGGTGGCGCCTTCGGCGGTGCCGATCTCGCCTGACCTGAAGACCATGACGGCGGACGGCAAGGTCACGACCTATGAGACGCCGCGGGCGCTGGAGACCTCCGAAGTCGCCGGCGTGGTCGAGGCCTTCCGGCAGGCCGCCGCCAACGCCAAGGCGGCCGGCTTCGACGGCGTCGAGATCCACGGCGCCAACGGCTATCTGCTCGAGCAATTCCTGCAGTCGTGCAGCAATCTGCGCACCGACCAGTATGGCGGATCGATCGAGAACCGCGCGCGGCTGCTGCTGGAGATCACGCAAGCCGCGGTCGAGGTCTGGGGCGCGAACCGGGTCGGCGTGCGGCTGTCGCCCTATGGCATCGCCAATGATTCCGGCGAGCCGGACCCGATGCCGCTCTATACCCATGTCGTCCAGTCGCTCAATCCGCTCGGGCTCGCCTATCTGCATTTCATCGAGCCGCGCTCGAGCGGTGCGGGCCGCGCCGAGGTCAATTGGCAGAACGTGCCCTCCGCGATGATGCTGTTCCGTCCGATCTGGAAGGGCATCCTGATCGCGGCCGGCGGCTTCACCGGCGAGACAGCGGATGCGGCGATATCAGCCGGCCATGCCGACGCCGTCGCGTTCGGCCGCATCTTCATTTCGAACCCCGATTTGCCGCGCCGCCTGCGCGAAGGGTTGCCGCTGACGCCCTACAACCGCGCCACCTTCTACGGCGGCGAGGCCGCGGGCTACACGGATTATCCGGTGTATGGGGAACTGGAGAAGGCCTAACGTCATTGCGAGCGAAGCGAAGCAATCCATCGCGCCACAAAGCAAGAATGGATTGCTTCGTCGCTTTCGCTCCTCGCAATGACGGTGGAGGGGAAGGCGCGAATGGCGAAAGAGGCTAAACCAGTCGGAATCGCCGCCGGCCAATGCCTGTGCGGCAAGGTGGCCTTCGAAATCGACACGCCGGCGCGCTGGGCCTGGCATGATCATTCGGCGGCATCCCGGCGCGCGCATGGCGCGGCCTATGCGACCTATGTCGGCAGCTGGCGCAAGCGCTTTCGGGTGACCAAGGGCAAGGCGACCATCGCGCGCTTCGAGGACCAGGCGACCAAGACCGTGCGCGGCTTCTGCACGAACTGCGGCACGCCGCTGTTTTACGAGCGCGCGCGCTCGCCGCATATGGTCAACATCCCGCGCGCGCTGTTCTCGGGCCGCACCGGCCGGCAGCCGCTCTACCATATCGCGATCGAAGAATTGCAGGAGTGGGCTTACACCGGCGAGCCGCTGGTGCCGCTGAAGGGGTTTCCCGGCGTGGTCTGGCAGCGTTCGAAAAAGAAGAAGCGCGTTGAGCCCGAGGGGATGTTCTGAGCTGGAACGGCGGGCGCGTGATGTCGAGTCTGGCGACGCAGGGCAGCCATGACCGCGCTCCATTGCCTCCGTCATTCCGGATCGGCCATGATGCAAAAACCCCGACGGTAACGGCCGCGGGAAGGGGGAGGGTTTTCATGAATCGTATCACCGGGCGCTCGGCGTTCCTGGCACTGCTCAAGGACGAGGGCATCACGCATCTATTCGGCAATCCCGGCACCACCGAACTGCCGATCATGCACGCCCTGAAGGATCATCCCGACCTCACCTATGTGATGGCGATGCAGGAAAGCCTGGTGGTCGCCATTGCTGATGGCTTCAGCCGCGCCTCGGGTAAGCTCGTCGCCTGCAACGTCCATGTCGCGCCCGGGCTCGGCAATGCGATGGGCTCGCTGTTCAATGCGAGCTTCACCGGCACGCCGATGATCCTGACCGCCGGCCAGCAGGAGCAGGGCCATGGGCTGATGGAGCCGGTGCTGTACGGACCGCTGGTGCAGATGGCGGAACCGGTGGTGAAGTGGGCGGTCGAGGTGACCCGGCTGGAGGACCTGCCGCGGGTCGTGCGCCGCGCCGCCAAGATCGCGACCACGCCGCCGACCGGGCCGGTGTTCATCTCTCTGCCCGGCGACATCCTCAACGCCGAAGCCGGCATCGAACTCGGCCGCTCGACCCGCGTCGATACGCGGGTGAAGCCGTCGGACGAATCTCTGGCTGCACTGGCGCAACGCATCCTGAAAGCGCAAAATCCCGTCATCATCGCCGGCGACGAGATCGTCAAAAGCGACGCGCTGCAGGAGGCGGCTGCGCTGGCTGAGACGCTCGGCTGTGCGGCCTATCAGTGCTCGACGCCCTACGGCGCGCATTTCCTGTCGGAGAGCCCGTGCTTCATGGGCGCGCTGTCGCGGCTGCAGAAGCAGGTCCGCGAGGTGCTGTCGCCCTATGATCTGATGATCGTGCTCGGCGCCGATCCCTTGCGGATGTCGGTTTACAGCGAGGTCGATCCGCTGCCCGAGGGCATGTCGATCGTGCAGGTCGGCCTGGTCGATGGCGACCTCGCCAAGAATTACGGCGCCGAGATCGCGCTGAAGGCCGACGTCAGGGAAACCCTGCGCGTGCTGGTGCCGGCGCTCAAGGCCGCCGGCGGCGCGGCGCTGCAAGCCCGCGCCAGGCAGGGCATCGCCGCGCTGGCGTCGAAGAACTGGACGGCGAAGCGCAAGGCGCTGGTCGAGCAGATATCCAAAGCCAGGGATCGTTCGCCGATCGATCCGGACTGGCTGGCGCTGCAGGTGGTCGAGGCGATGCCCGCGAACGCCATCCTGGTCGACGAGGGACTGACGTCGTCGCGGCAGATCCTGGCGCTGCGCCCGCATCGCGACCGCTACGGTTATCATGCGCTGGCTTCCGGCGGCATCGGCTGGGGACTGCCGGCCTCGGTCGGTGTCAGCATCGCCAATCCGGACCGGCCGGTGGTGTGCTTCTCCGGCGACGGCAGCGCGATGTATTCGATCCAGGCGCTGTGGACCGCGGCGCATCACAAGCTGCCGCTGACGGTGGTGATTGTGAATAATGGCGGCTACCGCATCATCAAGCAGCGGCTCTTGGCGTTCCATGGCGACGATCACTATGTCGGCATGGATTTCGTCGAACCCAAGGTGGATTTCACGGGCCTGGCAAAATCGCTCGGCATGGAAGCGGTGCGGGTCGCTGAGCCCGGCGCGATCGCGCCCGCGCTGAAATCGGCGATTTCGCGGCCCGGCGCGAAACTGATCGAGGTGGTGGTGGACGGCACGGTGTGAGAATTCCCGTCATTCCGGGATGGTCCGAAGGACCAGACCCGGAATCTCGAGATTCCGGGTTCGATGCTTTGCATCGCCCCGGAATGACGGAAACCGGAATGGTTTCGTCGCGTCTACTCCGCCGCCTTCGCCCGCAAGTGAGGGCGGTGCTGCACGGCCGGATGCGGCGCACTGAGCCGCGCGCGGCCGGCGCCGAACAGTTTTTCGCGCAAGCTGCCCGCGGCGTAGGCGCCCTTGTAGCGTCCGCGCCGGGTCAGTTCCGGCACCAGCATGTCGGCGATATCAGCGAAATCGCCGGGCGAGACCGCGAACGGCACGTTGAGGCCGTCGACATCGGTCTGGTCGAACCAGGCTTCGATCTCGTCGGCGACTTTTTCCGGCGTGCCGATCGCGACCGGGCCGATGCCGCCGATGCCGACATGCTGGGCGACCTCGCGTACGGTCCAGACCCGGTCCGGATCGGCGCGGGTGATGTTGTCCATCGCGGTGCGGCCGGCGTCGTTCTCGACGTGGCGCACCTGCTGGTCGAGATCATAGGTCGAGAAATCGACTCCGGTCCAGCCGGACATCAGCGTGAGCGCGCCCTCGGGATTGATGTGGCTGCGATAGTCGGCGTATTTGGCTTTGGCCTCGGCCTCGGTGCGGCCGAGAATGATGGTGAACATGCTGAACATCAGGATTTCGGCCGGGTTGCGGCCGGCCTTGGCGGCGAGTTCGCGGATGGCGGCGACGCGGGGCGCGATGATCTTGGCCGAGGGGCCCGACATGAACACGCATTCGGCGTGTTCCGCCGCGAACTGCCTTCCGCGCGGCGAGGTGCCGGCTTGATACAGCACGGGGGTGCGTTGCGGCGAGGGTTCGCAGAGGTGAATGGCGTCGACGCGGTAATTGTTTCCCGCGTGCTGGACGCGGTGTACCTTGGCGGGATCGGCGAAGATGCCGCTGATACGGTCGCGCAACACCGCGTCGTCCTCCCAGCTGCCTTCCCAGAGCTTGTAGACCACCTCCATATATTCATCGGCGACATCGTAGCGGTCGTCATGCGCGGTCTGCTTGTCCTTGCCGGCGCCCCTGGCGGCGCTGTCGAGATAGCCGGTGACGACGTTCCAGCCGATCCGCCCCTCGGTCAAATGGTCGAGCGTCGACATCCGCCGCGCAAACGTATAGGGCGGCTCGTAGGACAGGTTCGAGGTGACGCCGAAGCCGAGATTTTCGGTGACGGCCGCCATCGCCGAAATCAGCAGCATGGGATCGTTGGCCGGCGTCTGCGTGGCGTTGCGCAGCGCCGCATCCGGGCTGCCGCCGAATACGTCGTAGACGCCGAGCACGTCGGCGAGAAACAGCCCGTCGAACCGGCCGCGCTCCAGCGTCCTGGCGAGATCGGTCCAGTACGGCAGCCGGTTATATTCGGTGGTGCGGTCGCGCGGATGGGTCCACAGCCCCGGCGACTGATGCGCGACGCAGTTCATGGCGAAGGCGTTGAGCCGGATTTGTTTTTTCATGAACGAAGGGCCTTGGGCACGTTGTCTCCCCTGAACGCACGGTCGAACGCGGGACCATTACCTGAAATTGTTGCATTCCGGGTCGCTTTAGCAAAGCAAATTGTCGGCGTCGCGCCACTTCCGATCGGCGCCGTATCTCGCTACGTTGCCGCGAACGCGAACAGCACTGCGACCGGGAAAAGCAAGACATGACCAGAACTGACGCCATCGACCGGGCGCGCCAAACTCTTCATTCCGGCGAATTCATCGCCGAACTCGATCGCAGGGTCGGCTATCCCACCGAAAGCCAGAACCCCGGCAAGCGCGATGCTTTGCGCGCCTATCTCGAGCAGGAATTGCAGCCGTCATTCGCGCAACTCGATTTTGCGACACGGTTGATCGAATCGCCGACCGGAAAGGGTCCTTACCTCGTCGCCGAGTATCGCGAGGATGCGTCGGCGCCGACGGTTCTGATGTACGGGCATGGCGATGTCGTCGACGGCATGGCCGGCGAATGGCGCGACAATCTGGATCCGTGGCGGACGACGATATCGGGAAATCGGGTTTACGGCCGCGGCACCGCCGACAATAAAGGACAGCACAGCATCAATCTGGCGGCGCTCCGCGCCGTGCGCGAGGCGCGCGGCGGCCGGCTCGGCTTCAATGCCAAGTTCATCGTCGAGACGGGCGAGGAGATCGGCTCGCCGGATTTGCGCCAGGTCTGCGAGGCGCTGCGTGAAGAACTCAAGGCCGATCTGTTTCTGGCCTCCGACGGGCCGCGGCTTTCGGCGGATCGCCCGACCATCTTCCTCGGCTGCCGCGGCGGAATCCGGATTCACCTCGACGTCAAGCTGCGCGACGGCGGGCATCATTCCGGCAACTGGGGCGGCGTGCTGGCCAATCCCGCGACCATTCTTGCCGGCGCGATCGCCACCCTGGTCGATAGTCACGGACGGCTGTTGCTGAACGAGCTGAAGCCGCCGCGCATTTCCAACCAGATCCGCGTAGCGCTGGCCGATGTGAAGGTGGAGCCGACCGCCGATGAGCCGGCGCTATCGGAGAATTGGGGCGAGGAGGGGCTGTCGGCCGCCGAACGGCTCTATGCGTGGAACACGCTCGAAGTGCTGGCGATGTCGGCCGGCAATATCGAGAAGCCCGCCAATGCCATTCCGGGCGAGGCCCACGCCGTGCTGCAGCTTCGCTTTGTCGTCGGCACCAGGGTCGACAACATTGTTGAGGTGGTGAGGGCGCATCTGCACAGCCATGGTTTTCCGATGGTCGAGGTCAGCGCGGCGCAGAGCTTTGCCGCTTCGCGCACCGATTTCGACAGCCCCTGGGTCAACTGGGCGGCGGAGTCGATCCGGCAGACCACCGGAAAGGCGCCCGCGATCCTGCCGAATTTCGGCGGAGCGCTGCCCAACGACGTGTTCTCCGAGGGGCTTGGCCTGCCCACGATCTGGGTGCCGCACTCCTATCCGGGCTGCTCGCAACATGCGCCGAACGAGCACATTCTCCTCTCGGTCACCGAAGAAGCGCTCGGCATCATGGCCGGCCTGTTCTGGGATCTCGGCGAGATGCCGCGCGACCGCAGAGTTCCGCGATGAGCAACGTGTCGACCTCCGAAACACGGCTGAAGGCGACGTTCCGGGTCAAGCTGAACGGCAAGGCCGTGGCAATCGAGACCGTCGGCCAGGCTTACGGGTTCATCACCAGTCTCAGCACGGTCGAGTGGATGGAATTCAAATCGCTGCATGGCGACGCGAGGGCCGCGCTCGAGGCGGCGGCCGAGAATGCCATGTTGAGCGTGCAGGCGACCAATGCGCTTCGGGCGCTGTTCGTGCGCGCCAGGCTGCTGTGAAACCTACACGCCCTCGTCCAGCGCCACCAGTTCGCGCTTCTTGCGGAACGATGGCAGCAAGGGGCCGACCAGGAGCACCACCGCCAGCGCCAGGCAAGCCGCCGAGATCGGCCGCTGCACGAAGGTCCAGAGATCGCCCTGCGACAGGATCAGCGATTTGCGCAAGTTATTTTCCAGCATCGGCCCCAGCACGAAGGCCAGCACCAGCGGCGCCGGCTCGTAGCCGAGCTTGCGCATGAAATAGCCGATCACGCCGAAGGCGATCATGACATAGACGTCGAACACGTTGTTGCTGGAGCAATAGACGCCGATGATGGTGAACAGGATGATCAGCGGGAACAGGATGTTATACGGCAGCTTCAGGAGCTGAACCCACATTCCGATCAGCGGCAGGTTGAGCACCAGCAGCATGACGTTGCCGATATACATGCTGGCGACGATGCCCCAGAACAGGCCGGGGTTTTGCGTGATCATCAGTGGGCCGGGCTGCAGCCCGTGGATGACAAAGGCGCCGAGCAACAGCGCCATCACCACGTTCGGCGGGATGCCGAGCGTCATCAGCGGAATGAAGGCGCCGCCGGCGGCGGCGTTGTTGGCGGACTCGGGGCCGGCGACGCCCTCGATCGCGCCGTTGCCGAACCGTTCCGGGGACTTCGACAGCCGCTTCTCCAGCGCGTAAGACGCGAACGAAGAGATCACGGCGCCGCCACCGGGCAGGATCCCCAAGAAGAATCCGAGGATGGTGCCGCGCCCGATCGGTCCGGCGCTGGCTTTCCAGTCCGCCTTGCTCGGCAACAGCTGCGTGATCTTGGCGTTGATGATGTCGCGCTTGATGACCTGCTCGGTATTGGTCAGCACCTCGGCGACGCCGAACAGGCCCATCACCACGGGTACGAGACCGATGCCGTCGATCAGCTCCATGCGGCCGAAGGTCAGGCGCGGCTGCGCCGTGATGCTGTCCAATCCGATCAGGCCGAGCACGATGCCGATGCAGGCCATCAACAGCGCCTTCGCCATCGAGCCCTGGGTGAGGAAGGTCAACACCACCAGCCCCAGAACCATCAGGCTGAAATATTCCGCCGGCCCGAACGCGATCGCAACGCTGGCGAGCTTTGGCGCCACCAGCATCAAGGCGATCAGCGAGAACGTGCCGGCGATGAACGAGCCCAGCGCCGAGATGCCGAGCGCCGGACCGGCGCGGCCTTGCTTGGCCATCTGATGGCCGTCGATGCAGGTCACGACGGAAGCGGCCTCGCCGGGGATGTTGACCAGGATCGAGGTGGTCGAGCCGCCATACATCGAGCCGTAATAGATGCCGGCCATCATGATGATGCCGGACTCCGGCGTTCCTGACAGCGTGATCGGGAGCAGCAGCGACATCGCCGAAATCGGGCCGATGCCGGGCAGCACCCCGACCAGCGTGCCGATAAAGACGCCGATGAAGCAGTAGAGCAGGTTGATCGGCTGCAGGGCGACGCCAAAACCCTGCGCGACATTGAAAAGTACGTCCATGATTGGGTCCGGTCAGCCGATTTCGAAGATGCCCGAGGGCAACTGGATCAGGAGCATGCGCTTGAGAACCCACCACACCCCGAGCGGCGCGAGAAGGGCGATCGGAATGGCCAGCGACCAGCGCACCGGATCGATCAGGCGCAGCAGCAGCAACATCAGCGGTATCGTGGAGAGCAGGAATCCGAGCGTATTGAGTGAAAATGAAAACGCAATGAGACAGGCGATGACCACCAGCGGTTTGGTCCAGCGCGTGTCTTTCCAGCGCGAGGCGAAGGTCGGGCCGCCCTCGGTCACTGCCGCGACAATGATGGTGATGGCGAACACGCAGATCAGGAGGCCGGTGTAGAACAGCACATAGCCGGAGCCGGGATCGTTGATGGTGCCGAGCTTGAGTTTCAGCCCCGACCAGATGACGAAACCGCCCAGCGCCAGCCCGATCAGCCCGCCCCACAGTTCAGAATTGTCGAGGCGGAGTTTTACGTTGCTGTCATTACTCATGCATCATGCTTTCAGAGGTCACCCTGAGGTGACGAAGCGTAACGAAGCCCGAGAAGGGCGACGGTGCCCGTGTCCATCTTTCGAGGCTCGCCGCGAAGCGAGGCTTCGCGCCGGCCGCGACGAGCGCGATTGCGCTCGCGCGAGGGATGACGCCATTCCCCGGATTGGAATCTAGTTCGCCTTTTTCTTCGCCATGCCGAGGGTCTCGATCACCTTGAGTTCGGAATTGGTGACCTCGACGACGAACTTCTTGTAGTCTTCGGTATTCTTGTAGTTCGGAACCATATCGAATTTGGCGAGCGTCGCGATCACGGCGGGATCATCGAGCGCCTTCTTGAAAGCGTCGTGCAGCTTGGCGACGATCTTCGGGTCCATGCCCTTGGGTCCGGCGATACCGAACGGCGAATCGTAGACCATGGAATAGCCGAGTTCCTTGAGCGTCGGCACGTTGGGGAAATTCGGCGACCGCGCCGAGGTCCACACCATCAGGAGGCGGAGCTTGCCGGCGTCGACCAGCGGGCGCCAGCCGGTCGAATCGGCCTGCAGCATGGTGTGCTGGCCGAGCACCGCGGCATTGGTCTCCGCGCCGCCCTTGAACGGCACCTGCGTCAGCTTGATCCCCGCCAATCCCGCGATCTGTTCCATGCCGATGTGCAGCGACGTTCCGGCCCCCGGGGTCGCGTAAGTCACCTTGCCTGGGTTTTGCTTGGCGTAGTCGACCACGTCTTTCCAGGTCTTGAACTGCGACTCGGCGCTGGTGGTGACGCCGAACGTGTAGCCGGTGAGATGAATGATGTAGGTGAAGTCCTTGGCGGGATCCCACGATACGTCCTGCATCAGCGGTAGGCGGAACACGGTAATGGGGATTTGCGCGATGGTGTAGCCATCGGGCTTCGCGGCTGCCGCCATGGTAGCCGGACCGACGGTACCGCTGCCGCCGGCCTTGTTGTCGATCGTGATCGGCTGGCCGAGAATCTTGGATGCGCTGTCTGCGATCGCGCGCATCGAGATGTCGGTCGATCCTCCCGCAGGCCACGGCACGATCAAGGTGATCGGCTTGGTCGGGTAGTCCTGCGCGCCGGCACCGGCAGACATCAGCATGCCGACCGCCGCCAAGGCGATCATCAAACGATTGCGTCGAAACATTCTGGTTTCTCCCTTTGCGGACCCGCTCATGTCGGGACCGGCATTGTTGTGGCTCCTGCGATCTTCCCCGAAAACGATTGGGAAGAAAAGCGCGTAAATCGCTGTACCGACGGCATTCCTCCCGGAATCGGCGCGTGCGACAATAAGCCTGCCGCACCATGGAAAATGCGCGCCGGCCGGTGCGACCCGGCGTATCGCGGCGGGTCCTCCAAACGGCCCATTGCGATGGCCTGACGTTCCGGTCATAGATATGGGGGATCGGAAGGGTCCGTTCCGTTCAGTCGCCAATGTCGGCATTGCGGGAAAACGCCTGCTTGAAGCGCATGACGCCATCCCCGAACCCCTCCGACGCCGCGGTGATCAAGGCGTTTGCCGGAATTCCCGGGCCGCTCGAGCGGGCGCCTGCGCGTGGCGGTCCTGATGCGGTCCTGGCGGTTTTCCTATCGCGCGCCGGCGGCGGCCTGGGCGAGCCGGGCATCTTCAAGGACGATCTCTTTCGCCGCTACATTGCGCCGGTCCACGGCCAGATTTTCAAGCAGTCGACACCCACCAAGCAAGGAGAACACGTATGAAACGTAAAGCGATGATTGGCTACGCGCTCGCCGCCGCCCTATGCGCCGGACCGGCGATGGCGCAGCAGCTTACGGGCACGCTGAAGAATATCAAGGAGACCGGCGCGATCACGCTCGGCTTCCGCGACTCGTCGATTCCATTTTCCTATCTGGACGACAACCAGAAGCCGATCGGCTACGCGATGGACATCTGCTACAAGATCGTCGACGCCGTGAAGAAGGAGCTCAAGCTCGACAAGCTCGAAGTCAAGCTCAATCCGGTGACGTCATCGACCCGCATTCCATTGCTGGCCAACGGCACCATCGACCTGGAATGCGGTTCGACCACCAACAATGTCGAGCGGCAGAAGCAGGTCGCTTACACCAACACCCACTTCCTGACCGCGAGCCGCTACGTCACCAAGAAATCGAGCAAGATCAATTCGATCGACGATCTCAAGGGTAAGCCGGTGGTTTCGACATCGGGCACCACCAACATCAAGCAGCTCACCGAGGCCAACGCCGCACGCAATCTCAACGTCAACATCATCCCGGCCAAGGACCACGCCGAGGCCTTCCTGATGGTCGAGACCGACCGCGCCGTCGCCTTCGTGATGGACGACATTCTGCTGGCGAGCCTGATTGCCGGATCCAAAGCGCCGGGCGACTATGTCATCTCGAAGGATGCCTTCTCCAAGCCCGAGCCCTACGGCATCATGCTGCGCAAGGACGATCCGGCCTTCAAGAAGGTGGTCGATGCTGCCACGGCTGCGGTCTATCAGGGCGGCGAGGGCCAGAAGATCTACGACAAATGGTTCACGCAGAAGATCCCGCCGAAGGGGCTGAACCTGAACGTCCCGATCGGGCCGGAGCTGAAGAACGAGTTCGCCAAGCCCTCCGATTCTCCCGACCCGGATTCCTACAAATAGGGCTCTATCGTCAAAGCATGATCATGCTACTGCTCATGCAACGGCACGGTCGTTGCATGAGCAAGTATCAGCGGCATAGCGGACGGTAGCACCTCGTGAATTACAACTGGAACTGGAGCATCTTCTTCGACCCGGCCCCGGGCGGGACCGGCACCTATTTCGATATGCTGCTGTCGGGACTGTGGCTGACCATCAAGACCGGGATCTTCGCCTGGATCATCGCGCTGGCGTTCGGCTCGATTATCGGCGTGCTGCGCACGCTGCCGTCGAAGACCGCCTCCTGGGTCGGCTTCGCCTACGTCGAATTCTTCCGCAACATGCCCCTGTTGGTGCAACTCTTCCTCTGGTTCTTCGTGCTGCCGGAACTGGTGCCGCGAAGCTGGGGACTGTGGCTGAAACAGCTCCCGAACGCGCCGTTCTACACCGCCGCGATCGGGATCGGGTTGTTCATGTCGGCGCGTGTCGCGGTGCAATTGGCAGCCGGAATCGCCTCGCTGCCGCGTGGGCAGAAACAGGCCGCGACCGCGCTCGGGCTGACCACGTCGCAGGCCTATCGCTACGTGCTGCTGCCGATCGCGTTCCGCATTATCATGCCGCCGCTGACCTCGGAGTTCCTCAATACCATCAAGAACACGGCGGTCGCGATCACCATCGGCCTGATCGAACTGACCGGCCAGGCACGGTCGATGCAGGAATTCTCGTTCCAGGTGTTCGAGGCCTTCACCGCCGCGACCGTGATGTATCTGTTGATCAACATCGTCGTCGTCACCGGCATGCGCTTCCTCGAACGCAGCCTGGCGATCCCCGGCTACATCGCGGGGAAATAGCGGCCATGTTCGCCAGTTTCGATTTCGACGTTATCCGCCGTTCGTTCGGCTACCTCTTCCTCGACGGCATGACGTTCACGCTGACCCTGACCGGGCTCTCCGCCCTCGGCGGGATCATCTTCGGCACGTTGATCGCGCTGATGCGGCTGTCCGGTTTCAAGCTGCTCGGCCGCATCGCCGGGATCTATGTCGACTTCATGCGGTCGTTGCCGCTGGTGCTGGTGATCTTCTGGTTCTATTTCCTGGTGCCCTATGTGGGGCAATGGGTGACCGGCGCCTCGCGCCCGATCAGCGTCGGCGCATTCACCTCCGCGCTCGTCACTTTCATCATGTTCGAGGCGGCGTACTTTTCAGAGATCATGCGTGCCGGCATCCAGTCGATCTCCAAGGGCCAGCCCGCCGCCGCCAATGCGCTCGGCCTGACCTACGCCCAGACCATGCGCTACGTCGTGCTGCCGCAGGCATTCCGCAACATGCTGCCGGTGCTGCTGACCCAGACCATCGTGCTGTTCCAGGACACCTCACTGGTCTATGTGCTGTCGATGCCGGATTTCCTCGGCGCGGCGAGCAAGGTTGCGCAGCGCGACGGCCGGCTGGTCGAAATGTACCTGTTCGCCGCGGTGGTCTATTTTGCCATTTCCTGCATTGCGTCGTTCGGTGTCCGGCGCCTGCAGGCGCGTATCAGCATTGTCCGTTAGGGAAGCGCGCATGATCGAGATCAGACACGTCGACAAATGGTATGGGCCCGGCTTCCAGGCGCTGAAGGATTGCACCACCAGCGTCGCCAAGGGCGAGGTGGTGGTGGTATGCGGCCCGTCCGGCTCGGGAAAATCGACGCTGATCAAGTGCGTCAACGCGCTGGAGCCGTTCCAGGGCGGCGAAATCATCCTCGACGGCATCAAGGTCAACGACCCCAAGACCGACCTGCCGAAACTGCGCGCCCGCGTCGGCATGGTGTTCCAGCATTTTGAACTGTTCCCGCACCTGAAGATCATCGAGAATCTTTGCCTGGCGCAGGAAAAGGTGCTGGGCCGGCCGCATGACGCGGCAGTGGCAAAGGCCGAAAAACTGCTCGAGCGGGTCGGGTTGAAGGAGCATGCGCGCAAATATCCGGCCGAGCTGTCCGGCGGCCAGCAGCAGCGCGTCGCCATTGCCCGGGCGCTGGCGATGGACCCGATCGCCATGCTGTTCGACGAGCCGACCTCG
The DNA here is from genome assembly GCF_018736085.1 of Bradyrhizobium sediminis. Classification (NCBI taxonomy): domain Bacteria; kingdom Pseudomonadati; phylum Pseudomonadota; class Alphaproteobacteria; order Hyphomicrobiales; family Nitrobacteraceae; genus Bradyrhizobium; species Bradyrhizobium sediminis. Next base: position 4,783,370 of record NZ_CP076134.1, on the reverse strand, counting down.
GCGCTCGACCCCGAAATGATCAGCGAGGTGCTGGACGTCATGGTCGACCTCGCCCGCGAGGGCATGACCATGATGGTGGTCACCCACGAGATGGGTTTCGCCAGCAAGGTCGCGCATCGAGTCATCTTCATGGACAGGGGCGAAATCGTCGAGGACGCGCTGAAGGAGGACTTCTTCGGCAGCCCCCGCAGCGACCGCGCGCAGAAATTCCTGTCCAAGATCCTGTCGCATTAGTCTCACGCGTCATTCCGGGGCGCGTCGAAGACGCGAACCCGGAATCTCGAGATTCCGGGTCTGGTCCTGCGGACCATCCCGGAATGACGGTCCGAGGGTTTATGGTCATTAATAATTCGCGTATATAACCGCCGCAAATCCGCTTCCCCCCTACAGGAGAGCCCGCTTGGAACAGATCGCTTACGTCAACGGTTCGTTTGTGCCGATGTCAGAGGCCAAGGTCTCGATACTGGATCGCGGCTTTTTGTTCGCCGACGGCATCTACGAAGTCGCAGCCGTGCTCGACGGCAAGCTGATCGACAGCGCCTCGCATCTGGCGCGGCTGCAGCGTTCGGTCGGCGAGATCGCGCTGGCCTTGCCGGAGACCACCGATCGCATCCAGGAAATCCAGAAGGAGCTGATCGCGCGCAACAACCTGGTCAACGGCATGGTCTACCTGGAGGTGACACGCGGCGCCGACACCGGGCGCGACTTCGCCTTTCCGAAAGGCGTCAAGCCGACGCTGATCATGTTCACGTCGGTCAAGGACATCGTCAATGCGGAATCGGCCAAGACTGGCATCGGCGTCATCACCGTGCCTGATATCCGCTGGGCCCGGCGCGACATCAAGAGCGTCGCCCTTCTGGCGCAGGTGCTTGCAAAACAGGCGGCGGCGGAAGCCGGCGCCGGCGAGGCCTGGATGGTCGAGGACGGCCAGGTGACCGAGGGCGGGTCGTCGTCCTGCTTCATCCTGACCCAGGATGATGTGATCGTGACGCGGCAAAATTCTTCCGCCATCCTTCCGGGCTGCACCCGCAAGGCGGTGGTCGCGCTCGCCGAAGAGCGCCAGCTGCGCGTCGAGGAGCGGCCGTTCACGGTCGCGGAGGCGCTGGCGGCCAAGGAAGCCTTCATCACCAGCGCCACCGTATTCGTGCAGGCGGTGGTGACCATCGATGGCAAGCCAGTCGCCAACGGCAGACCGGGCCCGATGACCAAGCGTTTGCGCGAAATCTATGTCGATTTCGCCAAGGCCACCGCGGTGTGAATTTTCATACTGCCTGCAGCGTGACCGCGATGTCCGCGGCGAGGAGAAGCGCCGGCGCAAGGCGATCCGGGATGCCGGAATCAGGACCGAACAGGCGCTTCTTTGACGAATTTGTTGCGCAGCGTGCCGATCCCGGTGATTTCGATCTCGACCACGTCGCCGGCTTTCAGATCGGGCGAGGCGCCGTCGGTCCCCATCCAGATCACGTCGCCCGGCCACAGCGTGAAATATTTCGTCAGCTCGACGATGAACGGCACGATGCCGAAGATCATGTCGTTGGTGCGGAAACGGCCGGTTTCCTTGCCGTTGACCTTGACGATGGTTTCCATTTTGTCGAGGTCGACATCGGTTTCGATCCAGGGCCCCATCGGCTTGAAGGTGTCGGCATTCTTGGACCGCCACAGCCCGCGATCGGCCTTCTGCCAGGTCCGCTCGCTGACGTCGTTGCCGATGGTGTAGCCGAACACGCAGGACATCGCGTCACGCTCGGTCAGGTGCTTGGCCTTCTTGCCGATCACGACGACCAGCTCGCCCTCGTAATGGATCTTTTCCGTGGCGGTCGCCGGGATCACGACGTCCTCGTCATGCGCGATCAGTGCGTTCTGGGCGCGATAGCCGATCTCGGGCCTATCAGGCACGTTCGGAACCGTGCCGGCCTTGTCGGCGGCTTCCTTGAGATGCTTGAGGTAGTTGAGGCCGACGCAATAGAAGGTGCGCGGCACCAGCGGCAGCTCGATTTTGACGTCCCTCAGCGCATGGGTTTGCTGCGTGCGCTGCCATTCGCCGAAGGGGTCGCCGCCGACCGCAATGACGCGGTCACCCTCCACGATCCCCCAGGAGGTCTCTCCCGCGGCGGTGAATTTGAGCCAGCGCATCCTGCAATCCTTCTTATTCGGCCGCGACCTGCGGCCTGGTTTTCCATGCGCCGGCCGGCGGACGCGGCAGGCCGAGATTTTCACGCAGGGTCTTGCCGGCATAATCCTTCCGGAACAGGCCGCGCCGCTGCAGTTCCGGCACCACGTGGCGGACGAAGTCGGCATAGGATCCCGGCACGCAGGTGGCCGCGATGACAAAGCCGTCGCAGCCGCCGCCGATGAACATCTCTTCGAACTTGTCCGCGATCTCCTTCGGTCCGCCGACGATCGCGTCCGCGGTCTGGCCGCGACCGCTGAACGTGACGAAATCGCGCGCGCTCGGATTGGTCTTGCCGGAGGTCTTGAGCACGCCGTCGCGGATGCCGAGGATGCCCTGCATGCCCTGCAGTTCCTCCGTGGTCAGCGGCTCGTCGATGCCCTTGGAGGCGAAGTCGTAGTTCAGTCCCTCCGACAACAGCGACAGCGCGTCGATTTCCAGCGGCAGCTTTTCGATCAGGGCCATCCTGTCTTCGGCCTCCGACTTGGTCGCGCCGCATACCGGCGTCGTCAGGTTGCAGAGGAACATGTGGTCGGGATCGCGGCCCGCCTTGGCGGCCTCGTTCTTGACCGCGCTGTAGCCCTCTTTGGCGCCCGCCAGATTGCGCGCCGCCGTGAAGATCACTTCGCCCCAGCGCCCCGCAAAACGCTGGCCGCGGCCGCTGGCGCCAGCCTGGATGATGACCGGATGGCCCTGCGGGGATCGCGGCACCGTGAACGGCCCGCGCGATTTGAAGAATTTTCCTTTGTGATCGAGCCGCTTGACCTTGGCGGGATCGGCGAACCGGCCGCTGTTCTTGTCGATCAGCAGCGAGCCGTCTTCCCAGGTATCCCAGTGGCCGAGCACCACCTCCATGAATTCGTCGGCGCGGTCGTAGCGGAAATCATGTTCGAGATGGGCGTCCTTTCCCATATTGTGGGCTTCGCCGTCGTTGATCGACGTCACCACGTTCCAGGCGGCGCGGCCGCCGGTCATCAGGTCGAGGGTGGCGAAGCGGCGGGCGACATCGAACGGTTCGTAATAGGTGGTCGAGCAGGTCGCGGCGAGGCCGAGCTTTTCGGTCGCCATGCCCATCGCCGTCAACACGATGACGGGATCCATCTTCACGCAACGGATGCCGTATTCGACGGTATGGGCGTGATCGTTGCCGTAGCGGTCCGGCATCGCCAGCCGGTCGTCGAAGAACGCCATGTGGAATTTGCCGGATTCGAGAATCCGGCCGATCTCTTGATAGTAGTCCGCCGACATCGAGTCGTCGCGCGATTCCGGATGGCGCCATGAGCTCGGCAGATTGGTGCAGTTCTGCGCCTGCAGGAATCCCACCATCACCATTTGCCGTGTCATGCTGTTCTCCCAGTGCCGGCCGGATTGATTGTCATGCCAGATCGAGTTCGGTGGCGAGTTTGTATTCGCCGGCAAGCGCGCGCAATTTGTCCCAGGTCGCGTCCTCGATCTCGATGCCTGCGATTCTGCGCTGCTGCTCGCGGATATATTCGACCTCGCCGGGATAGAATACGCCGGTCGAACCTTCCGACGGCGGCGTTTCCTTCAGATAGCGCGCGAATTCGGCGACCTCTTTCTTGAAGTCCTTCAGCGGGCGGAATGCGGCGACGTTGAACACCGCCATGAAGCATCCGTCGTTATGCCGTCCGGTCGGCTCGACGCCGAACCCCAAGCCGGTCAGAAGCCCGCACAGCACCTCGACCATGGCGGCGAGGCCGCTTCCCTTGTAGCCCTCGGTGCCGCCGAGCGGCAGCAGCGCACCGCCCTCGCGGTATTGGCCAGGATCGGTGGTGTGGCGTCCTTCGCTGTCGACGATCCACCCCTTCGGAATTTCTTCACCGCGGGAAACGGCGAGCGCGATCTTTCCCGCCGCGACCGCCGAGGTCGCCATATCCAGATAAAAGGGCGCCGCGAGATCCGAGGGCACCGCGATGGAGATCGGATTGGTGCCGAGCCGCGCCTCGCGGCCGCCGTATGGCGCGACGATCTTCGGCGAGCGGCCGGAATCGGCGGTGGCGATGCCGATCATGCCGGCCTCGATGGCCATCAGCGGATAGGCGGCGAGCCGTCCGACATGGCTTTGCCGGAACACGGTGCAGGCCGCGACATTCGCCGTTTTCGCCTTTTCGATGGTCAGCGCCATCGCCTTGGCGTTGACATGAAAGCCGAACCCCCAGTGGCCATCGATCACGGTCGTGGTCGGCGATTCCTGTTCGATCGTCCATTTCGCGCCGGGAACGATGTGCCCGGCCTTGATGCGGTCGATATAGGTCGGGATCGCGATCACCCCATGAGAGTCATGACCCGTGAGGTTGGCATTGACGCAGCCGGTGGCCACCGCGCCGGCTTCCTCGTCCGACGCGCCGGCTGCCCTGAGCAGCGCAGCACCAATCCGCGTGAGACGGTCGGCCTGGACAATGGGCATGGGGTCCTCTTCAACGCCCGCGCGGGAGGCGGGTCTTGCTTCTTGTCGCAGGCGGTATGGTCTCAAAGCGGTGGCCCGATAGCAATGACCTCCTCGCAAATTCTAGGGTGCACTGCAGCGTCTCGGCGGACGGGCGGGGCCCGGGCGATCAAGGTGCTGGACGCCATCCAGAGCCGCGGCATCCGGCTTGCGATCGACGATTTCGGAACCGGTTATTCGTCGATGTCCCTGATGAAGCAGTTCCCGATCGACACCATCAAGATCGACCGCTCCTTTGTCCGCGATCTGCCGAAGGATTCGGAGGATCAGGCGATCGCGCAGGCGATCATCAGCATGGGCAAGGCGCTGGGAATGACGGTCGTTGCCGAAGGCGTGGAGACGCCCGAACAGCAGGCGTTTCTGCGCGATCACGCCTGCGATGAGATGCAGGGCTATCTGTTCAGCAAGCCGTTGCCGCCCCGGCAGTTGGCCAGCCTGCTTCGATCGGCGCCGGTGCTGGTCTCGCCGCCGCTGCAGCCCGCAGCCGGCGACGCCGCAGAGAAATCGACCCGGCGGTCGCGACCGAGACGCGCCGCCGCGCAGGCGGCGCGTTGACGGGCGGCGTCAGGCCGCATCCGCGATATCTCGTCTTGCGCGGGGAACTCAGGCGGCGGGAGACAGCACGGGTGCGTCCGCCTTCAGCGGGTGAGCCTTGCGGTGCCACGCCCAGGCGCTGCGGATGATGGTTGTGAGATCGGAATGCGCGGCGCGGAATTTCAGGGTTTCGCGCGCCGCCGCGGGATCGGCGACCAGGTAGGTCGGATCGCCCGATCGCCGCGGCTTGACGACATGCGGTACCTCGCGGCCGGTCTCGGCTGCGATCGCCCCGAGAATCTCGCGCACCGAAAAACCGGTGCCGGTGCCGAGATTGAAAGCGCCGCCGCCATGGCCCTGCAGCAGCAGTTTCAGCGCCAGCACATGCGCCGCCGCCAGATCGGTGACGTGGATGTAGTCGCGGATGGCAGTGCCGTCCGGCGTGCCGTAATCGTCGCCGAACACCGCGAAATCGGGCACGTGGCCCTGCAGCGCCATCATCGCGCGGGGAATGAGGTGGGTTTCGTTGTCGCGCAACTCGCCGATGCCGCCATCCGCATCGGCGCCGCTGGCGTTGAAATAGCGCAGCGCAAACGATCCCAGTCCATAGGCGCTGCGATAGTCGGCGAGCACCCGCTCGATCATCCATTTCGATGCGCCGTAGGGATTGATCGGCGCGCAGGGATAGCTTTCGGGCAAGGCCTTGCTGTCGGCGTTGCCGTAGACCGCGCCGGTCGAGGAAAACACCAGGCGATTGCAGCCGGCCTCGCGCATCGCGTCCAGAAGCGACAGCGTGCCGGCCAGGTTGTTGAGGTAGTATTTCTGCGGATCGGCGACGGACTCGCCGACCAGGCTCGATGCCGCGAAATGCATGACCGCGACGATATCGTGCTGCGCGAAGGCGCGCGCCAGCGCAGCCCTGTCGGCCAGGTCGCCTGCCACCAGTGAGCCGACGACGAAGCTGCGGTGGCCGGTCGAAAGATTGTCGAACACGACCGGATGATAGCCGGCCCTCGCCAGCGCCCTGCAGCAATGCGAGCCGATATAGCCCGCGCCACCGGTAACCAGAATCGCCGGACGATCGCTCATGCTAGCCCCCCGGCGTCCGGCTCTTGTAGAACAGCAGATAGAGTGCGCGCGGATTGGTGGTGAGGTAGCGCCAGAGCAGCCGGCGCGGCTCCAGCCAGATGCGCCAGGCCCATTCGAGGCCGATATTCTGCATCCACTGCGGCGCGCGGGCGCGGCTGCCCGACAGGAAGTTGAACAATCCGCCCGAGGTCTTGATGACGCCGACATTGAACAGCCGCGGCGTGAATTCCTCGACGAAGGCCTGCTCGTAGGGAACGCCGAGCGCCACCCACAAATAGTCGGGCGCCAGCGCATTGATCTCGTCGACCTTGGCCCGCAGCGCATCGCCTCGCAAATAGCCGTGGCAGCGCCCGACGATCCTGAGATCGGGAAACGCTTTCTGGACGTTGGCGACGGCGGCGGCGTTCTCCGCCTCCTCCGCGCCGAACATGTAGAATGTCAGCCGCGCTTCCTGCGCCTTGCGGGCGACTACGTGAAACAGGTCGGTGGTCGCGACGCGCTCGGGCAGCGGCATCGGCGATCGCAGCCGCGACACCGCGACCAGCGGCTGGCCGTCGGCGTTGATCAGGTCGGCGGCGCGAAACAGCCGGTCGGTCATCGGCTCGGTCGAACAGCGCGCCAGTACCTCGCCATTGGCCGACGTCAGATACAGGGGACGGCCGACCCGGCGTTCCGGGAACACCATCTCGATCATGAAATTCGCGGTCTGCTCGATGTCGAGCACGGCGAGCCGCAGCCCGCCCAGCGATATTCGGGGCACACCGGCCGTGGCGGCCCTGCCGATGGGATTTGCACGACGCTCAGGCATATTGCTTGTCTCGCTGGCGGCTGACGGCCGCGGGGTGAATTTCGCTCAGGATGACGCCGGTCAGCTTGCGCTCCGCGCCGCCGAGGGCGGTGATGATGTCTTCCATGGCGTCGTTGATGTCGTGACTGACGGGCAGCACGGCGACGAGACCATCGGCGATATCGAACAGCTTGCGGCCGGCCGCGCTGAAAGGCATCGCCGGTCCGTCGAGGATCACGAGATCGTAGCCGCCGGCGGAACGCGCCTGCGCGATCGCCTTGCGGATGGCGTCAGCGGCCTTGGCGTCGGTTCCCCTGACGATGGGCAGGATCGAGATTCCGTTCGCGGTCTTGATCGCGCGGGAGGTCCTGGTGCCGATCGAGAGCCAGCCGAGACGGCTGGGCTCGCTCTTGCCGAGGCCGTTCACCTTGTTCGATATGGCGTGCGTCGTGTGGTCCGCATCGATCATCAGCACGCTGGCGCCGTCGCGCGCGGTCGCCAACGCGATGTTCAGCGCGGCGATGCTGCGGTCTTCGCCGGCGCCCGCGCCGATCACGGCCAATACAGGGATTGCGTCGGCGGGCGAGCGCCGCGCCGCAATCCCGCGGATCGTGCGTATGGCGTCGAGGAACGCCGTTTGGGGCGAACCCGCGCGCAGTGTCGGCCAGCCCATCCGCGCGGCGTCGGGAACGCCGCCGAGGCTGAGGATGCCGCCGAGCGTCCGCACCACGTCGGACTCCTGCAGGCGCGCAATCAACGGCTTCTCGACCGACGCAACGGGCGCCGGAGCCCTTTGCCTCGGCTGGTTGCTTGCCGCCGGCTTCGATGGCGGGGTCGGTGTCTTGAGCTCGGCCCGTGCCGGTTGCGGCTCGGTGGTGTCGGGCGACAGCCGGTCGGCCGCCACCGTCCAGGCCGAAGCGGCGAGCGCGCCCATCATGAAGCCGATCATCGCGATCATGCTCATGGCCGGCGGGAAGGTACGCCGTTGCGGCACGGTGGCCTCGCCGATGATGCGGGCGCTCGAGGTGTTGAGGCTTTCCTGCTCCTCGGTTTCGCGCGAGCGCTTGAGGAAGGACTGATAGACGTCGCGGCTGGCCTCGACGTCGCGTTCGAGCTCGCGAAGCCGCACCGAGGCCTGGCTCAGCTGCACGCTCTGGCGCTTTTGCGCTTCCAGCGCCTTGTTCAGCGACGCTTCGTATTCCCGGGCGCGCGTCAGGTCGTTCTTCGCCGACTGCACGAAGCGATCGACTTCCTCGTTGATATTGCGGCGCAGGTCCTCGACCTGCTTTTCCATCTGGCGCAGCGAGGGATGCCGCGGCCCCAATTCGCTGGTCAGCTCGGCATAGCGCTTGCGAACCTCGGCATACTGCGAGCGCAGATTGGCGATGGTCGGCGACTGCAGCGCTTCCGGAATGGCGCCGGCGTCAGCCGAGGCGCGGCGGCTGGCTTCGATCTGGTCGTATTTGGCCTGCGCATCGAGCGTCAGCGCGCGTGCCGCAGCAAGCCGCTGGTTGCTGGCCGAAAGCTGCTGGTCGGAGATCAGCGTGTCCTGGGTGCCGACGAAATTGTTCTGTGCCTTGTAGGTCGCGAGCGCGTTCTCGGCGGTGCGAAGCCGTTCCTGCAATTCCTTGAGCCGGCCCGACAGATCGCTGGTCGCCCGCCGTGCGGCGGTGGCCTGCGACTTCTTGGATTCCGCGAGATAGGCGTTGGAGATCGCGTTGGCGAGCATCGCCGCTTTGGCCGGGTCATACGACCAGACGTCGATGTCGACGATGAAAGTGCGGTCGGTCTTCTTGACGTTGATGTGGCGGTTCAGCGCTTCCAGCGCCGTCATCTGGCCGAGCTTGGCGTCGGCGGCAGACCTGTCGATTCCGAACAGGCCGAGCAGGGAGGCGAGAACGCCCTTGGCGTCGCCGCCGCCGAACTCCGGATCCTTGTCGAGCCTGGTGTCCTTGATCACCTGCAGCAGCACACCGTTCGAGGTGATCAGCCGCGCCTGGCTTTCGACCAGCATGGCGAGGCCGTTGACGTCCTGGGCGCGCGGCGTCAGTTCGCGTTCGACCAGCTGCAATTCCCTGGGGTCGACGTAAAGCTGGGCGGTCGCCGAATATTTCGGTGTCAGGCTCTTGCCGATCATGACGGCGGCTACGGCGCAGATCAGGCCCGCACTCGCAATCGCGACCTTGTGCCGCCACAGCAGCCGGACGAGTTCCAGCACGCTGATGCCGGCCAGCATTCGCTGCGGCGCCGGCGAGGCTGCAGGTTCGGCCTGATCTATCGGTTTGTCATAGACAAGCATGGTCCCCAGCTTTCATTCGAACTGCCGCACGCGCCCGGCTGAGGGGTTACTCTTCGGGTCACGCAACGCGCGCAGGGGAAAAAGCGCGGAACAAACGCAACAGGAAAAATTAACCATACTCATTGAGGGACTATTCGCCGAAATGGCAAAAAAAGCGTTTAAGCGCCCGCGCATAGCAACGCCTCCGCCATGTTCAGAACCGGGATTTTCCGGCGCGATGCCGCCTCCAGGGCATGGTTCATGAGATCGGGTGAGCAGCCGTACGCGCTGGGCTTGTCGGCGACGTCGTGGCTGTAGAAAATTAACCATCCGTTATGGGTTTGCGCTTCGTCGAAGGCGCGCTCGATCTCGGGGCGGCCGATGCGGCGGTCGATCAGGGGCATCGCGCGCAGGAATTGCAGGTCCACCGTGCCGCTGTTGATGCCCGGCACAATGCTGCGGCAGGACTGGAACGCCTGCTTGAGCTGGCCCTTGCGCCCGAACGATCCGTAACCGAAGGGATAGGCAAAGTTTTCGACCTTGATGGAGGAGTCGAGCGCGCGCAGATAGCGGCCATTGCGCGCGATCTCGGCGGCCAGCGATTCCGCATCGAGGTCGCAGGTCCGCTTGTGGGAAAAGGTGTGACAGCCGATCTCATGGCCGTTGCGATGCAGATCTATGACGTCCTGGGCATCGACGGCCGTCCAGTCGGCTGCCGCCGTGCCGACCAGCCCGCCCGAAACATAGAAGGTGCCGCGCGCGTCATGATCCTCGAGCAGCTTCGCGCCGGTCGTGGCGGCGCTCTTCGGAATGTCGTCGAAGGTGAAGCTGACCATCGGGGTCTCGTTGAGCAGCCGGAAGGGTTCGACGCTCAGATGCGTCGCCAGCCGGTGGCTGACTCTGGCTTTGGCTTCGGACCACATTGCGTACATGGTTCAGCTTTTTCGCAGGATCACGTGATAATCGCCGTGCCGGACGTCGGTCTTCCCCGGCAGAAGAAGATTCATGACCGCGGCGGCAGCATCGATCAGGGCGGCGAAGGCCGGCTTGCGCGCCCGCATCTCCGGATAGCGCGGGCTCTCGTATTCCTTGCGGTAGATCATCTGAAGGCCGTGGGCCTCGGCAAAGGCCTCCAGCCTCGAAAGCGTGACCAGCGGGTGGAAGAAGGTCGGGAACGGCGCCTGGCCGGGCAGGCCGGCCTTCTTGTCGCCGCGCACATGGCGGTAGAACCAGACGTGGAACCAGTGCGGTGAGTATTTGGTGACGACGCCGGACAGCGATTTCGGGTTTGGTGCGCCGATCAGGATCAGGCCGCCCTGCTTCAGCGACTCGCAAAACCGCAGCAGCGCCGCCTCGACGTCGGGTAGATGTTCGATCACGTTGTAGCAGATCACGAGGTCAAAGCTGCCGGGAGCGAACCGGTAGCTCTGGACGTCGCCGAGGATGGTTTTCTGCGCGTAGTCGTTGTTGCGGATCTGGTCTTCGTCGATATCGACCACGGTGACATGGGCGCGGCCGAGCACGTCGAGCGGCAGGAAGCTGGTCGAGCCGCCGCCTGCCTCGTAGATCGCGAGCTTAGTCGGGGGGAGTTGTTCGCCGAGAACGCGATGGACCGCAAGCAGGCTTTCGCGGGCCTCGCCCGGCGGCAGGTCGAGCAACGCCTTTGGATGCGCGAACGCGTCTGCGGTGCGCGCATCGGCGGCGACGGGGACGGCGCGGGCGAGATCGATCGTGACTGTCTTGTTCACTGGCCTATCCAATATTGATGTTTGCGAGTTTGGTTCTGAAAAACGCGAAGCCGACTTTCAGGCGCCCGCGGGTCCGGGAGATGTCGAACAGCCAGCACAGCGCGAGGTAGCTCGCCAGTCCGGCGCCGGCCAGCACGACGCAAGCGGTCAGGTCGGAGACGTGCAGGCTTCTGTCGAGCGCTGCCACTACCAGCGCCATCACCAGTGCGGCGATCACGGTCAGCGCCAGCCGTCCGAGCGGAAGCGGGATCGGGAAGGCTCGGCGGCTGAGGATCAGCGCGCAGACGAACCCGAACAGGTCGGCGCCGAGCCGTGCCCATGCCGCGCCGACCGTGCCGTATCCGCTGATCAGGGCGTAGGACAGGATAATATTGACCACGATGATCGAGGCCGTGTTGATCAGATAAAAGGAGTTGCGTCCCGACAGCAGGAAACTGACGTGCAGATATTGCTGCGTCAGGATCTGGAAAATCACGGCGACGGCCACGATCGGCATGGTCTCCGCGGCCATGGCGCGGAAATCGACGCCGAGTACGACGTTGGCGACGTGGGAGGAAATGACGGCGAAGCCGAGGCAGGCCGGCAGCGTAATGCTCAGCAGCAATTCGACGCATTCGCCGAGATGCGACCGTACCGCGGCCTTTCCCTGGCTGGCGTGGATCTGCACGGCGAGCGGGAAGAACGCGGCGGCGGCGCTGATCGCCGGCATCATCAGCGTCTGCCGCACCAGGTCGAGACCGGCGATGTATTTTCCGGCATCGGCGGTGCCGACGAGGTTGGCGATGATGAAGCGGTCGGCGACGGTGGAGATCGCGAGCAAGGTCAGCGACAGCGTCAGCGGCAGCCCCTGCTTCGCCGCGGCCAGCAAACGGGCACGATCGAACTTGATGACCGTTCCGCGCCACGCCGATCGCTGCGCCGCGATGGCGAGCAGATAGGCCAGCGCCGACGACGCCAGCAGGAGAATTCCGGTCCGGCCGAGCATGGCGGCAGCAATGCCCAGGCAAAGCGCGGCGGCGGCGCGAACCAGCGTCGCCTTCATGGCCGTGATCGCCATCAGCCGTGCGCGGACCAGGTCCTGGGTCAATTCAAACAGACCGATCGCAACCGCCAGCACGACCGCCGCGATCGCCGCCATTGCGTCGAGCCCGACCAGGCGGCCGAGTACGTAGGCAGCCGGCGCGGCCAGACAGCAAACGACATAGCCGGTTGCGACGAGGCCGCGGACGTCGGTGCCGTCGTCTTTGGCGTGGCCGCTCAGGATCAGATTGCGGAACCAGCCCGCGAGGAAGACGCTGACCACGGCGGCAAACGCCAGCCCGAGCAGGTAGATGCCATAATCATGCGGCGAAAACAGCCGCGTGAAAATGAACACGCTCAATAGTCCCAGCAATGCCGAGAGAATATTGGCGGTCAGATTGATGCTGGCCTGTCCGATCAGCATAACGCGGCAAGCCCTGCAGGTTCGATCGCTGCGGTACGGTCCGTCTGCACGGTCGCGTTCTCCTCGACGGCCGCGCGGATGGTCTCTACCGGCGTGCCGGAGAAGGACGCGACCGAGAAGGCGACGTCATCCTTGCCTGCGCGGCGAAGCAGCTGGTTCAACTCGTCCCGGCTGAGTTTCGGATCATCCCAATAGCTGACGCATTGGGTGCGCGGGGTACGCGTGTGCCGCGCCGAGAAGCCGGCGTCGTTCTCGACGAAATAGCCGTACAGCATGTATTCGGAGAATTCGCGGGTCTGGCTGAGGGCTTCGACCCAATGCAGGTTGGTCACGGCCTCGATCCTCGCGGCCATCGCCTGCGTCGTCTCCTTATCCCAGAACATGATGTGACCGATGAAGTCCGACGCCGGAAGCGGCGGCGTGGGCAGGCCAAGAAGTTCATGGCTGGTCTCGACCCAGCGCGAATGCCGGAACTGGTCGGATGTGACCTCGTCGCGCATATTGAGCAGCGGAATCGCGTTTGGATATTCGAAACGCGACAGGTCGAAGTCCCGGAAGAACACGATATCCGAATCGAGGATGCAATATCGGTGGTGCGGCAGCGAGGTGGTCGCGGCGATCTTGAGATACTGCTGCACATGCCAGCCGCTCACCGGCATGGTCCGGAACGACCACCAGTATTGGCGGCGCTTGCGCTGGATGATGCGGGGCAGCGGCCGCAGCCATTTCGGCAGGAATTTGGAGGACGGAAGCACGATCCTGCGTTCGCTCTCGAAGTGAGAGAACAGCGACAGGTCGCAATCGGGAACCAGCAGATAATGCTTCGAGAATGATTTGACGTGACGATCGACGCTCTCGCAGAGCAAGGTGCACAGTTCCAGATCGCGCCCGTATGTTGGGGTTAACAGCGCTACAGGGTTCATCGCGTATTTCTCTCTGGCAGTGACATTCAGGACCCTTGCAGGGCGCTGGGCACTGAGGCCGGGTATCCTTGGGCAGCGTAAGAGCAAGATCGGTGCCGACAGCGCCGCGAGACCTTGCGGCGTTTCGAAACTGGTTAATTTGCGCCGGTAACCATCGCCGGATCATTTGCGACCGCGTGGCGAGGCGTGGACCGGATATTGCTATGACGATCGCGCAACATAGACGGATCGAGAAAAGCGCGTGGACGCATGACAGAATCAATCGTTTCCCGGCGCGATCGTCCTGCGCCTGGCAATTCCGGCACAGCGGGGCTGTCCGGAGTGTCCGCATTTGAGACATTTTTCGAATTCGTCGCCGCGGCCGCCAGGCGCGATAGCGGCGCTGCTGCGGGATGCGAGCGGCCGGTCAAATTGAGACGGTTGTGTCGCGACTTCGCGGCGTGATCCCGTCCCGAGACATGCTGAACGAACCATCGAACGAAAGCCAAGCACGCGCCATGACCCGGATTGCCAGACTGCAGGACGCCAGCCGATGGAGGCCCCGGACATGACGCCGGACGCCCCCCGCGCGTTGGCTGCGGCATCGCCTGGGCTCGATCGCTCGATTCCGATCGTGGTCTGCATCCCCTGTTTCCGTCGTCCGCAGCATCTGCGGCTGACGCTGGAGTCGCTCGCCGGCCAGCGCACCGATCGCCGTTTCGCGGTCGTCATCGTCGACAACGATGCCGCCGGCTGCGAGAGCGCGCCGGTCGCTGCCGAATTCCTGCGGGCCGGCAAGTTTGCGGGCTTGTGCGTGATCGAGCCGCGGCAGGGCAATTGCCATGCGATCAATGCCGCGTTCGAGACCGCGCGCGCGACGTTTCCCGGTGCGGCCCATTTCCTGATGATCGACGACGACGAGATCGCCTCGAGGGACTGGCTCGAGCTGATGGTGCGCAGCGCCGAAGCCACCGGCGCCGATCTGGTCGGCGGGCCGGTGCAGCCCAATTTCGACGATCACAGCAAGCGCGGGCTCGGCCGCCATCCTGCCTTTCGTCCGGCCTACGATTACAGCGGTACGGTGCCGATCATCTACGGCTGCGGCAATTGCCTGATCACGCGCGCGGTATTCGAGCGGCTCGGCGATCCCGCCTTCGACGTCAGGTTCAATTTCCTCGGCGGTGGCGATACCGACTTCTTCGTGCGCTGCCGCCAGGCCGGCATGAAATTCCACTGGGCCGCGGAAGCCGTGATCACCGAGACCGTGCCGCCGAGCCGGACCAACCCCGGATGGCTTGCGCTACGCGGCCTGCGTATCGGCGCGATCAACTATCACATCGAGGTCAAGGCGGCGCGAACGCCGTGGGCGCGCCTGGGAGTGCTGGCCAAGATGCTGGCGATGCTGCCGTTGTCGCTGTTCCGCGCCGGCCGCATGGTGCTATCGGGGCAAAAGGTGCTGATTGCGCTGCATCCGGTGACGGTGGCTGCCGGCAGCGCGCTGGCGGCGATCGGCATCGAACCGCATCAGTACAAGGCCTCGAAGATCGTTTCCTGAGCGCAGCAATGCGTCATTCCGGGATGGTCCGCAGGACCAGACCTCAGGTGCGCAATTGCGCACCGGGGAATCTCGAGGTTCCGGGTTCGCTCGTTTCACTCGCGCCCCGGAACGACGGCCAGTTGCGCACGGACCGCCTGCGCCACGTCCAGCCACCAGCCGTCGAAATCGAACGGCGCCTGCACCGACGGCCATTTCAGCGCGGCAGCAATCCTGTCGGCGTAGACTTCGTCCTCGGATCCCCGCGCCACCAGCACGATGGCGCCGCGGTCGATCAATTCCTTGAAGCGCGGGTGATGATCGAATTCGTCGGGCAAAGCAGGGCCGGTGACGATCAGCGGCCGGCCGGACTGCACGCAGGTGAGAATGCTGGAACGCCGCGCGGTGAGGCCCTCATCGAGGGGATAGCAGAATGCGTCGATCTCGCTGAACAGGCCGAACACTTCATGGTCGGACGCGACGTAGCCGCTGACGATGACATCGTCGATGATACCGAGTTCGGCGGCACGGGCATAAAAGTCGTCCTCCACGGTGTCGACGCCGCGAATGAACGATCCGACATAGACGATCAGGGGATCTAGCCCGCGCTCCTTCAGGATCGCGCCGATCTGAAGCAGGGCATTGGGCTGCTTGCCCGGATAGATCGATCCGAAATGGCCGATCACCAGCCGTCCCTGTTCCCGCGCGGCGGCCAGCCGCTGCCGCAGCTTGGAATCGGCGATGCCCGCCGGGGCCTCGATGTTCGGCGGCAGCGGCGCCAGTATGCATTTTCGCAGCGTCCAGCCGACCACGGGGTCGTCGGCGAGTTCGCGGCGCACCAGCGGCGAGAACATCAGGATGGTATCGGCGAGCAGCAGCGCCGGAATGTAGGTGATGCGGCGCAGCCAGTGCAGCCCGCCCCACTCGTGCTGAACCAGGACGACGCGCCGCCGCCGCAGCCGCGCGATGGCCAACGCCAGCAGCGGCCGGAATATCACGCGCTTCCAGGCCACGATCGGGAAGTTGCACACCACGCTCCGCGCCGATCCGACCGCCCGCCAGATGTCGGCGGCCGTTCCCTCCGACCGCGTCAGGGTTAACGATCCGCAACTGCCGGGAGCGAGCTTTTCGATCGCGTCCTGGAGCAGGCGCGTGAAGTGGCCGACGCCGCATTGCATTTGCGGCCCCGCTCCGAGAAAGAGCGCCTGGTAGGCTGGTTCTGAAGTCATCTTGCCGCGGCCGCGCCTTTCTCGAATATCCGCGTTAGCCATACATCGCAGACCTTATCTTACCGTAAGCGGGCGGCCGCGCCTCGGCACCCTTCTTGCCAGATAAAGCGCGAAGGATACCCGGCCGTCTCATAACGGGACATTGGGCGGTGACGGCATTTCCGGATTTCGAGACAGAGTCGGCAGGAGCGATACGATGGCCAGAGACAGGGTTTTCACGAACTGGGACGACACCCATTCACTGCTCTGGGAGCGGCAGCCGATCCGGCTCGCCCATGGACTGCACAAGTCGCCGCTGTTTTCCACCGACAGGCTTGCCGAATTGATCGAGCGTTATCCGCGCGAACATTACAGCCTGGTGCAAACCGGCGCGAAGGAATCCCGTCGGCTGTGGCGCGAGGGCGAGATCGGCAATCTCAGTGGCCGCCAGGTGATGGACGCGATCGCCGGCGGCGGCCTCTGGCTCAATCTGCGCAATGTCTCCGGCGTCGACAGCGCTTACCGCACCATGCTCGACGACATGTTCGCGGAGATCGCGGCCAACGTTCCCGGTTTCCAGGCGCCGAAATACCAGGCCGGCATTCTGATCTCCTCGCCGGACGCGCAGGTCTATTATCACTCCGATCTGCCGGGACAGGGTCTGATCCAGATCGCGGGACGCAAGCGCGTCTATGTCTATCCCAATTCCCCTCCATTCCTCAAACCGGAGCATCTCGAAGACATCGCCCTGTTCGATGTCGAGGTCGATATACCCTACGCCCCCTGGTACGACGCGCATGCGCAGGTGCTCGACCTCGAGCCCGGCCAGATGTTGAGCTGGCCGCTGAACGCGCCGCATCGCGTCGAAAATCTCGGGACCGTGAACATCTCGATGACGGTGTCGTATGTGAATGACGAAATCCGGCGCACCGACATCGTCAACCTCGCCAACGGCCTGCTGCGCCACCGCTTCGGCTATCAGCCGAAAAGCCGCAACCTGCGCGGCCCGTCTTTCTTCGCCAAGGCGGTGCTGCAAAAGCTGCTGCGCGACAGCAGCTGGGTCAAGCGCGAGCGCAGCGCGCGCCGTCCGATCGACTTCCGGCTCGATGCCGCGCAGCCCGGCAGGATCGTCGATCTGCCGAAGGCGGCGTGAAGACAGACCGGCAATGACCGTATTGACGGCAACAGGCGGAAAACCCGGGGCGCGCGCGATGGCGCGCGCAGCTGGATTTCGCGTCGAATTCGCATCCGACTGGAAACAGGCCGCGTCGCGCTGGAGCGATGTCAGCCCGCCGACGCCGTTCCAGGACAGCCAGTGGCTCGATGCATGGTACCGGGCTTTTGCCGGGCTCGACGATGTCGAGCCGCTGCTGGCCATGGTCTCGGATGCCGTCACCGGCGAACGGGCCGCATTGCTGCCGCTCGTCCGCCGCCTGCAGAAGGGCATCCGGATCGTCGAGTTCGCCGATCTCGATCTCACCGACTACAACGCGCCGCTGCTTGGCCCAGCCGCCCCGCGCGACGCCAAGGCGGCGCGCGCGATGTGGCGCGACCTGAAAGCCGCGCTGCGGCGGATGCCTGGTGGCGCCGATCTCATTCGGCTGCGCAAGATGCCGCTCGATCTCGCGGGCCAGCCCAATCCACTGGCGTTGCTCGATGGCGCCGGCTCCTGTTCGCTGAACGGCAACATCGTCACGACCGGCGACGACTATGATGCCTGGCGTTTTCAGCTCGGGCGCACCGTGCGCAAGGAATTGGAGCGAAGCTGGCGGGTGTTCACGCGCGATCCCGCCGCCGGATTCAGGATCGTTGCCGACAAGGACGACGCCTTGCGGATTCTCGCCGTCACCGAGGCCCAGCAGGGCGCGCGGATGCAGCAGCTCGGGCTGAATTTCATCCTCAACAACGAGACCTGCGCCGCGTTCTACCGCAACCTGATCAATGACGGCATCGGCAGCGGCTTTACCGTGGTCTCGGCGCTGACGTCAGGCGACGAGGTGGTGGCGACGCTGCTCGGCGTTCGCGTCGGGCCGCGCTACGTGATGGTGCGCATCAGCAATGCCGGCGAGAAATGGTCGAACTGTTCGCCGGGCCGGCTGATCATCGAGCGCACCATGGCGGCGCTGCATGGGGACGGCGTCCGCGAGGTCGATTTCAGCATCGGCAATTACGCCTACAAGCGCCGCTTCGGCGTGGCGCCGATTGCACTGGCCGATCTGTCGGCCGCCCTGAGCTGGCGCGGATTGCCCTACGCTCTGCGCGACCGCGTCGCACGCGAGCTGCGCAACTATCCGCGGCTCACGGCCATTATCAAGCGCGCGCTCGGCAAACCGCCCTCGCACTAAGAGGGTTGATTCCCGTATCGGGCCGTCGTTCCGCCGAGCAGATAGGGCGGCATTCCGGGAACGAAATGCCGCCCCGCGTCGCATCAGCCATGCAGTTTCTTCGCGGTCTCCGCGATCGCGCGTCCGCGCTTGATGTCGTCCGAGGCGCCGGCTTCGCGCGCGCCCTCGGCGACGGCGTTCGCCATCGCTTCGATGTGACCATAGGCGGAATAATAGAGAACGAGAACTTTTGTCATTGGGGGCTTCCGTGAGCGTTGTGATTGTTGCGAAGGCAAAGGAACATCGTCATGGCCGGGCTTGACCCGGCCATCCATCTTCTTCGCAAGACTTTCTCGAAGAGGGATGGATGCGCGGGTCACCTGGCGCGAAGACGCGCTTCGCGCTCTTGCCCGCGCATGACGAGTGGCGTGTTGGGTTGTCTCCGCGCCTTACGCCGCGTCGACCAGCACCAGCTCCGAATCTTCCAGCGCGGTGATCGTCAGTTTCGCTTCGTTTGATATCGCGACGCCGTCGCGGGCGTTGACCCGCACGCCGTTGATCTCGATCGCACCCGCGGCCGGCACCAGATAGAGGTTGCGCGCTCTATCGGGCGCATATTCCGCGCTCTCGCCGGCCTTCAGCGTGGTGGCGAGCACCCGCGCGTCGGCGCGGATCGGCAGCGCATTGTTGTCGGCGGCAAAACCGCTGGCGATGGTGACGAATTTTCCCGAGCGATCCGCCTTCGGAAACGGTTTCGCGCCCCAGGTCGGCTGACCGCCTTGCGCCTTCGGTTCGATCCAGATCTGGAAGATCTTGGTCTTGGTCGGCTCCAGATTGTATTCGGAATGACGCACGCCGCTTCCGGCGCTCATCACCTGCACGTCGCCGGCTTCGGTGCGGCCCTTGTTGCCGAGGCTGTCCTGATGGGTGATCGCGCCTTCGCGGACATAGGTGATGATCTCCATGTTGGCGTGGGGATGGGCGGGAAAGCCGGTGTTCGGCGCGATCTCGTCATCGTTCCACACCCGCAGCGAGCCATGGCCCATATTGCTCGGGTCATAGTAGCTCGCGAACGAGAAATGGTGCTTGGCCTTCAGCCAGCCGTGGTCGGCGCCGCCGAGTTTTGCAAAGGGTCTGAGTTCGATCATGGGATATTTCCTTGGCTTCAATTCCGTTGGCGTCTGGATATGCCCTTCCGGGTAGATTAGAAATAGAAACTGTCGAAACATATTGTTTCCAGAATTGTCCTAATCGGGTGGCGCAGATGGCAAGACTTCCGGACTTTGAAGGCCTCGCGATTTTCGCAAAAGTCGTGGAATTACGGTCGTTTGCGGCGGCCGCCACCGAACTGGCGCTGTCGAAGGCCACCGTGTCCAAGGCGGTCACCCGGCTGGAGGCGCGGCTTGGCGCCCGGCTGTTCAACCGTACCTCGCGGCGGCTCGCACTGACCGATGCCGGGCAAAAACTGTCCGAGCGCGCCGCGCGGCTGCTGCTCGACGGCGAGGCGGTGGAGAACGAGGCGCTGGCGCAGTCGGTGGCGCCGCGCGGGCTGGTGCGGTTCGCGGTACCGATGACGTTCGGGCTGAAAGCGGTGGCGCCGATCCTGCCGGAGTTTCTCAAGGAATATCCCGATGTCGCGATCGATCTTCACCTCAGTGACGCCATGGTCGACCTGATCGGCGAGGGCTTCGACGCGGGCTTGCGGATCGCGAGCCTGCCGGATTCCTCGCTGGTCGCGCGGCGGCTCTGCGCGATGCCGCGCTACACGGTGGCCTCGCCGGAATATCTCAGGCGCCATGGCCGGCCGACCCATCCGATGCATCTCGCCCAGCACAAATGCCTCGGCTATGCCTATCTCTCCACACCCGGTGTCTGGCACTACACCAATGCCGCAGGCGAGCAGGCCAGCGTGCGCCCCGCCGGACCGCTGCGCGTCAACAATGGCGAGGCGCTGATGCCGGCGCTTTTGGCAGGGCTCGGCATCGCCGACCTGCCGGACTTCATCGTCGGCGACGCCATTGCCTCGGGCGAGGTCGAGGTGATCCTGAAAGACTGGAAGCAGGCCGAAGGCGCCGTGCATCTGGTGATGCCATCCGGCGGCCCGCGTCCCGTGCGCGTCGAAGTGCTGGCGGATTTTCTCGCCAGGCGTTTTGCCAGGGGTAGGAAAAAGTAACTTCGTAGGGTGGGCAAAGGCGCATCTGCGCCGTGCCCACCACCTTTGGTGATATGATACATGCGCTATGCCGCAATACATACGAGCAAGGTTCAAGGGCAGCGTCTTCTTTTTTACGGTCGTTCTCGCCGAACGGCCGAGCAATCTTCTGATCGATGAGATCGGACGCCTCCGGCAAAGCTATCGAATCGTTCAAGAAAGCCGACCGTTCGAGACTGTTGCAGTCTGCGTCCTGCCCGATCATGTTCACTGCATTTGGGCCTTGCCGGAAGGGGATTCAGATTTCTCGATTCGGTGGGGCCTGATCAAGAGTGGTTTTTCACGAGGGCTCGATCCGGCCCTCGCGCGATCCGAAAGCAAGGTCGCCAAACGGGAAAAAGGCATCTGGCAGCGCCGCTATTGGGAGCACGCAATTCGCGATGATGCGGATCTCGCGCGTCATGTCGACTACATTCATTTCAATCCGGTGAAACATGGCTACGTTACGCGCGTAGCCGATTGGCCGCACAGTAGCTTCCATCGCTATGTTGGCCGCGGGTTGCTCGCAGCAGACTGGGGCGGGGACATGAAGGATATTCAGGGCTCGTTCGGTGAATGAATGGTGGGCACGGCGCGAAGAGCGCCTTGTCCGTAGCGGGTGAAGTTGTCGTATTTTTGTAGCTCGTGATCTGTCGCCTTCGTTATTGAGTTTCGGAGGAGCCGGAAGGCGTGGACGGTTCCGCCGGTTTGGTCATGCCATGGATATTGGTGGCAGGTTAGCCCCTCGGGTTGGTTTCTTTGTTTGACTTGAAGCCCGTTTCTCCGCCCCGACCCGCGCTATCTCGACGGCGGCGCGCGCAGGAGCGGTCAAGGACGCGCACTTGCGCGCCCGTAAGGGCTTGTCCTTGACGGCTCCGAGCACGCTGCCAGGCTGAGGCGCGTCGGGGCTGATCTGCTGTCCATCGGCGGCAAACCTCGCCAATCGGTGCGGGCCAAGGAACACGCCCACGGTGCCATCGGGATACCCGTGAACCCGCACCACGGCCTTGACGAAGTGGGGCCTGAGCCGGCTCTCCGGCAACTGCAGCCGCCGGCCGCTCCATGCGATCGTGTTGTCGTTGGCGACGGTTCGCTCTTCGATCACGCACAGCGCTTCGCGCCAGGCCTCGTGCCGGTCGGCTACGAACGCCGTGCCTTGCTGTTCGGCCACGATCGCAAACGCCGCATTATGCTCGGCGATGTAATGCGCCTTCAACCACGCATTGGCGGCCTCGACCGTCCTGATCCCGGCGAGCCGCAGATCCTTCGGCAGCCGGCCCTGCAGCGTGCCGAACACCCGCTCTGAACGCCCGCGCGCCTGCGGCGAATAGGCCGCGATATGCTCGATCCCAAGATGCGATAAAGCCCGTCCCACCTGGGTTTGTTGCGTCTTCGAGACCTTCGCGCCGGCCTTCGGGGTGTAGAAGTAATGGCTGCCGCGATCGGTGTAGAGCGCGCAGAACAGACCACGCTCGCCAATCACCTCGCCCAAGGCCCGGAACGTCGACGCCGTCCCTTCTTCCTCGACCAGCAGCATCGAGTAGATCTCGCTCGTCGCATCGTCCATCGTGACGATCAGGTCCATCGCCGGCAGACCTTCGATCCAGACGTGGCGCGACCCGTCCTGGTGAAGCAGCATGCCCCGAAGCGGCCGGCGCGGACGCTTCTTGCGGTGCGCCGAACGCTTCGGCGCCTTCTGCACCAAGCCCGCAGCATGCAAGGCCAGCTTCGTCACCGTGTAGCCCAGCACATAGCCATGTCGCTTTTGCAGCTGCTCGTGGAAGTGCTTCACCGTGAAATCGGCGTACTTGTCCCGGAACAGCCCCAGCATCCGCTCCAGCTCTTCCTCCGGCGCACGCCTCGGTGATCGCCGGCCCATGCGCCGGTCGACCAGCCCGTCATCGCCCTCCGCCTCAAAGCGTTCCGCCCAACGTTGGAACGTCCGCACGTTGATCCCCAGAAGCTCAGACGCCGCCTCCTGCGTCAGCTCCTTCGCCTCAGTCCGATCCAGCAAACTCGAAAACCGCATCCGTCGTACACCCTCGTGAATGGATGCCGTGCCCATCGTGCCCCCTTTGTTCCGGGGCACCAAAAACACGACACTTCACGAGCTACAAACAGGCGACAGATCACGAGCTACTGACACGGCGCGAAGAGCGCCTTTGCCCACCCTACGGGTTTCGGCTACGCTGCCTCCAACAACCAAAACAAAATCTCCGGGGAGAAGCCACCAATGAACCGCCGCGAACTCTTGAAGGCCGCCGCTGTGCTGCCGCTGGCGCAAGCCGCGTTCTCAAACACCGCCCTCGCGCAAAGTCCGTATCCGTCGCGCAATATCACCATGATCGTGCCGTTCCCGGCCGGCGGCCAGGCCGATCTCGCCGCAAGGCCGGTGGCGCTGGCGCTGGAGAAAATCCTCGGCAAGCCCGTCATCGTCGACAACCGCGCCGGCGGCGGCGGCGGTTCGGTCGGCAATGCGGCGGCGGCGCGCGCCGAGCCCGATGGCTACACGCTGTTGATGACGCTGTCGTCGCTGGCGGTATTGCCGGAAGCCGACCGGCTGTTCGACCGCCCGGTGGCCTACGAAGTCTCGCAATTCGCGCCGGTGGCGCGCGTGCTCGCCGATCCGACGCTGCTCGCAGTGCCGGCATCGGCGCCGTGGAAGACGCTGCAGGACTTCGTCGACGACGCCAGGAAACGTCCCGGCCAGATTCCCTATGGCTCGTCCGGTCCCTACGGCACGCTGCATGTGGCGATGGAGATGTTCGCCGCCTCTGCCGGCATCAAGCTGTTGCACGTGCCGTTTCGCGGCGCCGGCCCCGCATTGACCGCGCTCCTGGGCGGCACGGTGCAGGCGATGGCATCGGCGCCGGGCACGCTGAAGCAGCAGGTCGA
Organism: Bradyrhizobium sediminis; assembly: GCF_018736085.1. Lineage (NCBI taxonomy): Bacteria > Pseudomonadati > Pseudomonadota > Alphaproteobacteria > Hyphomicrobiales > Nitrobacteraceae > Bradyrhizobium > Bradyrhizobium sediminis. The sequence continues at coordinate 4,759,799 of NZ_CP076134.1, read as the reverse complement.
TGACGGCAAGATGCGCGTGCTGGCGAACTGGGGCGCAGAGCGGATCCCGAGTTTTCCGAACCTGCCGACCTTCAGGGAACTCGGCTACAAGGATGTCGAATTCTACATCTGGGCCGGACTGTTCGCGCAGAGTGCGCTGCCGGCGCCGATCATGACGCGGCTGCGCGAGGCGATGGCGCAAGCGGTGAAGGCGCCGGAGGTTGTAAAGACCTTCGAAACCGCGGGCAGTCCGGTCGCCTACATGGATGCGCCGGAATTCGCAAAATTCGTCGCCGCGGATTCGGCGCGCCTGATCGCGGCGGTGAAGAAGATCGGCAAGGTCGGGTAGGGGGGCACTCGTCATTCCGGGATGGTCCGAAGGACCAGACCCGGAATCTCGAGATTCCGGGTTCGATGCTGCGCATCGCCCCGGAATGACGGGAGGCCACTACCCCGGCGTCTGACACACGTCGACCCATTCGGCTTTCACAAGTTCGGCCATCCGGGCCGGCGGGATGCGTACTGCGCTGTGGGTCGAGCCCGCGGCCGGCACCACCTCGTCGAACGCCTGCAGCGACACGTCGCAATAGACCGGCAGCGGTGTCTTCAGGCCGAACGGACAGACGCCGCCGACTTCATGGCCGGTGATGTCGGCGACCTCCTCCAGCCCGAGCATCTTGGGCTTGCCGCCGAACAACGCCTTGACCTTCCTGTTGTCCATGCGCGAGGTGCCGGCGGCCACGATCAGCACCACCCGCTCGCCGATCCGCAAGGACAGCGTTTTCGCGATTCGGCCCGGCTCGACGCCATAGGCTTCGGCGGCGAGCGCCACCGTCGCCGAACTCACAGGCGATTCGATCACGGCGATCTCGGGGGCTCTTTCGGCGAAGAACGCGCGGACGGATTCAAGGCTCATGGGCGGCCTCAGATCCCCAGCAGCTTCCGCGCGTTGGCCTTCAGCACTTTCGGCCTGATGTCGTCGCGGATGTCGAGCTTTGAGAAGTCCGCCATCCAGCGGTCCGGCGTGATCACCGGCCAGTCCGAGCCGAACAGCATTTTGTCCTGCAAAATGCTGTTGATGTAGCGCACCAGGACCGGCGGGAAGTATTTCGGCGACCAGCCGGAGAGGTCGATATAGACGTTCGGCTTGTGGGTCGCGACCGACAGCGCTTCTTCCTGCCAGGGGAACGACGGATGCGCGAGGATGATCTTGAGGTCGGGGAAATCCGCCGCCACGTCGTCCATGTACATCGGGTTGGAATATTTCAGCCGCATTCCCATGCCGCCGGGCATGCCGGAGCCGACGCCGGTCTGGCCGGTATGAAACAGCGCGATCGCGCCGCCGTCGTTGATGGCTTCATACAGCGGATAGGCCATGCGGTCGTTGGCGTAGAAGCCCTGCATCGTCGGATGGAACTTGAAGCCCCTGACGCCGTACTCCTCGATCAGCTTCTTGGCCTCGCGCACGCCGAGCTTGCCCTTGTGCGGATCGATGCTGGCGAACGGAATCAGCACGTCTGAATTCTCGGCGGCGATTTCCAGCATTTCGTAATTGTTGTAGCGGCGGAATCCGGTCTCGCGTTCGGCGTCGACCGGAAAGATCACCGCGGCGATCTTCTTGGAACGGTAATAGGCCGCGGTTTCCGCAACCGTCGGCGGGTGCTTGTTCGGCGACTTGAAGTAGTCGGCCATCTTCTCCTGGAAGTCGTCATAGCCGTCGTCGCCATGCATGCCGCAGGGCTCTTCGGCATGGGTGTGGATGTCGATCGCCACGACCTCGTCGATATTGGGCAGCTTCAGTTTGGACATCTTGTTTTCCCCGGCTGGGCCGCTTGATTTTACACTCCGGCGAATTGATTATACTATATAACGAATTCCGCAAGGCGGCATGACAAGACGGCATGACAAGATAGCGGATACGGGAGGGACGGCATGGCGCAAGCGGAAGCCTTCGAGACCGATTTCTGGAAACACGCCAATCTGCGCAAGGTCTGGGACGACATCATCCCCGGCGAGCCGCGCAAGACCATCCCCTACACGCTGACCAGGGAAGCGATCGAACTGTACTGCAAATCGGTCGGCGAGGACCACCCGATCTATTTCGACGAGGAATATGCCAGGACCACCCGCTATGGCGGACTGATCGCGCCGCCGTCGATCCACATCCTCCTGATGTTTTCCTGCACGCCTGCCGACGACTGGATGCGCTCGCCGGGCACCGTCAATGCCGGGCAGTCCTGGAGCTACAACATTCCGGCGCGCCCCAACGACCTCATCCGGCTCGAGGCGCGCGCGCTCGACAAGTTCATCAAGCGCGAGCGGCTGTTCGTGGTCCACGACAACGTCTTCTTCAACCAGCACGGCGAAGTGATCTGCTCCGGCCGCGGCTGGACCATCCGGCCGCAATGACGGGCGAGCGAGTGAAATCATGACAGCAACGTTTGAAAGCCTGAACGCCGGCGACACCATCGACGGGCCGAAATTCGCGGTCAGCCGCGAATCCATCCGCCTGTTCTGCGACGGCTCGCTCGACTACAACCCGCTGCATCTCGACGACGACTACATGAAGGGCAATTTCGGCAAGACCAATTTCGGCGGCATCATCATGCACGGCATGAACAATTTCGGGCTGATCACCCGGATGCTCACCGACTGGGCCTATCCGGCGGGCGCGATCCATCGCCGCCTGGAGACCCGCTGGGTCAAGCCGGTCAGGCCGGGCGACACCATCCAGCCCACCGGAATCGTGAAATCGAAGCAGGTAACCGCCAATTCGCGCTGGGTCCTGATCGACGTCATGGTGCGCAACCAGACCGGCGAGAAGGTCGCGACGGGGGAGGCGATGGTGGAGTTTCCGAACTGACGGGGCGGCATGGGCCGTGTTCACCTCGAATCCCGGGCACATATCCAAGGCGTTACCAACAAGCCGCAATGCCTGGTCGCAGGGCCACTAATGCGCGGAATTTACTGGCGCTTGCAGCGGCATAGCGGACATGGCCGGACTTGCTATTGTAGGGACTCGGTCGCGAATGACCCGAAACGGACATTGGCGGTGCCTCGTGCGATCGGTAAGCTCACCAAATTACATTTATCTTTTTCAGGAGGCGGACCATGCCAACTCAGCAGGATGTATCCGATCACTACACGCATGGAGGCTTGGCTGCTGCAATCCGCGGTGGGATCGAGTCCCTCGGCAAAACCATCAATTCCGTGACCGTCGATGATCTCGCTCCTGTTGATGAGTTCCATATCGGGGGCCGTCAGGCATCCGAAGATTTTCTCGGTCAACTCGACCTCTCCCCGGAAAAGCATGTACTCGATGTAGGATGTGGCCTTGGGGGAGCTGCGCGCTTTGTTGCCAACCGGTATGGGTGTCGGGTGACTGGAATTGATCTGACACCCGAATATGTGGAGACCGCAAAGGTCCTGTGCAGGTGGGTCGGGCTGGACAACAGTATTTCACTGCATCAAGGCAGCGCGCTTGCAATGCCGTTTGCTGATCGCGCTTTCGACCGAGCATACATGCTGCATGTAGGCATGAATATCGACGACAAAGCAAAACTTTGTTCGGAGGTTGGCCGTGTGCTGCGATCAAACGCACTTTTCGGGATTTATGACGTCATGAAGGTTGGCGATGGTGAGCTTACGTATCCTGTTCCGTGGGCAACAACGGCAACGTCAAGTGCGGTGGCGAAGCCTGCTCAATACCGTGAGGCGCTGCAAGCGGCCGGTTTTTCGGTCATTGCCGAACGTAACCGGCGTGATTTCGCGCTTGCGTTCTTTGGTCAACTACGCGCCAGAACCGCGGCAGCGGGTGGCCCACCACCTCTTGGGCTTCATATCTTGATGGGCCGGAACACACCGGACAAGGTGCAAAATATGATCCAGAACATATCCAATGGCCGCATCGCACCAGTCGAGTTGATCGCTCGGAAAGCGTGACACGCGGAACTCGCGCACTAACGTCCGCTTGTGGCACGAACCGGACCAACCGGGCCGGTCTAGCGATGTCCGTTCATAGGGGTAGACCGGAAGTGGCCGGCAGAGGGTCAAAACGACGCGAATGTGAAGGTTTTCGGACATGGGGCCATGTCCGACTTCAGTCCGTGATGCGCACCAAAGCGGACGTCCGCCGTCCCCTCCAAGTTTATGGGTTCACGCCCTAGCTAGTTGGCCCGTCGCAGCGCGCCCGAACGAATCCTCTGGTTCATAGTACGTGGGGCCGCCCGAAGGCGGCCCCGAAGGATCAGGCGGTTTCGCCTGCCGGCACGTCGGCCTCTTCGACCTTCGGCTTGCGAATGACGATCTCCGCGCCGTTGAGCGGGAGGTAATCGAGCTTCACGTTGAAGCCCCAACCGTCGGCGTGCACCCAGGCTCCTCCTATCGGCTGCCAAAAACTGCGCTCACCGTTCTTGGTCACGGCGTAAACCCGGTGGCTCGGGCGGTTGGTTGGGCTGCTCATTTGATGTTCCTTCGTACTTGGTTTGAAAGCCATGCACCTTGCGCGGCTTCGTGGGGCACAAAGGCCCGCGCGGAAAAGCGGCGCGTTCAAAGGCTGCCCGCAGGGCACCGCGAAGCGGCGCGGAGTTGGCAGGGAGCCGAAGGCGACTGAAACGAGCGGCCTTGAAGGCGATGCGCGCGCGGGCATAAACCCCATAAATTCAAAGCCGCTGATGCTGGCTTTCTGATCGAAAGGAATGTCAAGGGAATGAGCGACCAACGCCCTTAACCGCCGCCGAAAACCTGGGAAGCGCGCCGAAGCGCCTGGCATTGCGATTAACGCGGTGTGCTCAGGGAGCTGCAACAAGTGTAGAAATCATCCAACGATTATCCCTCGCTTCTCGGCGCGCAGGCGTAACGGCAAAAAGGGTCGGCTCAGCATAGCGGCCGGCTGCAGTCCGCTCGGCCGCAGGGCGGCAATCGTCTTTCAGCTCGAACAGAGCGAGCTGCCGAGGCTGGGCGGCTTGAATTACCTCAAGCCGTTGCCGCCGCAGCCCGCGGAGGCGTTGCCAGCTAAAGGCATGACCGTCAACGATGACAATCTCAGGCTTTGCCGTGACACGCTCCCGCTCAGGCTCTTGCCAGATTCGCGTTCGGTCGGTCAGCGCATGGATCTTTCCTTGTGTACATGCTGCCGCCACTACCCCGGTGCAGCGGCTGGGCGTGGTCTTCGCTCATCTCACCCAGCCGTGTCAGCCTCCCCCGGAAGGGTCGCCGGGTCGGCCTGCACATCGTCCTTTTCGAGGCTTGCTCGGCGTTCACTCGCGTTGCGGCCTGCACACTCGCGCGGTCACCGTATTTCGTGACCCGCTATCCGAAGGCTTCAGACATTTCGTCTCCTCCATGCCTGCTCCGGTTGCTTCCGGCTGGAGCGGTCGCCGGGTGGGACTTGCACCCACGGGAAAAGCGCCGCCTTGTCACGGCGCACACCCGAAGCGGACGTCCGAGATTTTCAAAAGCGGAATACGAAACTCCAGTTTCCAGGTGTTCTTCCCCCCGATACGGGATGGGCGATAATCCGCGAGGCTTAGAGCGGTCGAGCTTCAATCACATTGTGGATGCCCGCCGGAAAAACGCGCGTCAACTCGAAGCCGGACTTGGCAAAGAGGTCTGAAAACTCCTCGCGCGTTCGCTCCCGTCCGCCCGGCGAGACAAGCATATTCAGATCGCTGAACTTGGTTGCCGGCATTTCATTTGGGGGCCCGACGAGCCGTTCGATGAGAAGCAATTTTGCAGCTTCCCCCGTCGCGCGCCGGCACACTTTCAGGATGGCGATGGCTTCATCGTCTTCCCAATCGTGAATTACCACCCGCATCAGATAAGCATCAGCGCCTTCAGGCACCGTTTCGAAGAAGCTTCCACCCACGATATTGCACCGGTCGATGACGCCGCGTTCCGCCAATACAGCCCTTGCTTGCGCTACGACGTCCCGCTGATCGAACAGCGTGCCGCGGACGTGAGGGTGAGCGCGCAGGATCGCTGCCAACATCAAACCTTGCCCGCCGCCCACGTCCACGATGTGGCGAAACGGAGCGAAATCATAAGCGCGGATCACCGCTTCGGCGCTGCCGCGTGAAAATTGCGTCATCGCCCGATCGAACGTTGCGCAGTGTTCGGGGTGCTCGGCGCGGAATTGCCACACGTCCTTGCCGTTCAGATCTTGAAATGCGTTCTCGCCGGTTTGCACGCTGTGCAGCAGGTGGCCCCAAGCTTGCCAAAAATAGGGACTCCCGACGACTTCCGCCCACGCCCCGAGCGGCGTCCCGGAATCCGTACGCAAACAATCACCCATGGGAGTGAGCGTAAACGTTCGGTCTTCCTCTTCCCGGAAAACACCCACTGCAGCGAGCGCCCGCAACAGCCGGTACAGCGAATCAGGATGGCTTCTTGTCAGTGCCGCGAGTTCGCCGGCGGAACGAGCCCCGTCATTCAGATGGTCGGCGACTCGCAGGGTTGCCGCGACACGGATTGCCTGCGTGATCTGAAAACCATTGATCAGGCCCAGCAGATCGAGCCGAGGGTCGGACGTCACATGACGGGCCTTCGTCACTGGGTCGCCTTGAAATCGATTGTTTTCGCAAGATCAGCAAGGCGTCGACGGTATTGGTCCAGCAAAGCGGCGAACTCGGACGCGGTGCCTGGACGAGCGGCCTGTCCAACGGCGGCCAGTCTTTCACGAATGCCGGGATCGCTTGCGACGGCGCGGACATCAGATGCAATCCGGTCACGCAACGCCTCGGACATTCCGCGTTTGCCGTAAAATCCCACCACGCCGTCCATTCGAAGCTCGGGGAATCCGGCTTCGGTTACGGTCGGCACATCAGGAGCAAGCGGCACGCGGACGTCGCTCGCAACTGCAAGGAGCCGCGCTTTGCCTGACTGCACCTGCGGCATGATCACACCCAGCGCGTGAGCGAATACATCTATGCGGCCCTCGCCAAGATCCTGGAGAGCAGGGGCAAGGTCGCGATAGGAAACAACAACGAGATCCAGTTTCGAATTCTTGAAGAACCCTCCTACAACGAAGGGCGGAAGACCAGGCGAGCCGGCCCAGTTCAGCTTGCCCGGTTGAGCGCGAGCCGTTTGAACCAGACCGTCGAGCGAGCGGATCGAACTTTTTTCGCTGGCCGCTATTGCAAGGACAACGTCCGAAGTTGGAGATATCGGGACCAGCTCACGAACCGGATCATAGGGCAATTTCTCGCGCGTAATCGGATGGACGGTATATACGGCCGAGATTGAATAAAGCAGGGTATGATCGTCGTCGGCGCTGAGAAAGGCAGAGACTCCGATCACCCCATCGGCTCCCGGCCGATTTTCCACGATGACGGGCTGTCCCCAGCGTTGGGAAAGTCGCTCCGCAAAGAGCCGGGCGCTGAAATCTGCCGCGCTCCCCGCCGGTACGGGTAGAATCAAACGGACAGTCCGATGCGGCCAGTCGGCGGCAACGACAGCAGAGCTCCAGGACAAGACGACGCCCAGAAGGATAGCGATGACAGCGGCGGAGCGATTGGAAATGCTCATGGCATCCTCCTTCAGCGACCTGTGTTCAACGACTTGAATCTTCACACGAAGACCGTACCAGGAGATGTCCGTACGCGCTTAACCTTCGGCTTACTATTTGCTCACTGATGGCTTATCTTTCGGCACCAGCCCGTCGCACGTAACCCAGGTCATGGCAGCTTGCGCTATTTCTTCGATGAGTTCGTATTTGACGCTGAACGGCGCGAACTGCACCGCGGGACCGACATAGTTTCCGTCCCGCCACGAGTATTCGATCTGCTCGACTACTTGATTTGCAACAGGGAACGCGTCCTCAGCAAGGAAGAGATTATCAAGGCGGTCTGGAACGGCCGTGTCGTATCTGACGCCGCGCTGACGACCCGGCTGAATGCAGCTCGGAACGCGATCGGCGATTCCGGCGATGAGCAGCGCCTCATCAAGACACTGCCGCGCAAGGGCTACCGCTTCATCGGACGCGTGCAGGAGGCACGGGGGGACGCAGATCCAACCATCGCCGGTCGCCCGATCGAATCGCCTCAGCCGGCTCTCAGGCTGCCTGATAAGCCTTCAATCGCGGTTCTCCCCTTCGTCAACCTGAGCGCCGATCCGGAGCAGGAATATCTTGCTGACGGAATGGTCGATGACATCATAACGGCGCTATCTCACTTCAAGGCGTTGGTCGTCATTGCTCGGAACTCCAGCTTCACTTACAAGGGGCGCGCGGTCGATGTGAAGCAGGTCGGGCGCGAGCTTGGGGTGCGCTATGTTCTGGAAGGAAGCGTCCGCAAAGCAGCAAACCGCATACGGATCACGGCACAGCTCCTCGATACTGCAACCGGGGGACATCTTTGGGCGAACCGAATCGATGGTAGGCTTGGCGACATATTTGATTTGCAGGATCGAGTGACCGAGAGCATTGTCGCCGCCATTGCACCCGCCGTGGAAAACGCGGAGATCGAGTACACCAAGCGTACACCGACAGAGAGTCTGGATGCTTACGCCTTCTATTTGCGCGGCATGGCCAAGCTTTACCAGTTTTCTGGCCAGCGAGCGAACGAAGAGGCGCTACGCCTGTTCTATCGTGCAATCGAGCTTGATCCAGACTTCGCATGTGCCTACGGGCGTGCCGCCTCCTGCTTCGCCCGCCTTAAGGCTGATGGTTGGATTGTAGTCACTCCGAATGAGATGGCCGAGGTTGTGCGGCTCACTCGGAAAGCGATCGAACTGGGCAGAGACGATGCGATCGCGCTCGCCGCGAGCGGATGGGCCTTAGCGTTTGTCGTTCACGATCTCGGCGCAGCCGCCGACTTAATGGAGCGGGCGCTTGTGCTGAATTCCAATCTGGCGGAGGCGTGGCGTTTCGGCGGATGGGTGAAATGTTGGCTCGGAGAGCCCGAAGCTGCGATCGAACGCTTCGCGCGTGCTATGCGCCTGGATCCCCTAGATCCACGGATGGGCGGAATGCGAAGCGGCGTCGCGCATGCATATTTCTTTGCCGGCCGCTACGAAGAAGCGGCAGGCTGGGCTGCAATGGCATTGCAGGACAATCCAAACTTCCAACCTGCGCTGCGCATCGCTGCCGCAAGCAATGCGATGGCTGGACATATGGAGCAGGCCCGTCATTTGTTGGCCAGGCTGCGAGAGCTAAATCCCACGCTGGTCCTTTCCAATTTGAAAGACAGGTTGGGGCCTTATCAACAGGCCGAGAACGTTTCCCGATTCGAGGAGGGATTGCGCCAAGCTGGACTGCCGTAATCCGCATTTCACGACGATTGTAGAAGAGGGGCGGATCACGCTTCGCTGATCCGCCCCACGGACGGCTGTGTGTAGAATTGGCGGTGACTTGCCATCAGTTACATCACACCACGGGACAGGATCCATAGATGCGTCGTGCGATCTCTGAGCCTATCGATAGCTCGGTGAGCGGCGATGCAGTCGATCTCGGCACGCGTCACGCCGATGTCCATCAGATCCCTGTCACGCAGGTCGTGCAAGCTGGCTCGCAACCTCTGGCGTTGGCGGCGCTCCTGAAACGCACGCCAATACCCCTTGAGCAAGCTCAAGACGCTCCGCGTCGATGCAGTCGGTGGTCCAGCAGCTTCCTTTTCCGACAAGGCGTCTCTCAGCGCTACGATGGAGGCATCGGGGCGCGCCGCTGCCAAAGCTTCGCCCATCGCGTCTTTCACCAACGCGATGGGGAGGTCGAGGCCGAGCCCTGCGGCATCGCGCCCGGTCTCGGATGTGAGGTTCGTCTGTTGGGGTGGCATCGGATGCTCCTGCTGTTGCGCCGGCAGGGAGCGTGGCCAAACAAAAGGCCCCGTCCGATGCCGGCGGGGCCTGGTGAAAAGATCGCGTCGTCGAATTCCTAGCGCACGACTCCTTCCACGGCCCAGCAAACGCGGGACGTATGTTTACGGTTGACGATGCGCACTGATCTAATCATGAGACGCAGATACCACGGACATCGCGCAATATCAAGGGATGTGCCGGCGTTGCTCGCATCCTTGAGGCGAGCGAGGCAGTCCCTGCGAGCTTTCTTTTTGGCTTCCTGCGTCTTTGGAGGGAATGGAACGCCGGGCAGGTCCGGAATTGGCACATCGCGTCATTTCGCTGCGCTGCGAATCTTGGTCGCCATCGAGGCATAGCGGACTCCGGCAAACCGACCACTCGGCGGATTTATGGGTTCACGTCGTAATTCAATTGTCGGAATTTTTGGCCTGCAATCGTGCCAAAGCCGTTTGGCGGAGCCATGAGCGGTCTTAAGTTGCGCGACGTTAAAATAGTGCCGGTGATTTGCCCGACACGTCAAAATGTTTTCGCGGGCAAGGCATCCATGCCGGCGACCCCTGGTTACTTTGCATGGGGTTGTTTTCGATATTTTGGTTGGGAGCCGCCTCGGCCTCGCGGCCGGGCCCCTACTCGGCCGGCACGCCGTTCGATCCGCGTGTGATCAGTCTGGCGCCGGCGCGCCGCCCGGCGAGGTGGGCGCTGGGCGCCACGACGTCGGTGGCAAGGCCGATCCACGCCAGGAAGCGAATGGTGAGCCAGGTATTGTCCATCTCCCACCAGCGCAGCCCATGGCGTGCCGAGCGCGGGTCGGCGTGGTGGTTGTTGTGCCAGCCTTCGCCATTGGAGATCAGGCCGACGATGATGTTGTTGCGGCTGTCCTCGTCGGTCTCGTAGCTCCGGTAGCCCCACAAATGGGTCACCGAATTGACCGCCCATGTGATGTGCCAGACCAGCACCGTGCGGACGAAGACGCCGAACATCATGATGCTGAGCCCGGTCTGCATCGCCGCCGCCGTGGTCTCGCCTGACAGCCATGCCGCGGCGAATCCGGCGCCGAAGAACAGCGGCATCTGGATGAGATTGATCCAGACCAGCCAGCCATGGCGTTCGAGCGCGACGTAGAAGCGGTCGCGCAGAATGTCCTTGGCGTAGCGTTCGTAGATTCCAAGCCGCGCCAGTTCCGGCTGATGGACCAGGATCCACCCGACATGGGCCCAGAAGAAACTGGCGAGCGGGCTGTGCGGGTCGGGCTGCTCGTCGGAGAACTGATGATGCCGGCGGTGGATCGCGACCCAGCGCGCGGGCGTTTCCTGCAGGCACGACATCGCCACCACCACCATGGAATGCTCCAGCCACTTCGGGCACTTCAGGCCGCGATGGGTGAGAAGCCGGTGATAGCAGAGGTTGATGCCGAACAGGCCGCACAGATGGGTGCCGAGGATCGCGACAATGAGGCCGCTCCAGCTGAAATAGCCGGGCATGAAGGCCAAGAGCGCAGCGCCATGATAGGCTGATATCACGATGATGTAAGGCCAGTTGAGCTGAAACGGCAGGACGCCCGCGGGCAGCGCCAGCCGCGGCCTCGCAGCAACAGGACCGGCGGCAACCGGAGAGATATCCGCCGCGGCGGCCAGCACCGCGGTCTTGGTCGTTGGCCTGGAAGCTGAGGTCATGCCGAGGTCGGGATCCCTTGTGATCTCTGCGCGCGACGCAGCCCGCCGAATCATCTGATCCGCAAGCCACGGAGGCTCTTTGCTATCGGGTGCAAGCCTTTGGCTCAATTTGTTTATTTTTCGGTCTTTGGAGCGGGCGGGTTCCCGCCGCAGCGGCAACCCCGATCAAGGCCCGGGAAGCTTGCCGGATTGACATTCGGCCCTGGCATGGCTTAGAAACCGGCCGTCCCGGGCGGTATGGCCGCTGGCGGGATAAATCTCATTTTGCCACTTTCGGCCTGTCGAAACACGGCCTTTCAAAGCATCAGGATTGTCCCATGAAGGTCCGTAACTCGCTGAAATCGCTGCGCGGCCGCCACCGCAACAACCGTCTGGTCCGCCGCAAGGGCCGGGTTTACGTGATCAACAAGGTTCAGCGCCGTTTCAAGGCGCGCCAGGGTTGATTCCAGGCTGAAGCGGGCCTGATTCCGGCTTTCCGGCCCTCGCGACTATTTCACGCCATCACGAGCCTTTGACGTCTTGCTGCTTTGCAAGCGCGTTTTGCTGCGTCTAGACTTTGAGGATGGCAACGAGATTCCCCCGCGCGCGCCGCCGGCTCGCCATTCTCCTCGCCGCGACGTTTGCCGCGGTGTCTCCTGCGTCGGCGCAGGATCCAAGGGTCGCCCCGCCGAAGAACCAGAAGAAATTGCCGGAGGCGCCGAGCAAGCTGCCCAAGGTCGGGGCCGACAAGACGCGAGGGCTGGACTTCCTGTTCGGCGCGCTGAAGGCGGCGCCCGACGAGGCCAGCGCCAAGCACGTCGAGGCGCGGATCTGGGCGCTGTGGATGCAGACCCCGAGCGATACGGCGGCGCTTCTGATGATGCGCGCCAAGGCCGCGATGGATGCCCAGCAGGTCGACGTCGCGCTGAAGCTGCTCGACTCCGTGGTCAAGCTGCGCCCGGATTACGTCGAGGGATGGAACCGGCGTGCGACGCTGTACTATCTCAAGAACGATTACGCCCATTCGCTGCAGGATATCGAGCAGGTCCTGGTCCGCGAGCCCCGCCATTTCGGCGCGCTGGCCGGGCTCGGCATGATCATGCAGGACATCGGCGACGAAAGGCGTGCGCTCGACGCCTTCCGCAAGGCGCTCGCGATCAACCCGCATCTGGAGAAGGTGCCGGAACTGGTCAAGACCCTGAGCGAGAAGGTCGAAGGCCGCGATATCTGATCGATTTTTTATCGTTCCGATCGCGCCGAATTAACTACGGCCGCAGACCATCCAGCGTCAGTGGCGGCAGCTGCGACAAGGACAAGAAGGGTTAGTGCAGGGCGCTGTTGCCGCGCTCCAGAGGACCGCCCTGGGCGATAATGGCATGCAGCTGCTGAACTTCGGCTTCCAGATGCTCGTTGACCAGCAGCAGGGCCCTCAGGGCCCCGCGCATGTCGCCGCCGCAGCGGGCCACGATTTCGTCGATGGCGATATCATTCGGTTTGGACATCGAAAATCCCCCAATGAGACCAAGACACTACCCCGGTGACGCGCCCTGCGTTCCCCTGTGGATTGTGTGGATAGCCCGGCCACCAGAGCCTCGACAGTGCTCGCCCGTCACATGGCAAAAGTGCGGATGACGATGATATAAAGTTGCCGATGACGGCTATATGAAGGCGCATGGTATGCGGCGGGAAAACCTTCGCTGCCCGCCGCGAAACCATCCCCGCCATGACGCCGTAACTGGTTCGTGCCCAAGATCATCCGGACATTGCAAATGATATTCGTGGTTGTCGTGGCGGTGCTGGCGATCTTGGCGCTGATCACGCAGGCCGGTGTGGTCGCACTGCAACGCGCCCATCCGGCGCAGGGCCGGATGGTCGAGGTTGAGGGCGCGGTCCTCAACGTCGTCGATATCGGGCCGCGCGATGCCGCCGGTCCTCCGGTCGTGATGCTCCATGGCGCCAGCTCCAATCTGGAAATCATGCGGCAACCGCTCGGCAACCGACTCGCCGAACATCATCGGGTGATCCTGATCGACCGGCCCGGCCATGGCTGGAGCACGCGCGCGGATCAGGACGATTCGACGCCGGCGGTGCAGGGCAGAATGATCGAGGACGCGCTCGGCAAGCTCGGCATCAACAGGGCGATCTTCGTGGTTCATTCCTGGAGCGGCGCGCTTGGCGCGCGGATGGCGCTCGACTATCCCGCCCGTGTCGCCGGCCTGGTGATGCTGGCGCCGGTGGCCTATCCGTGGCCCGGCGGCGTCGGCTGGTACAACAAGGCCGTCAACACTCCGGTGCTCGGCCCGTTGCTCGCCCACACCATCACGCTTCCGCTCGGCTACTTCCTGGCCGAACCCGGCGCCCGCGGCGTGTTCCTGCCGCAAACCCTGCCGGACAATTTCGTGCGCAATACCGCGACGCCGCTGCTGCTGCGGCCGCGCGAGTTCCTCGCCAATGCCCGCGATCTGGTGACGCTGAAGGAAGCGGTCAGGGAACAGGCGCCGCGCTACGCCGAGATCAGGGCGCCGGTCGTCGTGATCACTGGCGACGTCGACAAGACGGTGTCGCCGAATATCCATTCCCGCCCGTTCGCCGCCACCGTGCCGGATGCGAGACTGATCGTGCTGCCGGACGTCGGCCATATGGTGCAGCAGGCCGCGCCTGAATTGGTGATCGCCGAGATCGGCGCGATGATCGGCAGGATCGTTCACAAGAAGGCGGCCACGGCCGACTAGTCTTTTGTCTTGACGCGTTTTCTCGAGGCGAACCAGTGCCCGCTTCGCACTCAACCGGCTCCATTCAAAAGCAAGCAGCGCGGCGGTTGCCCGCCGCGCTGCTGGTGTCTTGACGCCGGCTTCTACCGAACGACGCCGAAGCTCAGCTGTAGATTTCGAACAGGCCCGCGCCGCCCTGGCCGCCGCCGATGCACATGGTCACGACGCCCCACTTGGCCTTGCGCCGACGGCCTTCCTGCAGGAGGTGGCCCGTACACCGCGCGCCGGTCATGCCGAAGGGGTGGCCGATCGCAATCGAGCCGCCGTTGACGTTGTACTTCGCAGGATCGATGCCGAGCTTGTCGCGGGAGTAGAGGCACTGGCTGGCGAACGCCTCGTTGAGTTCCCAAATATCGATATCGTCGATCTTGAGCCCGTGGCGCTTCAACAGCTTCGGCACGGCGTAGATCGGACCGATGCCCATCTCGTCCGGCTCGCAGCCGGCCGCCGTCCAGGCGACGAAGCGGCCGAGCGGATTGAGGCCGCGCTTTTCGGCGTCCTTGGCTTCCATCAGCACGACGGCCGCAGCACCGTCCGACAGCTGGCTGGCGTTGCCGGCGGTGATGTATTTGCCGGGACCCTTCACCGGCTCGAGCTTGGCGAGGCCTTCCAGGGTGGTTTCCGGACGGTTGCATTCGTCGCGGTCGACGACGTAGTCGACGATGCTCTCGGCCTTGGTCGCCTTGTCGACCACCTTCATCCTGGTCTTCATCGGGACGATTTCGTCCTTGAACTTGTTGGCCTGCTGCGCGGCGGCCATGCGGCGCTGCGATTCCAGCGAGTATTCGTCCTGGTATTCGCGGCTGACGTTGTAACGCTCCGCGACGATATCGGCGGTATCGATCATCGCCATGAAGATGGCGGGCGCCGTTTTCAGCAGTTCCGGATCGACCACTTCCTTCGGCAGGGGGCCGCCGGGGACCGAGATGCTTTCCACGCCGCCGGCAACTATGCACTCGGAGCCGTCCGAGCGGATCGAGTTGGCGGCCATCGCGATGGTCTGCAGTCCCGACGAGCAGAAACGGTTCACCGACACGCCGCCCGTCGACTTCGGCAGACCTGCGAGCAGCGCGGCCTGGCGGCCGATATTCGGCGCGCCATGGGCGCAGTTGCCGAGATAGCAATCCTCGACGTAATCCTTGTCGACGCCGGCGCGCTCGACGGCGTGCTTGATGGCGTGGGCCGCCATCGACATCGGCGGGGTGATGTTGAACCCGCCGCGACCGGACTTCGCCAGCCCGGTTCGCGCATAAGAAACAATAACCGCTTCACGCATTTTCTTGGTCTCCCTTTGAGTTGGCCAATTATGCCCCGCAAAAGATTGCATTCGTAGAGAATTCTCACCGGCGGCGGCAAAATCTCGCTTGTTACAGGCAGCGCATTCCGCGGAGCGGAACTGACGGCCGGCGGATGACGTTCGACCATCCGCAACGTGTCGCGGTTAGGGAAGAAATGGCTTTCAGTAAAGCTCTCATTTTTGCTTCCTGCGAACGGATGCCCGCGGCGGATCGGCGCCGGCTTCCGCATCGGCAAGCCTGCAGCTTCTGCTGTTGAAATCAGCGCCCACGCGCTGCTCCGCAGGGCGACCCGAGGCCGGTATTGGTTGCCCGCTCATCCCCTCTCATCCTTTGGCGATCTACCCAAAGCGATCCAGACGTGCTTGATTTTCCGTGATAAATCGACGAACGCGAAGGCACTGGTGCCCGAACCGGGCATGGGAGACGTAACCGATGACCATCATGATGCCCGCGTCCGATCAGGCGGTGCTGGCGCGCCGCGACGAGATCGTGGCGGCATTGCGCGCGATCGTGCCGGGCGAGGGCGTGATCGACAGTGCGGCCGAAATGGCGCCTTACGAGTCCGATGGCCTGATGGCCTATCGTCAGCCGCCGATGGTCGTGGTGCTGCCCGACACCACCGAGCAGGTCTCGAAGGTCCTGAGATACTGCTTCGAGCAGGGCATCAAGGTGGTGCCGCGCGGTTCCGGCACCTCGCTGTCCGGCGGCGCGTTGCCGCTGGAAGATGGCGTGCTGCTGGGTCTTGGCAAATTCAAGCGCATCCGCGAGATCGACTTCGACAACCGCGTGGTCGTGACCGAGCCGGGCGTGACCAATCTCGCCATCAGCCAGGCGGTTGCCCACGCCGGATACTATTATGCACCCGACCCGTCATCGCAGATCGCCTGCTCGATCGGCGGCAATGTCGCGGAAAATTCCGGCGGCGTGCACTGCCTGAAATACGGCATGACCACCAACAACGTGCTGGGCTGCGAAATCGTGCTGATCACGGGCGAAATCCTGAAAGTGGGCGGCAAGTCCGTCGAGAACAGCGGCTACGACCTGATGGGCATCATCACGGGGTCCGAAGGCCTGCTCGGCGTTATCACCGAGGTCACGGTGCGAATCCTGCAGAAGGCGGAAACCGCGCGCGCCCTGATGGTCGGCTTCGCCGAGGTCGAGGCCGCCGGCGAATGCGTGGCGCGCATCATCGCCGCCGGCATCATTCCGGGCGGCATGGAGATGATGGACAAGCCGGCGATCCACGCCGCCGAAGCCTTCGTCCACGCCGGCTATCCGCTCGACGTCGAGGCGCTCCTGATCATCGAACTCGACGGCCCCGGGGGAGAGGTCGACGAACTGATCAAGCGCGTCGAGGCGATCGCGCAAGGCTGCGGCTCGACCAGCTGCCAGATTTCCACCTCGGAAACGGAGCGCAACCTGTTCTGGGCCGGCCGCAAGGCGGCATTTCCGGCGGTGGGGCGGATTTCGCCCGATTATCTCTGCATGGACGGCACCATCCCGCGCGGCAAATTGCCGGAAGCGCTGGCGCGAATTCGCGACCTGTCGGCCAGGTACGATCTTCGCGTCGCCAATGTATTTCATGCCGGCGACGGCAACCTGCATCCCCTGATCCTGTACGACGCCAACAAGCCGGGCGAGATGGACAATGCCGAAGCCTTCGGTGCGGATATCTTGCGGGTCTGCGTCGAACTCGGCGGCGTGCTGACCGGCGAGCATGGTGTCGGCATCGAAAAGCGCGACCTGATGCCGGAGATGTTCAGCGAAATCGATCTCAACCAGCAGCAGCGGCTGAAATGCGCGTTCGACGCGCAGGGGCTGCTCAATCCCGGCAAGGTGTTTCCGTCCCTGCACCGCTGCGCCGAACTCGGCCGCATGCATGTCCACGGCGGCAAGCTCGCCTTCCCCGATCTTCCCCGGTTTTGAGCAGGCGCCCGTGGACACGCTGAACATACGTGACGCCAAGGACGTCGAAGATGCGGTGCGCGCGGCGATTGCCCGCGAGCAGCCGCTGGAAATCATCGGCCATGGCGGCAAACGGCTGATCGGCCAGCCGATGGCGACCAATGCGCTGCTCGACCTGTCGGCCTTGAATGCGGTCGTGGCCTACGAGCCCAGCGAGCTGATCATCACGGTGCAGGCCGGTGCGCCGCTTGCCGACGTGCTGTCGCTGATCGATTCCAGGAACCAGCAATTCGCATTCGAGCCGATCAACACGTCGGCGCTGTTGGGCACGCCCGACATCGGAACCATCGGCGGCATGATCGGCGCCGGGCTCGCAGGCCCGCGCCGCATCCGGGCGGGCGGCGCGCGCGACCATCTGCTGGGCGCGCATGCGGTGTCGGGCTTCGGCGACAGTTTCAAGGCCGGCGGCAAGGTGGTGAAGAACGTCACCGGCTACGACCTCTGCAAATTGCTGGCGGGGTCATGGGGCACGCTCGCGGTGATGACGGAAGTGACGTTGAAGGTGATGCCGCGGCCCGAGAGCGAGCGCACGCTGATGCTGCGCGGGCTGGACGACGTTGCCGCGAACCGCGCGATGACGGCGGCGCTGGGCTCGCCGTTCGATGTGTCCGGGGCGGCCCACCTGCCGAATTCGGCATTTCGAGCATCGGCGGGCGGTCTCGGTGAGCTCGGATCGCCGGGGCAGGCGCTCACCTTGCTGCGGCTGGAGGGCATCGCCGCCTCGGCGGTGCATCGCGCCGCCGCGTTGGCCGCGATGCTGGCGCCGTTCGGCGCGGCGGAACTGCTGGAAGATGCGGCCTCGGCGGCGATCTGGAGTTCGATTCGCGACGTTCGGCCGTTTGCGGCTGATGGCGCGCTGGGAGCCTGGCCGGTATGGCGGATCGTCTGTCCGCCGGCTTCGGGCGGCGCGCTCGGTCAGGCGCTGTCGCGCGACACCGGCGGCGACGTGATCTACGACTGGGGCGGTGGCCTGATCTGGGCGGCACTGCCGCCCAAGCCGGACGCCCAAGCCGCGCTGGTGCGCTCCCGCGTCAATGCGGCCGGCGGTCACGCCACCTTGATACGCGCGTCCGAGCAGACCCGGCGCAATGTCGACGTATTCCATCCGCAGCCGGACGGCCTGGCGAGCCTGAGCGAACGCGTCCGCCACAGCTTCGATCCGAAGAACATCCTCAATCGCGGCCGGATGATAAGAGGGGCCGCGACATGAAGACCGAATTCAGCCTGGCCCAGCTCGCCGATCCCGATATCGCGGAGGCCGACAAGATCCTGCGCGCCTGCGTGCATTGCGGTTTCTGCACCGCGACCTGCCCGACCTACGTACTGCTCGGCGACGAGCTCGATAGCCCGCGCGGGCGGATCTACCTCATCAAGGAGATGCTGGAAAAGAACCGGCCGCCGACGCGGGAGGTGGTCAAGCACATCGACCGCTGTCTCTCCTGTCTCGCCTGCATGACCACCTGTCCGTCGGGTGTGAACTACATGCATCTGGTCGATCAGGCGCGGGCCAGGATCGAAAGGGACTATGCGAGGCCGCTGACCGAGCGGGCGCTGCGAGCGGTGCTGGCCTGGGTGCTGCCGCGGCCGCAACTGTTTCGCTGGAGCATGATTCTGGCGCGGTTCGGCCGGCCGTTGGCCGCCTTGCTGCCGGCCGCCGCATCGGCATCGCCGGGATTGTTGCGGCGAATCAAGGCGATGCTGGCGCTGGCGCCGGGCAGGCTGCCCAAGCCCGGACCGGCAGGCGGAACGGTTTTTCCGGCGCAAGGCGAACGGCGCGGTCGCGTCGCCCTGCTGCAGGGCTGCGCCCAACAGGTGCTGGCGCCGCGCATCAATCAGGCCGCCATCAATCTCCTGACGCGTCACGGCATCGAGGTTGTGCTGGTCAAGGACGAGCAATGCTGCGGCGCGCTGACCCACCACCTCGGACAGGACGGCGACGCACTGGCGCGCGCCCGCGCCAACATCGGGGCCTGGCTCGGGGAGGCCGAGCGGAACGGTCTCGATGCCATCCTGGTGACGGCGTCGGGCTGCGGCACGGTCATCAAGGACTACGGCTACATGCTGCGCGAGGACCGCGATTTCGCAGGCCCCGCCGCCAGGGTTTCGGCGCTGGCCAAGGACATTACGGAATATGTCGGCGGCATCGAACTGCAGCCGGCGCAGCAGCAACGCGACATCACGGTCGCCTATCATTCCGCTTGTTCGCTGCAGCACGGACAGAAAATCACGCACGCTCCGAAAGAATTGCTTTCCAAGAACGGATTCGTGGTGAAAGATGTACCCGAGAGCCATTTGTGTTGCGGTTCGGCGGGGACCTTCAACATTCTCCAGCCCGACATTGCGAGCAGATTGCGCGATCGAAAGGTCGCCAATATTGCGACAGTGAAGCCGGACATGATTGCTGCGGGCAATATTGGATGCATGGTTCAGATTGCCGGCGGCACGTCAGTTCCTGTGGTGCACACAATTGAGCTTCTCGATTGGGCGACAGGCGGTCCCCGGCCAGGATTGAACTGATCGATTGGCCCCGTGCGGAAGCGGACGACTTGAAACGCCTGATGGACATTATTCGGCGGCAACAGGAGGTTCACGATGGCTAAAGGCAAGAAGAGCAAGAAGGGCAAGAAGGCGAAGAAAGCCAAGAAGAGTGCTGTGACGGCGAAGAAGAAATCCGCCAAGAAATCTTCGAAGAAGGCCGCCAAGTCGGCGAAGAAGGCCAGGAAGGCCGCGAAGAAATCAGCCAAGAAATCGGCCAAGAAATCGGCACCGAAAAAATCGGCCAAGAAGGCTGCGAAGAAGGCCAGCGCCAAGAAGAGCCCCGCCAAGAAGAAGGCGGCCGCCAAGCCCGCCGCTCGCAAGCCTGCCGCTCGCAAGCCTGCCGCAGCGAAACCCGCAGCGCCGGAGCCCATGGCTGCGCCGGCGCCGGCACCGGCCCCGAGCTGGGCGTCGCCCAGCCCTGCGGCCCCAAGCCCCGCACCGTCGTGGGAGCAGTCCTCCGGCGGGGATGACGATACCCGTATCGAGTAAGAGCCAAAGCGCAGATCGCGTTGCAAAGGCCGCAGCATCCGCTGCGGCCTTTTTTGTCCGGGTCCGGGCAACCCGACCGCGTGTGCCGCCGATTCGGCGGCCCTTCGATCGGCAGAGAAGTCCGTGGTTTTGCGGGGTCAGCCGGGTTCCAATGCATCTCAGCCGATACTGGAGACCAGAAAATTGTTGTCGGAATGCAACACTCGCTGACAAGATTTCATGAAATGGCCATAACGCCTAAAAAGGCGGCAGATGCTTGTCTTTTCCGCTTCACTCACCCGGTGGCCCGTTTCAGATTGCCGTCACGTTAGGAATTGGTCGCAGTCGGTTATCGCTCGTCCCTGGGGGGCCCGGAACTGGACTGTTTTAAAGGTGATGGGGATCGTCATGAAAAAGTTGGCTTTGTTGGCAACGGCGCTGGCAATGGTATCGGGTTCGGCTCTTGCTGCGGACTTGCGCGTCAAGGCCGTCAAGGCGCCGCCGCCGCCCGCGTTCGATCCCTGGGATATCGCCTTCGGCAGCTCGATCACGAACGACTACGTGTTCCGCGGCATCACTCAGTCCAACCACAAGCCCTCGGTCTCGGCCTACTTCGAGCCGCGCTACAACGTCACCAAGGACGTGCAGCTCTACGCCGGCCTGGCGGGCGCAAGCATCTCCTTCCCGAACCGCGCCGCGGCTGAAATTGACATCTACGGCGGTATTCGCCCGACCTTCGGCGCGTTTGCTTTCGATTTCGGTGTTTGGGGCTACCTGTATCCGGGCGGAACCTGCCACTACGGCGCCGCGGTCGATACGGCGGGGCAACCGCTCAGCGCGGAATGCGCGACCAACGCCCTGGTCAACGGCAACGTCATCAAGAAGAACCTGAGCTTCTTTGAAGGCTACGCCAAGGTGAACTACACCATCAACGACATGTTCCAGATCGGCGCCAACGAATACTATACCCCGAGCTTCCTGAACTCCGGCGCCTGGGGCAACTACGCGTCGATCACCGGCAAGTTCACTGCGCCCAGCTCCACATTCGGCAGCAGCGGCCTCGGCATGTATGTCTCCGGCGAGTTCGGCCGGCAGTGGCTTGGAACCTCCGATTCGTTCTACGGAACGGGCTTTACCAATCCTGGCTTTGCGGGACCGTTCCCGAACGGCATCAACTACGCCGACTACAACACCTGGAACATCGGTGTCGGTTTCACCTACAAGGTGTTCACGCTCGATATCCGCTACTCCGACACCGATCTGTCGAAGGGTGATTGCAACGCCTTCACCAGCGATTTCGCAGCCCGCGGAAACATCACTGCGGCGTCTGGAACCTCCATCACGGCGATCAATCCGACCGGTGTTGGCTCGAGCTGGTGCGGCGCGGCCGGCATCGTCAAGCTCTCGGCTGACCTGACCGCGATGACCAGCCTGAAGTAAGTCATTCTCCCGAGACCTCGAGGGGCGGCAGAGCGATCTGCCGCCCCTTTTGTTTTGTGGGTGCCCGGATGGAGCGGGACTGGCTGCAGGCGGCGTGGACGCGATCCACCGCGGGAGCTATTGCGGACCTTGGCGCTGCCATCGCCATCGGCGGCTGTTTGTGTCCCGCTATCCGCCGGTGATCATCCCGTTTGCGACGTCGATGGTGGTGGTGGTTGGATCGCCGGAGGTGAAGCCGGCGCAGCCGCGCGCCCTGATCGGCGGCGATGTCGTGGCGACCCGGTTCGGCTCGCCATGCTGCATGTGACCGGGCCGCATGCCTGGTTTGCGGCGCCGGTTGTGACGCGCTTGGCCATCACGGCCTGGTATTCTCGCCGCCGCTCTGCAGCGCAAACCGGTCGCCGTCGCGGGTGAGCACGACGTTGCGCTGGTGGAAGGCATCGAGCGTCGAGCGATGGCCGATCGAAACGATGGTGGTGGCCGGCAATTTGTCCCGGAGGAGCTGATACAGCGCGGCCTCGGAAGGTTCGTCGAGCGACGCCGTCGCCTCGTCGAGGAACAGGTATTGCGGCGCATGCAGCAGCGCGCGTGCGAGCCCGAGGCGCTGTTGCTCGCCGAGCGACAGCATCCGGTTCCAGTGAGCGTGTTCGTCGAGTTGCGAGGCGAGCCCGGGCAATCCCACCGCTTCGAGTGCATTGCCGATCTGGCCGGCGGTAAACGTCCCCTCTTTGCCGGGGTACTCGACCGCCCCGTGCAACGATCCGACCGGGAAATACGGCCGCTGCGGCAGCATCATCAGCGTCGCCTTCGCCGGGATGGCGATGGAGCCCGCCCCGAACGGCCAGATGCCGGCAATCGCACGGAACAGCGTCGACTTGCCCGAGCCCGACGGACCGGTGACCAGCGTGCGCTCGTCCTTGCGCAAACTGAAACCGTCGGCGCTGACCAGCGGCGTTCCGTTCGGCAGACGGACCGTCAGTTCCTTGAGGTCGATGGCGCCGCCGCCAGCCGCCTCGACGACGTGAATCCGTTCGTCGCGGGTTGCCAGCGCGCTCGCCGCCGCAATCCCCGCCTCGAACCCGTCGAGGCGGTTCAGCACCGCCTGCCACTCCGCCAGTTGGCGGTAGACGTTGATGAAGAACGACAGCGCGCCCTGGACGCTGGAAAACGCCGATGCGGTCTGCATCATGCCGCCGAGCTGGATCTTTTGCGCGAAGTAGGCCGGCGCGACCAGGATGTAGGGAAAGATCACCGAAGCCTGCGAATAGCTGGCGGTGAACGCCGTCAGCTTCTTGGTGCGGCTCATGATGGCGAGCCAGTTCTCGACCACGCGTCCGAAGCGAACCAGGAGGCGTTCGCGCTCGGCGTCCTCTCCGCGCAGCAGCGCGATTTGTTCGGAATTTTCCCTGACCCGCACCAGATTGAAACGGAAATCCGCCTCGAACCGCTGCTGCCGGAAATCGATACCGACCAGTGGCCAGCCGATCAGATGGGTCAGGACGGTGCCGAGAACCGCATAGATCAGCGCGCCCCAGACCAGGTAACCGGGGATTGCGAAATCCGTTCCGAACATGTGCAGCGGGGCGGCGTTGGACAGGCCCCACAGGATGGCGACAAAGGACGCCAGCGTGACGACCGAGCTCAAGAGACCGACCCCGATGTTGAGCGTCCGTTCGACGAACAGCTTGACGTCGTCGGTCATGCGCTGGTCGGGGTTATCGGCGGCGTCGCCCTGGAGCTGCATCCGGTAGTGGTTGGCCTGATGCAGCCACTCGCCGAGATATTGCTTGGTCATCCATTGCCGCCAGCGGATCTGCAGCCATTGATTGAGATAGAGCTGGTAGACCGCGATGATCGTGTAGATAGCGGCCAGCACGCTGAAATAGATGATCTCGGAGACGAAGGTGTCCCAGTTGCGCTCCTGCAGTGCATTGTAGAAGCGGCTGTTCCATTGATTGAGCAGGACCGTGATGCCGACGATGGCAAGCTCGGTCGCGATCACCGCCGCGAGCAGCGCGCGGCCTGCCCATTTGTCTTCGGAACGGAAATAGGGGGCAGCGATCCGCCATACGGTCGCGAGCGTCGAGCGGATATTGTTCACAGATCAACGTCTCCAGGGGGATGGCCTCAAGGGCCTGAAAAAATGGAAGAATCGAGGAGTATCAGGTTTCGCAGCCTGCGGCAGCTTGTCGCTGCCTTCGGAGCAACCCTAGCATGGCCGCTGCGGCGAGGGGCGGGGGACCTTCTGACTTCGCGAGGTTGTGAGCGGATTTTGGCGTCGCGCACCGGCGGGCCCGATCTGGTCAATGTCGCGCGCATTCTTTAGAACGGCGCGGCCATCAGGGTAGCAATATTGCGAGAGGCTTCATGATTTCATCGCCAACGTATTTGCCGCGGGCCGCAGCATTGGTCCTGGCCGCGGCCGCTCTGAACGCCGCGCCGGCGCGCGCCGATGAGGGCTTTCCGTTCGGGCTCGAAATGACGCTCGACGCGGCGCGTCAGCCGGGGTCGAAGCGGCTGCCGACGCTGGATATCGGCGACGCCGGTGAAGTGATCCTCGAGCTGTGGTGCAAGGGCGGCAAGGGCCAGTTTTCGGTGGCGGGCAATACCGTGATCTTCGTCGCCGGGCCGCTGGAGGATCGTTCCTGTCCCCCGGCGCGGGCGCAGGCCGATGACGAACTGGTCGCCGCCCTCGGCGAAGCCGCGACCTGGAAGCGTCAGGGCGATTTCGTGTCCCTCATCGGTAGCAAAACGCTACGCTTCCGCATC
Organism: Bradyrhizobium sediminis; assembly: GCF_018736085.1. Taxonomy (NCBI): domain Bacteria; kingdom Pseudomonadati; phylum Pseudomonadota; class Alphaproteobacteria; order Hyphomicrobiales; family Nitrobacteraceae; genus Bradyrhizobium; species Bradyrhizobium sediminis. The sequence continues at coordinate 4,735,127 of NZ_CP076134.1, read as the reverse complement.
AATACCAACTGAGATCTCCTGTCGGGCTATTTCCAGTCGTTTTTGTCGCCGTCCCAGCGCTGGCCTTTGAATTCCTTGGCCAGCGCGTCAACCGAGCCGTTGTCGTCCTTTTGCTCAGCTTCCTCGTCGAGGCTGGACTCGTCGGCCAGATTGAGCTTGGGACCTGAGGTTTCGTCCGCCGTCGAAATGGCGGGGCTGCCGATCCACAGCATCAGCCGGTCGGTCGCGCCGGGCTTGTCCGGCGACACCAAAGCGGTGACCTCGACCGTCTCGGTGAGGCCGAGCGCCGGGAAAATCTGGCTCGGGCGCTTCAAGGTCAGTTTCAGCTTTCCGGTGTTGGCGTCCCATGCCGACGACGACGCCTTCGCCACCAGTGTCGTTGCCAGCACGCCGGAGATCGCTGCCGCGAGCTTGTCGCGGTTGAGCTTGTCGCCGTCGCGCCAGTCGGCGGCGGAAAAACGGATGGTGCGATCCATCTCCACGACGCCGCTGGTCCAGCCGGCGGCGACCACGCCGGGCGAGGCTTTGGCTTTCGCGATCAGCGCGGCCGATCGTTCCGGATCGATATTGATGTTGATGGTCTGCTGGCCGGCGCGCAGCGCATCGCAGGACACGCCCAGGCTGCTCAGGGAAACCTCGAGATCCTGTCCCTTCAGGCTCTTCAGGAAATCCAGCGCTGCGTCGAGCTTCACCCGCACGCCGACCGATTCCGGCGACACTTCGGAAAAATCCTTGGGGTTGGCCGTGATGCCGTCGTCGCTGGTCTGGTTTTCCTGGAATTCCTTTTCGCTGAGATCGGAATTTTCGGTCGAGGCGACCTCCGTCACGCTCTGGCCGACGTTGATTTGTCCCCTGAATTCGAAGGTGTCGCCGGTCGGCTTGCGCAGCAGTTTCACCGTGACCGGCAACTTGTCGGCAATGCTCTGCGTGGTGCCGCTCAGGGTCTGTCCGTTGATCGCGAGGTTGGCGACGAAGCGGTCCTTGCGATCGGAGCCCTTGGCCACGGGATAGCAGACGTCGAGCACCGCCGCGGTGACGGTCTTGCCCATGCGGGTTTCCTTGAGCACAACGTCGGCGTTGCCGTCCATCAACCCGTCGATCGCCGTGAAATACCGGACCTCGTTGGCGTTGGACGCGGATTTGGCCGGGGGCTTCGTTTGAGCGAAGGCGAAATCCGGCAAAGCCATCGCCAGACCGGCCAGGCAGAACAGAAGCGCGCGCATATCAACGTCCTCGAGAAAGCAGAATCGGACGTTACCGTAGAGCTTTTTCGATAAAAAAGAAGGCCGCCCGGAGGCGGCCTTCGTCGATCGGCAATGCCGGGAGGCGGGCGCCTCAGAAGCCCATGCCGCCCATTCCGCCCATGCCGCCGCCACCGCCGGGCATCGGCGGCGCCGGCTCCTTCGGCAGTTCGGCGACCATGGCTTCCGTCGTCACCAAGAGCGCGGCCACGGAAGAAGCGTCCTGCAGCGCGGTGCGCACCACCTTGGCCGGGTCGATGATGCCCTTGGCGACCATGTCGACATATTCCTCGGTCTGCGCGTCGAAGCCGAAGGTTTCGGATTTGTCTTCGAGGATCTTGCCGACCACGATCGAGCCCTCGACACCGGCGTTTTCCGAGATCTGGCGGACCGGAGCTTCCAGCGCCTTCAGCACGATGTTGATACCGGCCTGGACGTCGGGATTCTCGTTGTGAATCCGGCCGACCGCCTTCTTGGCGCGCAGCAGTGCGACGCCGCCGCCCGGCACGATGCCTTCCTGCACCGCCGCGCGGGTGGCGTTCAGCGCATCCTCGACGCGGTCCTTCTTCTCCTTGACCTCGATCTCGGTCGCACCGCCGACGCGGATCACCGCGACGCCGCCGGCGAGCTTGGCCAGCCGCTCCTGCAGCTTCTCGCGGTCGTAGTCCGAGGTGGTTTCCTCGATCTGCGCCTTGATCTGCGTGACGCGGGCTTCGATGTCCTTCTTCTTGCCCGAGCCGTTGACGATCGTGGTGTTCTCCTTGTCGATCACGACCTTGCGGGCGCGGCCGAGCATGTTGACGGTGACGCTTTCGAGCTTCATGCCGAGTTCATCGGAGATCAGCTGGCCGCCGGTCAGGATCGCGATGTCTTCCAGCATCGCCTTGCGGCGGTCGCCGAAGCCCGGCGCCTTGACGGCGGCGACCTTCAGGCCGCCGCGCAGGCGGTTGACCACCAGCGTCGCCAGCGCCTCGCCCTCGACGTCTTCGGCGATGATCAGGAGCGGACGGCCCGACTGCACCACGGCCTCCAGCACCGGCAGCATCGACTGCAGGCCGGACAGCTTCTTCTCGTGCAGCAGCACGTAGACGTCCTCGAGCTCGGCGGTCATCTTCTCGGCGTTGGTGATGAAATAGGGCGACAGGTAGCCGCGGTCGAATTTCATGCCCTCGACGATGTCGACCTCGGTCTCCAGCGATTTGTTTTCCTCGACCGTGATGACGCCCTCATTGCCGACCTTCTGCATCGCTTGGGCGATCATCTTGCCGATCGCGGCGTCGCCGTTGGCCGAGATGGTGCCGACCTGGGCCACCTCGGATGACGAGGCCACCGGCTTGGCGCGCTTCTCGATGTCCTTGACCACGGCATGCACGGCGATCTCGATGCCGCGTTTGAGGTCCATCGGGTTCATGCCGGCGGCAACCGACTTGGCGCCTTCCCGCACGATCGCCTGCGCCAGCACGGTCGCCGTGGTGGTGCCGTCGCCCGCAGTATCGTTGGTCTTGGAAGCGACCTCGCGCAGCATCTGCGCGCCCATGTTCTCGAACTTGTCCTCGAGCTCGATCTCCTTGGCGACGGTGACGCCGTCCTTGGTGATGCGCGGCGCGCCGAAGCTCTTCTCGATCACGACGTTGCGGCCCTTGGGACCGAGCGTCACCTTGACCGCATTGGCGAGGATATCGACGCCGCGCAGCATGCGGTCGCGCGCGTCTCCGGCAAATTTAACGTCTTTGGCAGCCATTGGAATCTACTCCTGGAATGATTGGAAACGGTCGTTCGCCGCTTAGTTGGTCGCTGCCATGGCCGGGCTTCTCTTCCCCTCTCCCCTTGTGGGAGAGGGTGGCACGGACGCGCGAAGCGCGTTCGTGACGGGTGAGGGGTCTGTTTCCGCGGATAGAGACCCCTCATCCGATCCTCGCTTCGCGAGGATCACCTTCTCCCACAAGGGGAGAAGGGAAGAAAGCAACGACCCCGCCCGCGACGACTGGTGTGCGGCGTCTGTTTTGGTCGGACTTACGTCAGCACGCCCATGATGTCGCTCTCCTTCATGATCAGGAGCTCCTCGCCGTCGAGCTTGACCTCGGTGCCCGACCATTTGCCGAACAGCACGCGGTCGCCGACCTTGAGGTCGATCGGGATCAGCTTGCCGGATTCGTCGCGGCCGCCCGGACCGACTGCCGTGACCTCGCCCTGGGAGGGCTTTTCCTTGGCGCTGTCGGGGATGATGATGCCGCCCTTGGTCTTCTCTTCGGCGTCGATGCGCTTGACCACGACACGGTCATGCAGAGGACGAAATTTGGATTTAGCCATGACGGTTCCTTTTGGAGGCTCGGTTTTCAGGTCTGGTTTGCCATCGAAAATGGCTCTGAACACGGGGCGCATGCGGCACTGCCAGGGGCAGGGCAGCTCGCGCCCTTAGCAATCGCGATCTCGGAGTGCTAATAGTGGGCCCGGGAATATGGCTTGGCGCCGATCCTGTCAAGCAATGGGGGGTTAAGCCATTGGTGAGGCTGATATAGGATGCTGCCAGGAAACCAAATCGGCGCGTCGGCGTATTTTAGTGGACGTCATTGCTCCGACAGGAGTTTTACGCTTGGCTGCGGGACGGGTGCGGCCACGAATTTTTGCTCGGGGGAATGCCATGGTCAGGTCACTTAACGCGCGTGCGGTCGGCAATCTGGGGATCGCCGCCGCGCTGACGATATTCCTCGGCGGGTGCGGGAGTATGAGCCTGCCGTCATTCTCGTCATCGCCTCCCCCGGCGCCGGAGCCCGGCGTCGCCCCGGAAATGCCGGCCACCATCCGCTCCGATGAGATCGTCGGCCGCTGGGGCCTCGCCTCCTACCAGAACCCCAATGACCGCGCGCGTACCGAGGCGGCGGCGCGGGCGCAATGCAAGCAGCCCTATGTGATTACGGCCGGCGGCACCGGTGGCGTGGTCATGCATCTGGCCGACCAGGCGACGCCGCAGGAGCTGCGTCTGAAGGGCAGCCCGAGCGGCAAGAATTATATCGGTCCCGCCGGACCGACCCCCGGCGAGCAGGACCGCGAGATCGTTTCCTTCGACGGCCGCGTGCTGGTGACCCGCTTCGTCGACAAGGATGCCGCGGTTCGCTACGGCAACATGGTCTACGTCCGCTGCGCGCCCCGCGCCTGACTCGAGATTCCGGGTTCGACGCTTCGCGCCGCCCCGGAACGACTGTCTCCGAAAAGGAAAACGCCGGCCCCCCCCGGGGCCGGCGTTTTTTGCTGGTCGAATGTAGACCGAATTCAGTCGAACAGGGCGTCGATGTCGTTCTGCGAGGCGTGACCGGCATCGCCATCGAGCTTCGGACCGTTCAAGAGCTTGGCGTCGCCTTCCCGATCATCGACGATCGCCGGGGCATGCGCCTTGATGGCGTCGACGCCGCCCCAGATGTCCATCATCGCGTTGATGTGGTTTTCGATGAACTTCATCGTGGTCATCACCTTGTTGATGCGCTGACCGGTCAGATCCTGGAAATTGCAGGCCTCGAAGATGGAGACGACGCGCTCCTGGATTTCCTCGCTGAGGATCTTTTGCTGATCCGCTGAATTAACCTTGCTGAGCGCGCTGGCGGCCTGGTCGATCGACTCGGCGGCCTCCAGAATCTGCTGGGTCGCTTCCTCGGTGCCGCCGACCACGGCGCCGAGCTCGCCATTGACCTTGGCCATTTCCTGGCCGTTGAAGCTCTTGCCATGCAGCACCGCGATTTCCCGCTTGGTGCGGTTGATGGCGTCGTGAATCAGGTCGAGTTCGACCTTGAGCTTCTCGCACTGCTCGATCTGGGCGCGGTAGGTTTCCAGCAGCGTGTGGGCTTCGGCGATCTCGCGGTTGACCGACTCGCCGACGGTTTCCGTTGTCGCGCTGTGGTTCGGCTTCGCCATCTGGGCACGGATGGCGCGAAGTTCGTTCATGATCTCGTGATGCATCGGACCGACGTCGCCGTCCACCGCTGCGGGCATCGGCATGTCGCCGCCGATAGCTTCTTCGATACGAAAACGTCTGCGAGGGATCGGCATGAGCTCTTTCCTGACTTCACTCGTGACGTTTTAGACAGATGCGATTTAACGTCAGGTTCACGCCGGGAACTCTTCGAGAGACGCGCGAGGATCGCCGCATACCAACGATTAACCATGCGGGCTCTGCGTTCATCGAAAATAAACGCTACCGCTCGAAACCGCATGCAACTGGCGACGTGGTGAATCGAAACGGCGATTCCGTTTACCAAACCGAGGCGCTTTTGATCTTAATTGGGGGCGTGCAAAGGCGCTGACTCCGGCGCTCCCACGACGAAACAGTACAGAGTACGTCGATGATAAAAATGTCTCTCGCGTTCCTCGCCGGCGCCTCCTTTCTCGCCGGCATCAATCAGGCCGCGGCAATCGAAGCCGGTCCGGCTGCCGAACCCGCCGTGATCTATGCCGACCAGCCCGCGCAGCGGCCGGTGCGAACCGCTTACGCCGAGCGCGCAAATATGGGCGGCGGCTTCATCGAGTTCCTGTTCGGTGAGGGACCCTCGCAAGGCGGCCGCTACCAGGCGCAGCCGTCCTACGAACCGCGCCGTGCGCTGCTGCCGCCGATGGGTCCCGAGCAGGCCATGCGCCGGCAGGAAGACGTCAGCGAACCCGCGCGTCCCGCCTTCGATCCGAAATACGAGAAGCAGCTGGTCGAGTATCACGGCAAGGAAGGTCCCGGCACGATCGTCGTCGACACCCCCAACAAGTTCCTGTTCCTGGTGCAGGGCGACGGCAAGGCGTTGCGCTACGGCATCGGCGTCGGCCGTCCCGGCTTCACCTGGTCGGGAGTCAAGACGATTTCCGCCAAGAAGGAATGGCCGGCCTGGACGCCGCCGCCGGAAATGCTGGCGCGCCGCCCGGATCTGCCGCGGCACATGGAAGGCGGGCCGCAAAACCCGCTCGGCGCCCGCGCGATGTATCTGGGCTCGTCGCTCTACCGCATCCACGGCTCGAACGAGCCCTGGACGATCGGCACCAACGTCTCGTCCGGCTGTATCCGGATGCGCAATGACGACGTGATCGATCTGTACGGCCGCGTCAGTGTCGGCGCCAAGGTGGTCGTCATCTAGGCTGCGCTGCGATTCAAATGAAAACGGCCGCTCGATCGGAGCGGCCGTTTGCCTGTGTCACGGCAGAAACTCCTCAGGCGGTGTCGCCGTCGCCGCCGAAGTCATCGGAATCGAGATCCAAGTCGTCGTGATCGTCATCGTTCGAGGCGGTATCGAAATATCCGTCGCGTGAATTGTCGTTCGAATCGAACAATCCCGCGCGCGAACTTCCGGACGAACCGATGTCGTTGATGCCGGCATCCTTGGCCAGATCGCCGCCGGATTGATCGCCCCACGGCCTGCGGTCTTCAACTCCGCCGCGATGGCCCGCGGTGTCGCCGAAGCCCTGCTGGTGGCCGCCGCCCATCATCGAGCGGATGCTGCCGAGCAGCAACGATCCGCCGACCACGCCGGCGGCGGCTGCGGCCGCCGTTCCGAGAAACGAACCGCCACCGCCCATCGGCGCCTGCGGCGCGCCATAAGGCTGGCCGTACGGCGGCTGGGCATATTGCCCGGGATTTTGCGCCTGCTGCATGACCTGGCCGCTGTTCCATGTCGGGCGGCCCGGAAGCTCCGGCGGCCGGACATTGGGCACCGAGCCGCGCTGCGGGTTCTGCCCGAAGATCGTCTCCCGCATCGAATCGAGGAAGCTGCCGGACGGGTGTTGTTCGCCTGCGCCCTCCAGTTCCTGGATGCGGCTGTTGGCGCGCTTCAGCGCTTCGTCCTGCAACAGGACGGTCTGCACCAGCGCATAAACGGCGTTCGGCGCCTGGCGCTGGCCCTGAGCGATCGCAGCCGCGGCGTCGGGATCGCGTGGCGCACTCTCCACCCTCGAGAGCCGGTCGAAAAGATCGTCAATCAATTGGCGTTCTTGCGGCGTCATGGCTTTCTCCTTCGCGTCGAAGCGCGGGGGAGATGTAGGGGCGGTTTGTGTCGCAAGTAGTGGCGGGGCGGATTAAATTTCCGTATGCGACAAAACGCCTGGCGGGGATTTCCGAGGCAAATCAGCCCAGTGTAACTTTGTTCGCCGCCAGCAGCCGCGGGAAATGCTCGCCGCCGAGAAAGGCGTGCTCGTGTTCGCGCTGTACGGTCAGCGGGTCGAGGCTGACCAGGACGTCATCGACAAAGCCGGGGTGACACATGATGAGGCCGTCCTCCGGCAGTTCATCGAGGAACTGGTGCATCAGCGCGCTGAAATCCGGCTGCCGGGTAAAGTCATAGGCGCCGGCGAAGCCGGGGTTGAAGGCGATATCGGCGCGCGAGGCGCGGCGTCGAAACTGGGCGCTCAGGATGTCGAGCACCAGCGCCTTGGGCGCGCCGAGCCGCCGGGCCAAAGGCTGCCGGCGTCCGCCCTGGCGCACCCAGGCATCGGGTGCTGCTTCCTTCACCGCGGTCAGAAAGGCGTCGCGCACCCCGGGAAACAGCTGCGCGTGCTGGTGGCCGTCGACAAAATCCGGCGCCCGGCCGAACAGCTCGCCGAACGCCGCGAGCTGCAGCATCAGTTCATCATAGATGATCTCGGGATCGAGCCGCCGTAACAGGCCGGCGCGCAGCAATTTCGGAAACGGCAGGAAGATGCCGCCATCGGTCGGCCGGAAGTGCATGGTCAGCGGGCTGAACGGCGCCGTCAGCGTGACGTGCAGGCCGATGGCGCAACGGGGACTGTTGGCGGCGGCGGATTCGAGCGCGCGGACTTCGTTGCGGCCGATCGAGGGGCCCACCACCATCACCGAGGTGGCGTTGAGACGGCCGCGCTCGATCAGGTCGCGAATGGCGCGATTGACGCCGGGGCTGAGACCGTAATCGTCGGCGCACAGCCAGATGCGGCGCGGTGCGTCGTCGCTCATTCCGCGGCGGTCCGTTCGCTGACGCCGGCGGCTGCGTCCGCCTCGACGCGTTTCACGCTGTGCTCGGCCACGAAATAGATCGGACGCGCCTTCAGCTCGGACAGGATCTTGCCGATATACTCGCCGACGATGCCGATCATGATCAGCTGCACGCCGCCGATGGTCATCAGGCCGACCACCAGCGAGGGATAGCCGGGGACCGATTTCCCGCTCACCAGGGTTTCCCAGAGGATGGAAAGACCGAACAGGAAGGCGACGGTTGCGAGCAGGACGCCGAGCAGGCTGGCGAAGCGCAAGGGCGCCACCGAGAAGGACGTCAGGCCCTCGATCGAAAGCCCGATCAGCCGGCCCGGGCTGAAGGTGGTGACGCCGTGGGCGCGGGCGGCCGGTTCGTAGTCGACGCGGATCTGGCGGAAGCCGATCCAGCTCGCCAGCCCCTTGAAGAAGCGGTTGCGCTCGGGAAGCTGCCGCAGTGCGGCGGCGGCCCGTGGCGACAGCAGGCGGAAGTCGCCGGCGTCTTCCGGGATTTTCTGCCGCGCGCCCCAATTGATCAGCGCGTAGAAGCCATGCACGGCGATGCGCCGCAGCGCCGATTCGTTGTCGCGGTGAGCCTTGGCGGTATAGACCACGTCGAAGCCGCCATCGATCCAGTGGCTGACGAGTTGCTCGACCAGGGCGGGCGGATGCTGGCCGTCGCCGTCCATGAACAGCACCGCGCCGCGCCGGGCGTGGTCGAGGCCCGCCATCAGGGCGGCTTCCTTGCCGAAGTTGCGCGACAGCGACACCACCTGGACGTCGAGCCCGTCGGCGGCGAGTTCGCGCGCAATGGTGAGCGTGGCGTCGGCGCTGCCGTCGTCGACATAGACCACCTCGCAACCAAGGCCGTAGCGCTTCCGGAGCGTCTTCGCCAGGGCGCCAAGCCGCTCGTGGAAAAGGGCCAGCCCGGCTGCCTCATTATAGATGGGGACGACGATCGACAGCCCCTGCGCCGCGGCGGTGGCCGCAGTGGTCGACAGGTCAGAAACGTCCGTACCCAGCATCATCGATCAGGTTCCAAATTCTTCATGGAACAACATATGGTACTCGTTGCCAGCTGTCGCTACGATGAACGAAGCACTTTCCGCCCTAACTTCGCAGGAAGGCCTCGAGCCTGGCGAACAGCGGATTGTCGCGGTCGAGCACATAGTCCAGCGATGCCACCGATACCGTGTCGGCGCCGTGGGCGCGGAGGAAGCTGCCGAGTGCGTAGAGCTGCGCGGGCGGGCAGTGCAGCGTGACCATCCCCGACGAGGTCGGCCCGCCGAACGGCGAGACCACGCCGAAGCGGTTATGGGCTTCCGCCAATAGCGCGGCGTCGCAGCCGGCAAAGCGGGTGCGGACTTCGCGATACTTGCTGGCGCGGGCCCGAGCGGCAATGTGATCCAGGATGACGCGCGCGGTCTCGCGGGCTTCAACCGACCAGTCGGCGTCCCTGGACGCCACCAAGTTGGCCTGGCTGCGCAGGATCACGCCGTCGTCCAGCACCTTGAGGCCGTTGGCGGCAAGGGTGGCGCCTGTCGTGGTGATGTCGACGATCATTTCGGCAGTGCCGGTGGCCGGCGCCCCTTCGGTCGCCCCGGCGCTCTCGACGATCCGGTAATCGACGACGCCGTGGGCCGCAAAGAAGGTCCGGGTCAGGTTGATGTATTTGGTCGCCACCCGCATCCGCCGGTTATGCTGGGCGCGGAAGCCGGTGGTGACGTCGTCGAGATCGGCCATGGTCCGGACGTCGATCCAGGCCTGCGGCACCGCCACCACGACATTGGCGCTGCCGAAGCCGAGATTGTCGATCAGCATGACGCGCTTGTCGGCATCGGCGATGCTTTCGCGCACGAGGTCTTCGCCGGTGACGCCGAGATGGACCGTGCCGCGCGCGAGCTGCGAGGCGATCTCGCTTGCCGAGAGATAGGCGATCTCGACATTGTCGAGTTCAGCGATGGTGCCGCGATAGTCGCGGGCGCCGCGCGGCTTTGCCAGCGTAAGCCCGGCGCGCGTGAAGAAGGCTTCGGCGTTTTCCTGCAGGCGGCCCTTCGAGGGAACGGCGAGAACGAATGGCGCGGTCATGCTGCGCTCCCGGTGCCGCCGGGCTTGCGGCCCGCCTGCGTCAGGCATTCGACCCATATCGAAAATCCGACCGCCGGGATCGGTGCGCTCGAGCCGAGCTGGGTCAATAGTCCGTCGTAACGCCCGCCCGCCACCAGCGGTTCGGCGCCGTTGCCCTTCGCATGCAGTTCGAACTCGAAGCCGGTGTAATAATCGAGGCCGCGTCCGAACGAGGTGGAAAAGCGGGTCTTGGAGGTATCGATGCCGCGCGCGGCCATGAAGCCGACCCGGCTTTCGAACTGGTCGATCGCGGCGGTGATGTTGAGCCTGGCGTCGGCGGCCAGCGCGCGCAATTGCGCGACCGCGTCGTCGGGATCGCCCGCGATCGCGAGGAAGCGCTTGATGATGCCGAGCGCGTCGCGCGGCAGCGCGCCGCCCTTCAGGGTCGATTGTTCGAGGAAGCGGTCGGCGATTTCGGCGACGGTGCGGCCACCGACATTGGTGGTGCCGGCGATCGACATCAGGTCGGTGACCAGTGCCAGCGCCGCCTTGCGGTCGGAGCCGGCCAAGGCTGCGAGTACGCCTTCATATTCGTTGCGGCCGGGTGCGGTCGCGAGCGTCAGCCGCTCGATATCTTCGGTCAGGCTGACCTTGCGGTTGAAATCCTTGATCAGCCGCCGCCGCCATACCGGATAGAGATCGAGGGCATCGATCAGCGCATTGAACAGCGCCACGTCGCCGGTGCGGATTTCGACTTCGGTCAGGCCGAACGTGGAGGTCGCCTCGAGCGCCAGCGCCAGCATTTCCGCGTCCGCCGCGGCGCGGTCCTGCCGGCCGAAGGATTCGATGCCGGCCTGCAGGAATTCGCTGGGACGGCCGCCGCGATAGCGAAACACCGGCCCGAGATAGCAGAAGCCGGCAGGCTGGCCGGCGCCTGTGGAGGCGAGATAATCCCGCGCCACCGGAATGGTGAGGTCGGGGCGAAGGCACAGTTCCTCGCCGCTGGCGTCGCTGGTCAGATAAAGGCTCTTGCGGATGTCCTCGCCCGAGAGGTCGAGGAACGGCTCGGCGGGCTGCAGGATATCGGGCACGGCCTGGACGTAGCCGGCCTGCGCGAACGACAACAGCAGCGCGTCCGCCCAAGCGGCGGATCCGGTCGCACGAAGGGCGGCGGTCACGGTCATTTCAAGTCCAAAATCCCGAAAAACGGGTTCCAAAGGGTTCGTTGGCGGAGCCATTAGCATGGCCGGGGCGGGGTTTCGACAGGGATCGGCCAAGTCCCTTAATCAAGTGCCTTAATCAAGTCCCTTGGCAGCGTCCCTTGACGGCTTGTTAAGGGGCCGGAACAGGGCGCCCGGCGGTCCTATGGCGTGCCGGCCCAGTCGCCGAGCGCTGCCTGTACCAGCGCCAGGGCCGCGACGCCGGCGGTGTCGGCGCGCAGGATTCGGGGCCCCAAAGAGAGCCGGAGGATCCGCGGCAACCGCAACAGCAGCGCGCGCTCCTCCTCGGCAAATCCGCCTTCGGGACCGATCAGGACATCGATTCCGTGGGCTGCCGCAAGGCCGCCCTGCAGCGCTTGCAGGGGGCTCGTGGCATCCGCGGCCTCGTCGCAGAACACCAGCAGGCGCTGGGTTTCGCGCTGGCTCAGATAGCGATCGAGCGGCATCGGTTCGGCGACCCCGGCAATGCTGAGGATGCCGCATTGTTCGGCGGCCTCGATCACATTGGCGCGCATCCGCTCGCTGTTGACCCTCGAGACCTGGGTGAAGCGGGTCAGAACCGGCTGCAGGGACGAGGCCCCCATCTCGACGGCTTTCTGCACCATATAATCGAGCCGGGCATGCTTCAGCGGTGCGAAGACGTAAGCGAGATCCGGCAGGCGATCCTGCGGCCGGGTCTGGGCCACGATGGTCAGGCTGTCGGGCCGCTTGCGACCCGCAATCGCCGCCTGCCACTCGCCATCGCGTCCGTTGAACACCCGAATCGTTTCGCCTGCGGCCAGCCGCAGCACATTGCCGAGGTAATTGCTCTGGTTGCGCTCGAGCGCCACCGTTTCGCCCGCTGCCAGCGCGGCATCGACAAACAGCCGGGGCGAACGAAAATCGAGTTGAGGCATGGGTGTAATCCAGTCCGGGGCTGCCTTTTAGCCTAAAGGACCGCGAAATTAAGGAATTAATGGCGTCCGGCGCGGCTCTACGCCGCGCTGTTGCCAAAATCGGCGGGTTGTTAAGAACCGGCAGGAATCGTAGAAAGCCCTATTCGAAGTCGCTCTTCCATTGGGAAGAGGCTGGGGCCGTTGGACCTTGCCGGAGGAACAACCTTGATCATCCGCCGCCTGATTGTGCCGCTTACCGTGGCCCTTGTTACCGGCCATGCCGCCCAGGGTTTTGCGCAAGGCGCATTCCCGGCGCCGCTGCCCGGTCAGGCCGCTCCGAGCAACGCTTCGCCGTTTCCGCCGGTTAATGGCGCGGCTCCCTCTGCTTCCGTCGGGGGAGCCCCCAGTCCGTTTCCGGCGACGGGCGCGGCGCCCGTCACCGGCGCCGCATTCTCGCGTCCCCCGGCTCCGCCGACGCAGGCGGGCGGTCCCCCCGATGAATGCATGAAGGGATTCATCCCCTTGCGCGCAGAGGCGGAGAAGCGCGGCAAGCTGATCAAGGCCGCCAGCGACCGCAAGGCGAGCCCGGATGAAGCCTGCAAGCTGATCGGCAATTTCGGCCAGGCGGAAATCAAGATGATCAAATATATCGAAACCCATGCCGCCAAATGCGGGATTCCGGCGCAGGTCGCGGACCAGATGAAGACCGGCCACAAGAATACCGAGGCGATGCAGAAGAAAGTCTGCGCGGTGGCGCAGCAGCAGCCAAGAGGCCCGGCTGGGCCGAGCCTGAGCGAAGTGCTGGGCTCTTCGGCATCGATGCCGGAGGCGACCGCCACGCGGAAGGGCGGCAGCACCTTCGATACCCTGAACGGCAACGTCCTCACGCGATGATCCGATGAGTACCGCCCGCGTTGCCGACGCGACCGGCAACTGGGTCGACACCCGCGCGCCGTCCTGGTCGCGGCCCTATTTGCGGCTCTGCCGCCTCGACCGGCCGATCGGATCCTGGCTGCTGTTGATGCCGTGCTGGTGGTCGGCGGCGCTCGCCGCCGGCGTCGCCGGCGATATCGGCCGATTGCCGATCAACATCGTGCTGTTCTTCGTCGGCGCGTTCGCGATGCGCGGCGCCGGCTGCACCTGGAACGACATCACCGACCGCGATCTCGACGCGCTGGTCGAACGGACGCGGTCGCGGCCGCTTCCGGCCGGACAGGTCAGCGTGCCGCAGGCGGCGGCCTTTCTGGTGGTTCAGGCGTTGATCGGGCTGGCGGTCCTGCTGCAGTTCAACCGTTTCGCGGTCATGACCGGCATCGCCTCGCTGATCATCGTCGCGGTCTATCCGTTCATGAAGCGGATCACCTGGTGGCCGCAGATCGTGCTCGGCCTCGCCTTCTCCTGGGGTGCGCTGATGGGATTTGCGGTGACGCTGGGACGGATCGATGCGACGGCACTGGTGCTCTATGCCGGTTCGATCGCCTGGGTGATCGGCTACGACACCATCTATGCCCACCAGGATGCCGAGGACGACGCGCTGATCGGCGTCAAATCGACCGCGCGGCTGTTCGGCGCGCGCACCCATCAGGCACTGGTGGTGTTTTATGGTCTGGCGGTGGTCTTGATCGGCGTGGCGCTTGCCCTGGCTGGTGCGCGATGGCCGGCCTGGATCGGGCTTGCCGCATTCGCAGTCCATCTGGTCTGGCAAATCGCCCGGCTCGAGATTTCGAACCCGGCGCTGTGCCTGAAGATCTTCAAGTCCAACCGCGACGCGGGGCTGCTCTTGTTTGCAGGACTGCTCGCGGAAGCGGCGATGCGAGCCGCCTGACGCGCTGCGGCGGCCGCCGCCCCGAATGTCCGTCCGGTGCGCTTCCCGTATTTCTCCGGAATTGTCCCGGTCGAATCCTTCGACTTATGATTGATGCTTGGCTTCGGCGGCCTTGAAGGCGACATCAAACGAGCAGACGGGGCCAGCTGATGGACCGGTGTCAGGCTAGTTCGTCCAGGCTCAATGCAGGCAAGCCGTCAGCCGGCTCGCTTGCGGACCGAATTCTCGAATTTATCGGGACGTGCCATGCCAAGCCGCTGGTGTGGCGGCTGATTGGGGCCCTGGTCGCGGTGTTCGCGGCGATTGCTTTTCGTGTGGTCTTCCTCGATGCGTTGGGCGGGCGCTTCACCTATGTGACGCTGTCTCCGGCCGTGGCGATAGCGGCTCTGCTCGGCGGCTTCGCCGCCGGCGCTCTGGCAGCCATCGTGGCTGCCGTGCTGGCGCATATCCTCGTCTCGCCGTTCTCGTCGGGCGCCGACCTGATCGGTCTGGCGACCTTTCTCGCAAGCAGCTTGATCTTCTCGGCAATGGCGGAGGCCGTGCGCATCTCGCGGGCGCGGCTCGCCAGCGCCGGTCAGACGCGGCAGAGCGAAGCGCAACTGCGTGACTTCGTCGAGCGCGTGCCGGCGGCCATCGCCATGTTCGATACCGATATGCGTTATCTCGCGGCCAGCGCGCGCTGGCGAAGCGATTTCAACATCGAAGGCGGTGTGATCGGGCGATCGCATTACGAGGTGTTCCCCCGGATATCGGAACGCTGGAAAGACATCCATCGCCGCGGGCTGGCGGGGGAGGGCTTGCGCGCCAACGAAGATTCGTTCCATCGGTCCGACGGATCGAAGCAGTGGTTGAGATGGGAAGTGCAGCCCTGGTACAGCGGCGACGGCACGGTCGGCGGAATTACGATCTTTTGCGAGGATCTCACCGAGCTGAAGCGGACCGAAACGCAGCTCGTGCAGGCGCAAAAGATGGAGATGGTGGGAAACCTCTCCGGCGGCGTCGCCCACGACTTCAACAATCTCCTGACCGTGATCCTCGGCAATGCCGAGCTGCTCGGCGAGCAATTGCAGCCGCGGCCGGACCTGGTGCAATTCGCCGAGAGCATCGGCCGGGCCGCCGATCGCGGCGCCGAATTGACCCAGCAGTTGCTGGCATTCGGCCGCCGGCAAACCCTTCGCCCGGCCGAAATCGATTGCAACGATTTGCTCGGCGAGGTGCAGGAACGGCTGCGCCGGACCTTGCGCAAGGACATCGAGATCAGAGTTGATTTCGCCCCTGACCTGCCGGCGGCCTTCGCCGACCCGGCGCAGCTCGAAGCCGCGGTGCTCAATCTCGCGCTCAATGCGCAGCAAGCGATGACCGCCGGTGGCCGCCTGACGATTGCAACATCGGCGGCATCGTTCGACCGGCATCATCAAAGACTGCATCCGGACGTCCCGCCCGGCGACTACGTGTTGATTGCGGTCGGCGACGACGGCGAGGGAATTCCGAAGGATGTGATCGGGCGTGTCTTTGAGCCGTTCTTTACGACCAGGGAGAGCGGCAAAGGCAGCGGGCTCGGCCTCAGCATGGTCTACGGCTTCGTGAAGCAGTCCAACGGTCACGTCTCGATCGACAGCGAACCCGGCCTCGGCACGATTGTGCGGATGTATCTGCCGCAGGCTGTCCCGGACTCGTCGATGGCTGGAAGTGGCGCGGCGAACGCGGCGGCTGGATGAAATCTCCGCCGATCGTGTAGGCGTCAGTTCCTCGCGATGATCTCGCGTTCGCCCTGATGGATGTTGGCCGGATTGAGCAGATCGCCGGCGCGTCGCCGCACCAGGAATTTTGGACGCCGCGTCCGGATCGCGTTGTGACGCCGGCGCCGCGCCGCGGGCTGGCGCGGCTTGTCTTCCGGCAATTGCGGCAGCGCGAAGATGTCGCTCCACATCTGCCAGGCCGCTGCGATCTCGTCGCGGTCGGAGCTGACGCACAAGGGGATCGTCAATGACGGATCGCGATGCGCGAGAACCAGCATCTGGGCGTCGTCGATGCCGCGCAGGCCAACGCCGAGAAAATCGCTGACGCGGACGTTGACCGCCATCCGCATGCCGTGGACGGCGCGGCGCAGCACGACGCGTTCGCGGTGAAGTTCGATCTGCCGGACGCCGCCGTCTGCGCGGATATCGTGCGCATCGAAGCGGACGGGCAGGGAAAGAGGGTCGAGCCGCAATGCGCGGCTCGACCCGGCGGGATTGAACCCGCTTGTTGCTGTTTGACGCCTCACGGCTTTGTCTCCCCGCCGGGATTATGCTCCCGGTCGATACGCGAGACCGTAGCCGAGCCCCTCTCCGAAATCGCTTAAAAAGGCTGGTTAATCCGGCGTCACCGGCCATGCATCCGCCCGCATGATTGACAAGACCTTGGCTCACATGATTGACGAGACCTTGCGGGCATGGCGAAAATCTTTCGCTTTCGGGCCCAACAAATGCTTGAAATCCCTGTGAATCAGGCACATTTGAGATATCGGCCGATTTGCATCCGGGCCTGCTTCGATCCTCCTTGAATCCTCGGGATTTTGTTCGTGATCTCTTCACCATCAGCCGCATCCGCGCTTTCATCCGATACCGCGACATCCGATCTGTTCGACCAATCGGCGCTGAGCACGCTGGCGCAGCGCCTGGTCGAGGCGGCGCGGCGCGCCGGGGCGGACGCCGCCGACGCGGTGGCGGTGCGCGGCATCTCGCAAGGCGTCGAGGTGCGCGACGGACGCGTCCAGGAATCCGAACGCTCGGAAGGCGACGACGTCGGACTGCGCGTGCTGGTCGGACAGCGCCAGGCAGTGGTCTCGACCAACGACGTCAGCGGCGATGGCGTCGCGAAGCTTGCCGAGCGTGCGGTGGCGATGGCGCGGGTCGCGCCCGACGACAAATATGTAGGTCTCGCCGATCCGTCCTTGCTGGCGCGGGATTTTCCCGACCTCGATCTGCTCGATCCCAAGGTACCCTCGACATCGGAACTCGAACGCCGCGCCTGCGAGGCGGAAGCGGCCGCGCTCGCCGTCAAGGGCGTGACCAAATCGGGCGGGTCGTCGGCCTCGGCCGGCATCGGCGGCATGGTGCTGGTGACCTCCACCGGCTTCCACGGCTCCTATTTGCGCTCGAGCCAGAGCATCTCGATGACCGCGATAACGGGCGACGGCACCGGCATGGAGCGCGACTACGACTACACCACGGCGCCGCACGCTTCCGATCTTGCCTCGCCCGAAAGCGTCGGCCGCAAGGCGGGCGAGCGCACGGTCGCGCGCGCCAATCCGCGCAAGGTCGAAACCTGCAAGGTGCCTGTGGTGTTCGATCCCCGGGTTTCCGGCTCGCTGGTCGGTCACCTGGTGGGAGCCGTCAACGGCGCCTCGATCGCGCGCAAGACCAGTTTTCTCAAGGACCGCCTCGGCCAGCAATTGTTCGGCAAGAACATCCGCATCATCGACGATCCCCTGCGGGTGCGCGGATTGCGCTCGCAGTCGTTCGACGCCGAGGGCGTCAAGGTCAGGAAGCTCGCCATTATCGATGAAGGCGTGCTGACCTCGTGGCTGCTGGATTCCGCGACCGGGCGCGAACTGGGGCTGGTCACGACCGGCCACGCCCACCGCGGCGTGTCGTCGTCGCCGTCGCCGGGACCGTACAATCTGCATCTCGAGGCAGGAGAGCCCACCCCGGCCGAACTGATCTCCGACATCAAACAGGGATTCTACGTCACCGACCTGATCGGCTCGGGCGTCAATGGCGTCACCGGCGACTACAGCCGCGGCGCATCCGGCTTCTGGATCGAAAATGGCCAAATCACCTATGCAGTGAGCGAGGTGACGATCGCGGGACATCTGTTTGAGATCTTCAAGTCGATGGCGCCCGCCAACGATCTGGAATTCCGTTACGGCGTCAATGCGCCGACGGTTCGCATCGAGGGACTGACGCTTGGCGGACGTTAAAGCCGAAAGCGTGCACAGCGGGGTCCTGGCGCGCGATGTACTGGCGCACGACGCCGCATTGCTGACCGATACTGTTCGGGAGGCTGGCGCGCTGGCGCTGTCGCTGTTCCGCACCGAATTGAAGAACTGGACCAAGGGCGCGTCGTCGCCGGTTTCCGAGGCCGATATCGCGGTCAATGATCTCCTGGAAAAAAGGCTGCGCTCGGCCACGCCGGATTACGGCTGGCTGTCGGAAGAAAGCATCGACGACGAGGTGCGGCTTCAGAAGCGGCTAACCTGGATCGTCGATCCGATCGACGGCACCCGGGGTTATCTTGCCGGCCGCGAAGACTGGTGCGTCAGTGTGGCGCTGGTCGAGGATGCGACGCCGGTACTGGCGGCGGTGTTTGCGCCGGCCAGCGATGAATTCTTCTTTGCCATGCGCGGCCGCGGCGCGGTGCGCAACGATGTGACGGTCCGCGCGGCGCCCGGCGGCGAGCTGGATTTCACGCGCGTGGCGGGTCCGAAACCGCTGGTCGAACGGCTCAGCCGGTCGCCTCAGGAGATTGTGCTGCACCCCCGAATCGGATCGCTGGCGCTGCGGCTGTGTCGGGTCGCGCAGGGCAGCCTGGAGGCGGCTTTCGCCGGCGGTCAAAGCCGCGACTGGGACCTTGCCGCGGCCAATTTGATCGTGCAGGAAGCGAATGGTAACATGACCGCTCTCTCGGGGGACACGATCCTCTACAATCGCCGGGAGGTGACGCACGGGGTGCTGGTGGCAGCGGGTCGCGATCGTCATGCGCGCATCGTCGAGCATTTTCGCAACCGCCCGTTGCCCTGAGCGTCCTCGCTACGCGTCGCGACTGCCACTTGCCGGGCACCGCATTAGGAAAATGAAGCATGCCAGATAGTGCCCAGCAGCAATTGCTGCATCTCGTTATCGGGGGCGAGTTGACCGACCTCGAACACACCACGTTCAAGGATCTCAATCAGGTCGAGATCGTCGGCGTATTTCCCAACTACGCGACCGCCTACGCGGCCTGGAAAGCGAAGGCGCAGCAAACCGTGGACAACGCCCACATGCGCTACTTCATCGTTCATCTCCACCGGCTGCTCGATCCAGGTCAAGACGCGAAGCCTGCCCGTTGAAAAAGCTAATTCGCAATCTGCTGCGCAGCAGCTGGGTTCAGCGCGCTGTGGGAATTCTCGCGGCCGAGTACCTGCGGCTGGTCTGGCTGACCAACAAGTTCAGTTACGATCCGCCAAACGTCTATGAACTGGTCGAGCCGGCGCAGCCGGTGATCTTCGCCTTCTGGCACGGCCAGCATTTCCTGACGCCGTTCATCAAGACCAAGGAGAGCCACCGCGCCAAGGTCTTGATCTCGCGGCATCGCGACGGCGAATTCAACGCCATTGCGGCCGAACGTCTCGGTATCGAGACCATTCGCGGTTCCGGCGATCATGGCGGCGCGTTTCATCGCAAGGGCGGCGTCGGCGCGTTCAGGGAAATGGTGCAGGCGCTCGAGCAGGGCTATAATGTTGCATCGACCGCCGACGTGCCGAAGCGCTCGCGGGTCGCAGGCCTCGGCATCATCATGCTGGCGCGGGAATCCGGACGGCCGATCCTGCCGTTTGCCATGGTCACCAGCCGTTTCGCCCGATTGAACAATTGGGACCGCACCACCATTAATTTGCCATTCGGGCGCGGCGCAGTGGTAGGTATTGATGCGGTTTTCGTGCCGCCGGACGCAGATGCCGAGACCATGGAAAAGTGCCGCCTTCAGCTGGAGACTTACCTGAACGACGCGACCCGTCGCGCCTATGCGCAGGTCGGGCACCCGGAGGCTGCGCTTGACTAACGCCCTGCCGATGACGCTGCGTGTCTACCGGAAGCTGTCTTCCGCCGTGGTGCCGTTGGCGCCGGCGCTGATCAAGCGGCGGCTGAAGCAGGGCAAGGAGGATCCGGCGCGGATCGGCGAGCGCCGCGGCATGAGCAAGGATGTCCGGCCGCACGGGCCGCTGGTCTGGATCCACGGCGCCAGCGTCGGCGAGGTGCTGGCCGCGGCGGCCCTGATCGAAAGATTGCGCGCGCTGAATATCCGTATCCTGCTCACCTCGGGCACGGTGACCTCGGCGGCGATCGTCGCCAAGCGGTTTCCCCCCGACATCATCCATCAATACGTGCCTTACGATTCGCCGCGCTATGTCGCGCGCTTTCTCGATCACTGGCGGCCTTCGCTGGCGCTGTTCATCGAGTCCGATCTGTGGCCCAATCTGATTCTGGCGGGCGCGGCGCGGCGTCTGCCGATGGTGCTGATCAACGGCCGGATGTCGCAGCGCTCGTTTCCGCGCTGGCGCCGGATGGCCGGCACGATCTCGGCGCTGCTCGGCCGGTTCGACGTCTGCCTCGCCCAGTCGCAGGTCGATGCGGAGCGCTTTGCGGCGCTCGGCAGCCGCAACGTCGTCACCACGGGAAACCTGAAGCTTGACGTGCCGGCGCCGCCCGCCGATCCCGCCAGGCTGGAGCGGCTGATGGCGGTAACGCGCGGCCGCCCGATCGTCGTCGCGGCGTCGACCCATCCCGGCGAGGAGGAAATCCTGCTGGAGGCGCATCGGACGCTGGCGGGATTCTTTCCGTCGCTCCTGACCGTGATCGTGCCGCGGCATCCCGATCGCGGCGAGGCGATCGCGCGCGCCATCGCGGCCTCCGGCCTGCACGGGACTTTGCGCTCGCGCGAGGAATTGCCGATCGCGGCCACCGACGTTTATGTCGCGGACACCATGGGCGAACTCGGATTGTTCTATCGCCTCGCGCCGATCGTGTTCATGGGAGGCTCGCTGGTTCCTCACGGCGGACAAAATCCGATCGAAGCGGTCAAGCTCGGCGCGTCGATCGTCCATGGCCCTCACGTGTTCAATTTCACCGATGTCTACGAGGCGCTCGATGGTGCCTTCGGCGCCCGGCAGGCCGACACGCAGGAAGCGCTGGTGAAGCAACTCGGCCAGTTGCTGGCCGATCCGGCGGCGCGCGAAGCACTGGTCGCGGCCTCGACCCGCGTGATCGAACAGCTCGGCGGCGCGCTCGAGCGCACGCTCACGGCGCTCGAGCCCTATCTCTTGCAGTTGCGGCTCGAAATGGGAGCGGCCAATGCGTGAGCCGGCCTTCTGGCACCGGCCCCCGTCATGGACTTCGCGATTTCTGATGCCGCTTGGCGCTCTCTACGGCGCGGTGACGGCCCGGCGCATGCAACGCTTGGGTTTCGACGCCGGCATCCCCGTGCTTTGCGTCGGCAATTATCATCTCGGCGGCGCCGGCAAGACCCCGACCGTGCTCGCCCTCGCCAAATTGTTGCGCGATCTCGGCGAGACGCCCGTCGTACTCAGCCGCGGCTATGGCGGAAAATTGCGCGGCCCGATCATGGTCGATGCGCAGCGGCACGCCGCCGCCGATGTCGGCGATGAACCGTTGATGCTGGCGCGGACGGTTCCGGTAGCGGTCGCGCGCGACCGCATCGGTGGCGTCGCACTGGCGCGCTCGCAGGGCGCCAGCGTGATCGTGATGGACGACGGCTTCCAGAATCCCGCCATCGTCAAGGATGGTTCCCTGATCGTGATCGACGGCAGCCGCGGCCTCGGCAATGCTTGCGTGTTTCCCGCGGGGCCGTTGCGCGCGCCGCTGGATCAACAACTTGACCGTACCGATGCCTTGATCGTGATCGGCGATGGCGCCGCGGCCGGGGCGGTTGCCGCCGAGGTCGCCGCGCGGGGCAGGCCGGTGCTGTCGGCGCATCTGAAGGCCAGCGATGCTTCGGTGGCCTCGCTTGCCGGCAAGCGCGTGCTGGCCTTTGCCGGGATCGGCGATCCCGCGCGTTTCTTCCGGACGCTGCGCGCAAACGGAATCGAGGTCGTCGCGGAACGGGCCTTCGCCGATCACCATCCGTTTTCGATAGGTGAGATTGAAACCCTGATCGCTGAAGCCAGGCGCGACGGGCTGACGCTGGTGACCACGGAAAAGGATCTGGCGCGGCTGCGCAGCGGCGAGGGGTTGCCGTCCTGGGCCGAAGATATCGTGCCGTTTGCGGTGACGCTCGAATTCGATGACGCCGCCGGATTGCGGAAGTTCGTGGCGGAACGCCTGTTTCAGGTGCGCGAGAAGAAA
This sequence comes from Bradyrhizobium sediminis, assembly GCF_018736085.1. Taxonomy (NCBI): domain Bacteria; kingdom Pseudomonadati; phylum Pseudomonadota; class Alphaproteobacteria; order Hyphomicrobiales; family Nitrobacteraceae; genus Bradyrhizobium; species Bradyrhizobium sediminis. Next base: position 4,712,848 of record NZ_CP076134.1, on the reverse strand, counting down.
TTTCGCAGAGGCAATTAGCCCTGCGTCTTCACCGAGGCGGGAAAATGCCGCTGCAGCACCGCGGTGGGGATGGCATAGGCCTCCTGCAGATCGACGCTCCAGTATTTCAGCTCGTCGAGCGGTATCCGCGCATCGGTTACCGCGCAGCGCACGTAGGTTCCCGGCGAGATCACGCGGAAATCGCCATCCAGATATTGCACCTGCGCTTCGCCGCTTCCCGAGGGACCGAATTTATTCAGCAAGGTTGAACTCTCCGACCAGTCCCCGACGATTGAAGCCGAGGCTATATGCTTTTCGCAAAGCCGATCTATCATAAATAGGTAGTGGTGTCCGCCCGTTAAACCCACCGATTTGTGATGATTTATGGCTTTTGGCGCATGATAGCCTTGCGGGACCATGGACTGCCGCTCTCCCGGCACCTGAGCTATCCGGCAAACCCGATGCGCCTTCTGTCAGCAGCTACATTCCTGACGCTCTTTGCCGTGGCGTTTGCCGCCGATGCCTCGCCGTTGCCCTCGCCGCGTCAGGTCGAGATTCCCTCTGAAAACGGCACATTGCACGCGCAGCTTTACAAGCCCGAAGGTGACGGCCCGTTCCCCGTGGTGATCGCGCTGCACGGCTGCGGCGGCCTCGGCGGCCGTTCCGAGCCGGTGCAGCGTCGCTACCGCGACTGGGCCGAACAATTGCTGAAGGGCGGCCAGGCGGTGCTGCTGCCGGACAGCTACGGCTCGCGCGAATTGGGGCCGCAATGCCGGGTCAAGGAGCGCCGCGTCCTCGCCCGCCGCGAACGGGTCGCCGACATCATGGCGTCCCGGCAGTGGCTGGTGCAGCAGCCATGGGCCAGGCAAGATCGCATCAGCCTGTTGGGATGGGCGGACGGCGCCAGCGCATTGCTGTGGGCGGTGCGTCCGCAATCCGCCTCGCGCAAGGCCGAGCCCGACTTCCGCTCGGCGATTGCGTTCTATCCGGACTGCCGCATCTCGTCACGCCTCGGATGGAGCGCACGCATTCCGACGCTGCTGTTGATCGGCGCCAGGGACGACATCAGTTCGCCGCCCGCCTGCCGACAGATGATCGACGGCGCGCGCGGTCGCAGCGCGTTGGCGCGGATCGTGGTGTATCCCGGCGCCTGGCACGATTTCGACCGCGCGAATTTTCCGTTGCAAGCGATCGGCGGCGCGGCCGATCCGGCCTTGCCGGAGCGCGGTCATCTCGGCACCGACGCGGAAGCCCGCGCCGATTCGATTCTGCGTGTCGCGGAATGGCTGGCGCGGTGAGATCGAGCGCAATGCTTTCTTACCCTCCAGGGGAGGGTAAGGCAGACGCATCCCCTAAAACAAACTGCCCTGACCGGCCGGCTTGACGGCGCGCTTCGGCGCTGACGTCTTCGTCTCGCCGGCGGCCGGCTTTACGGGACGCGTCGCCGCCGGCCGGTCGGCATCGGCCGTCGCGCCGACCTTGCCGTCGGAAAATTCCAGATCGAGCCGTGCACCCGGTCCGATCTGGGCCGCGGCATGCACGGGGTGGCCTTGCTCGTCGCGCACCAGCGCGAAGCCGCGCGCCAGCACGCTGCGATAGGACAGTGCGGCCAGCAATTGGCCGCTATGGGCGATACGCGCCTGATGGCGCTGCAGCGCAGTGACGAGGGCGCGGCGGGCGCGCTCGGCCAGCCGCAGCGCGCGTTCGTGGTCGCGCGCAATGGTCTGGCGCTGCGCCTGGACGTTGGAGAGTTTCGAGGCCTGCAGCCGGACCTCCAGTCCCGCGAAGCGATCGCGGCGGCGGCGCACCAGCGACCGCGCGCCGTTGCTCAACCGTTCGCTGTTGATGGTGAGCCGCTGCGCGGCGTGGCTGACCTGCGCATGCAGAACGCGCAACGTCAGTTTCGCGCTCGTGGCGGCGAACCGGCGGAAATGCGCATGGGTGTTGGCTTTCAGGCCGCGGGGCAAGGCGGCGCCGGCGCCATCGAGCCGTTGCCGCGGGATCGCCAACAGCTCGCCGGCCGCGGGCAGCGCCCGCGCGGCTGCGCGCAACTCGTTTCGGCGGCCTTCCTGGGCGCGCTGCCAGCACAGCATGGTGCGCCGCGCCAGCGCGGTGACCTCGACGAACAGTTCGGCGCGCACCGGCACCGCCATTTCGGCAGCCGCGGTCGGCGTCGGCGCGCGCTTGTCGGCGGCAAAGTCGATCAGCGTGATGTCGGTCTCGTGCCCGACCGCCGAGATCAGCGGGATCATGCTGTCGGCGGCGGCGCGGACCACGATCTCCTCGTTGAACGACCACAGGTCCTCCAGCGAGCCGCCGCCGCGCGCGACGATCAACAGATCCGGCCGCGGAATCCGGCCCTGTTCCGGCAGCGCGTTGAAGCCGCGGATCGCCGCTGCGACCTGTTCGGCCGAGCCTTCGCCCTGCACCTTGACCGGCCATACCAGCACGCGGCGCGGAAAGCGGTCTTCCAGCCGGTGCAGGATGTCGCGGATCACTGCTCCCGTCGGCGAGGTGACCACGCCGATCACTTCCGGCAGCCATGGCAAGAGCTGCTTGCGCGCCGCGTCGAACAGGCCTTCGGCGGCAAGCTTCCTCTTGCGCTCTTCCATCAGCGCCATCAGCGCGCCGACCCCGGCGGGCTCGATCGCTTCAATGACGATCTGGTACTTCGACGAGCCGGGATAGGTGGTGAGCTTGCCGGTGGCGATGACCTCGAGGCCCTCCTGCGGCTTGAACCGCATCCTCGAATGCACGCCCTTCCAGATCACCGCCTCGATCTTGGCGCTCTCGTCCTTCAGCGCGAAATAGCAGTGGCCGGAAGAATGCGGCCCGCGGAAACCGGAGATTTCGCCGCGCACCCGGACATGCCCATAGGCGTCCTCCACCGTCCGTTTCAGCGCAGAGGACAGTTCGGAGACGGTGAATTCCGGCGCGTTGAGAAGGGGTTCGGCTGCAGCCATTCGGACCATCGATTCGGGCGTTTCGGACTGGCCCGCAAGTTAGGGATTTTCCGCCCGCGCCGCCAATCGGACCTTGCCCAGCCATACTCTGTGTTATAGAGTACTCTATATTAATGAAATCTGGTGAGGAACATCATGACGAAATCGCTGCTACGCGGCTCCTTGAGCACCCTTAAATGGGCGCTGTGCGCGGTGGGCGCGGCCGCGCTGCTGATCACTGCATTGGTCGCCGCGCCACTGACGCGTCCGCCTGAGCTCGCCTCCATCTCGGCTGCGCGCGGCACGGTCGATTTCAACGCCTTGCCCGCCGTGGAGCGGTTTCAGGCGCGGGACGGCACCTGGCTCGGCTTCCGCCATTACCCAGCGAATGGCCCCGGCGTGGGCCGTGCGGCCATCGTGATTCACGGCTCGTCCGGTTCCAGCGGCGGCACCATCCACGCGCTCTCCGGGGCCCTGGCCGCGCGCGGCGTGGAAACCTGGGCGGTGGACATTCGCGGTCATGGCACTTCGGGCACCCGCGGCGACATCGGCTATGTCGGCCAGCTCGAGGACGATCTCGCCGATCTCGTCGCGGTCGTTCGCAAATCCAACCCGACCGTGCCGCTGACCCTGGTCGGCCATTCCTCCGGCGGCGGCTTCGCGCTTCGCGTCGCCGGCTCGCCGATCCAGGATCTGTTCGAGCGCACTGTGCTGCTGGCGCCCTATCTCGGCTACAGCGCGCCGACCAACCTGCCGAACTCCGGCGGCTGGGCCCGTGCCGATATTCCACGCATCGTGGGGCTGGCGGCGTTGCGCGCCATCGGCATCCGTTGCTGCGAGGCGCTGCCGGTGCTGGCTTTCGCAGTGCCGCCGAATTCCGAGAAGAATTTGGTCGGAACCTACAGCGACCGGCTGATGCGCAACTTCGCGGTCCGCGACGGCGATTTTCGCCGCGACCTCGCTGCGGCAAGGAAGCCGGTGACGATCATTTCCGGCGCCGATGACGAACTGATGCTCGCGGACAAATATGCCCAAGCTGTGCACGCAGTCGCGCCCGCGGTTGACGTGAAGCTGATCGATGGCGTCAATCACATGGGCATCGTCAGCGTGCCGAAGGCGGTGTCGGTCATTGCCGACGACGTCGCCACGCGTGCAACGGCCGGGTCGTAACCGCGACCGGGAAGAGGGCGACATGATCGACAGCCAGCAAGCTTCAAAGGCGCTCGCCGAAATCAACGAGATCGCGCGCCGCGTCCGCCAGTCGCGGATCTATAATCTCGCGAGCCTGTTGATGATCATGTGGGGCGGGCTGGTCCTTGCCGCCAATGTCGCTTCGTTCGCCTGGCCGCGCCATGCCGGCTATATCTGGATCGCCGCCAACGCAATGGGGGTCGCGGGTTCCTTCGCGGTCAGTGCCTTCACCTATTCCCGGACCGGAGTCCGCACCTTCGATCTGCGGATGCTGACGGCGTTCCTGCTGTTCTTCGCCTTCGGGGTCGCGACCTGCGCGCTCGGCCATTTCGGGCCGCGGGAGCTCGGGACGTTCTGGCCGATCTATTTCATGCTGTTCTACACCATCGCCGGGCTGTGGGTCGGCGTGGCCTTTGTGGTGATCGGTCTTTCCATCAGCGCGCTGACGCTGATCGGCTATTTCTTCGTCGGGCCGTGGTTCGAGCCATGGATGGCGGTGGTCAACGGCGGCGGGCTGATGCTGGGCGGTCTCTGGATGCGCCGGAACTGAGAGCGATGGCCGAACTCGACGACATCATCCACCAGCCGCTGCGGCTGAAAATCATGGCGGCGCTGAACGCGCTGCCGGCCGCCTCGGGGCTGGAATTCTCCAGGCTGAAGAAGCTGACCGGCGCCACCGACGGCAATCTCGGCGCCCATATCGAGACGCTCTCGAAAGCCGGCTATGTCGCCGTCGAAAAGGCGTTTGTCGGCAAGAAGCCGCAGACCACGGTGACCGCCACCGCGGCCGGACGCGGCGCCTTCGCCCGCCATGTCGCGACGCTGCAGGAAATCATCGCCGCCTCGGCGGGGAAGCCTTGAATCTAGTCGTCATTCCCCGACGCGCCAATTGGCGCGTCTGAGGGCGCTCGCTACGCGAGCGAACCCGGAATCTCAAGCTCGAGATTCCGGATCGGCGCGCATGCGCGCCGTCCGGAATGACGGCGTTTGGATAGCTACCCCCTTGCAGCGGCGGGGAGTTTCGTGCGACCGACTGCGTTTCCGCAGACCCTATTTGGTTCCCTCATGAACATCCTCCTGCTCGGTTCCGGCGGCCGCGAACACGCTCTTGCGTGGAAGATCGCGGCCTCCCCATTGGTGACGAAACTCTGGTGCGCGCCGGGCAATGCCGGCATCGCCCGGGAAGCCGAGTGCGTCGCGGTCGATGTCGCCAGCCACGCCGCGGTGATCGATTTCTGCCGCGCCCACGCCGTCGATCTTGTCGTGGTCGGCCCGGAAACACCGCTGGCCGCCGGGATCGTTGACGATCTCGCCGACGCCGGCATCAAGGCGTTCGGGCCGGGCAAGCAGGCGGCGCAGCTTGAGGGCTCGAAGGGATTCACCAAGGCGCTCTGCACCGAGTTCAATATTCCGACCGGCGCCTATGGCCGCTTCACCAATGCGGCCGAAGCGCTCGCTTACGTCCGCTCGCAGGGCGCACCGATCGTGGTCAAGGCCGACGGACTTGCGGCGGGCAAGGGCGTCGTCGTGGCGATGACGCTGGCCGAGGCGGAGGCTGCCATCGCCATGATGTTCGACGGCGCGTTCGGCGCAGCGGGTGCCGAAGTGGTGATCGAGGAATTCCTGTCCGGCCGCGAGATCAGCTTCTTCGCGCTGTCGGACGGTGAGACCGCGATCGCGCTCGCATCCGCCCAGGACCACAAGCGCGTGTTCGACCATGACCAGGGACCGAACACCGGCGGCATGGGCGCCTATTCCCCGACGCCGTTCGTGACGCCGGAAATCCACGACCAGATCATGTCCCGGATCATTCTGCCGACCGTCGCCGGCATGAAGGCGCGCGGCACGCCGTTTCGCGGCGTGCTCTATGCCGGCGTGATGCTGACGCCGGACGGCCCAAAACTGTTCGAATACAATGTCCGCTTCGGCGATCCGGAATGCCAGGTCTTGATGCTGCGGATGATGTCGGACATCGTGCCGGCGATGCTGGCGTCATGCGACGGCCAACTGAAGAACTTCGACCTGCGCTGGTTTCCCGATCCCGCGCTGACGGTGGTGATGGCGGCGAAGGGCTATCCCGGCGACTACGGCAAGGGTTCGGTGATCGAGGGGCTCGATGACGCCGCCAAGATCGAGGGCGTCGAGATCTTTCATGCCGGGACCAAGGCGGGCGGCGGCAAGATTCTCGCCTATGGCGGCCGCGTGCTGAACGTCTGCGCGTCCGGCAAGACCGTCAGCGAAGCTCAGCAGCGCGCCTATGCGGCGGTCGACCGCATCCAATGGCCCGAAGGCTTCTGCCGCCGCGACATCGGCTGGCAGGCGGTGGCAAGGGAGAAGGCGAAAAGCTAGCGCGCTCCATCTTCCGTCCTCACAGCGTCATTGCCTGCGACAAACGCGAAGCGTTTGCGCAAGGGAGCCCTTGCGACGAAGCAATCCAGCTTGTTTCGGCAAAGCTGGATTGCTTCGCGGAGCCTGTCATCGGGCGCGCGTTCGCGCGACCCGTTGGCTCGCAATGACGGAATTGGACGCCGCCCTTTGCGCGCCTCTCGAAGGGCGTGCGGGTGGCCTCATGTATCCAGTACGCGCGCAGCGCCTGTTGGCGATCGCGATGTTGGTGTTTACTGGATCATCCGCCGGAGCCTGTCATCCGGGCGGCCGAAGGCCGGACCGGTTGGCGGATGATGACGTAAGAGTGTGAAAATGCCCGATCTCGCCGATCTTTTTCCCGGCTATGCTTCCGAATGGATCAACACAGGGTTGGGCCGCATCTTCGCGCGCGTCGGCGGCAAGGGGCCGCCGTTGCTGTTGCTGCACGGCTTCTCCGAAACCCATGTGATGTGGCACCGCGTCGCGCCGCAGCTTGCGGACAAATTCACGCTGATCATCGCCGACCTGCCGGGCTACGGCTGGTCGGACATGCCCGAGAGCGACACGGCGCACACGCCCTACACCAAGCGCGCGATGGCGCAGACCATGATCGAGGCGATGGAGCGGCTCGGCCATGTGCATTTTGCGCTGGCCGGCCACGATCGCGGCGGCCGTGTCGCCTATCGTCTCGCGCTCGATCATCCCGGCCGGCTGTCGCGGCTGGCGGTGCTCGATATTCTGCCGACCTTCAACTACTGGGAACGGATGAACCGGCTCTATGCGCTGAAGATCTATCACTGGACCTTCCTGGCGCAGCCCTTTCCGCTGCCGGAGATCTTGATCGGCGGCAATCCGGATTTCTTCCTCAAGCAGAAGATGGCGAGCCAGACCAAGTCGAAGAATCTCGACGCGATCGAGCCGCGCGCGCTGGAGCATTACCTCGCGCCGTTCCGCGATCCCTCGCGCGTGCATGCGATGTGCGAGGATTACCGCGCCGGCGCCTATGCCGATTTCGAGATCGACAAGAAAGATCACGACGCCGGCAAGAAGATCACGATCCCGATGCTGGCGCTATGGGGCGATGCCGGCGTCGCCAGCGCCGCCGCGACACCGCTCGACACCTGGAAGACCTGGGCGACCAATGTGTCGGGCGCGCCGGTCGACAGCGGGCATTTTCTGACGGAGGAGAATCCGGACGCGACGGCGAGGGCGTTGCGGGAGTTTTTTCTGGCGGGGTAGTTTTTCCCGTCATTGCGAGGAGCGAAGCGACGAAGCAATCCATCTATCCGTTGTGCTGCACGATGGATTGCTTCGCGGAGCCTGTCATCGGGCGCGCGTTCGCGCGACCCGTTGGCTCGCAATGACGGTTGGGGCTGCTACCTTCGCACCTTGAAGAACTCCTTCAGGAGCGCCGCCGCCTCGCTCTCGCCGACGGCGGAATAAACCTGCGGCACATGATGACAGGTCGGAGACGAGAAGAACCGCACGCCGGAGTCGACCGCGCCGCCCTTGGGATCGGCTGCGCCGTAATACAGCCGCCTGATCCGCGCAAACGAGATCGCGGCCGCGCACATCGTGCAGGGCTCCAGCGTGACGTAGAGGTCGCAATCGACCAGCCGCTCGGTGCCGATCGCCTCGGCAGCCTGCCGGAGCGCCAGCATTTCGGCGTGCGCCGTCGGATCGCGGTCGGTCAGGGTGCGGTTGCCGGCGGTGGCGATGACCTCGAAATCCCGCACGATCACGCATCCGATCGGGACTTCACCGGCTTTTCCGGCGTTTTTGGCCGTTTTCAGCGCCAAATCCATGAAAGAAGGGGCGGTCATGCCTCGTATCATTGGAAGAAACCTGCTACTAGATGCACATTCAGCAAAAGTGGATGCCGGTTTTGCGTGAGAATGCGCCTTGAGCCAAGCGCGCGCGCGTGATCGCTATGACAGCCCGTCCACATCCGCCTGATCGCCATTTCATTTGGACACGAGAGACCATTCATGCCCCGCGACAACGATAAAAACAACGATTCCCGCGGCCGTCGCGATCGTCCCTCCGGCGGCAAGGGCCGCTCCGGCGCCGCCCGGGGACCCGAAAAGAAGTTCGCCAAGCGCGGCTTTGCCGGCAAAGCCGAGGGCGAGCGGCGCCCCTATGCCGGCAAGTCCGACGGTGCGAAATCCCACGGCAAGAAGCCCTATGCGGGATCCGGCAAACCCTACGCCGGCAAACGCGACGGCGACGCCCCGCGCCGCGACTACGGTGACGCCCCGCGTCCCCGCGGCGACCGGCCGTTTGGCGATCGTCCGCAGCGTTTCAACCGGGAAGACCGTCCCCGCAGCGACGACCGCGGCGGCGAGAAGCGTCCCTATACTCCCCGCAGCGAACGCGGCGATGCGCGTCCGGCTGGACGTTTTTCCGACCGGAAATTCGGCGACAAGAAGCCTTATACCCCGCGAGAGGGGGGCGGCGAGAAGCGACCCTATACGCCGCGTGGCGATAGACCGCAGGGTGATCGCCCCTACAGTGCGCGTCCGTCGCGCGATGGCGATCGTCCCCGCGGCGACCGGCCTGAGCGGAAATTCGGCGGCGACAAGAAATTCTCGCGCGGTGCGCCCCGGGACCGCAATAGCGGCCCTGGTGATCGTGGCCCGCGCAAGGATTTTGGCGACCGTCCGCCTCGCGGCGAATCCAAGCCGTGGCAGAAGCGCGACGCCAGCTCGCCCGACCATGCCGGCCGCAATTCCCGTCCCTCCCGCGACGGCGCGCGCAATTTCGATCGGCCGAAATTCGACAAGCCCCGTTACGACAAGCCCCGCGAGGATCGCGGCGGCGACGAGCGTCCGCGGTTTTCGCGGCCGCGCGAGGATCGTCCTCACGGGGATCGTCCCCAGGGCGATCGTCCGTTCCGCGAGCGGCCGAAATTCGACCGTCCCCGCGAGGACCGACCGAAATTCGATCGGCCGCGTCGGGATCGCGAGGGCGGCAGTTCCTGGCAGGAGCATCCGCGCAGCGAGACATCGGGCGAAAGGCCGCGCCGCGACAACGAGGATGACAGCAAGGTCTTTGCAAAGCGCCCCGCCTTCGGCGGCCGCGGCGCCTATCGTGAGCGCAAGCCTGAGTTCGAAAAACGCGCCGCCCGGCCGCCGCGCGAAAAGAAATCCGGCGAGCGCATCGCCAAGGTGTTGTCGCGGGCCGGCCTTGCCTCGCGCCGCGACGCCGAGGAATGGATCATGCAGGGCCGCGTCACCGTCAACGGCCGCGTCATCAATTCGCCGGCGCTGGATGTCACCGCCAACGACGTCATCACCGTCGACGGCAAGCCGTTGCCGCCGCGCGAGCGCACCCGGCTGTTCCTGTATCACAAGCCGCGTGGGCTGATGACCACCCATGCCGACCCCGAAGGACGGCCGACGGTGTTCGACCATCTGCCGGAAGGGCTGCCGCGGCTGATCTCGATCGGCCGGCTCGATTTCAACACCGAGGGCCTGTTGCTGCTGACCAATGACGGCGGGCTGGCGCGGGCGCTCGAACTGCCCGAGACCGGCTGGCTGCGGCGCTACCGCGTCCGCGCCCATGGCGAGGTGACGCAGGCGCAACTCGACGAGCTGAAAAAGGGCGTCGAGGTCGATGGAGTCAAATACGGCCCGATCGATGCGACGCTGGAGCGCGACCAGGGCGCCAATGTCTGGCTGGTGTTCGCGATCCGCGAAGGCAAGAACCGCGAGGTGCGCAACGTCATGGAGCATCTCGGGCTCGAGGTGAACCGGCTGATCCGGGTGTCCTACGGTCCGTTCCAGCTCGGCGAACTCGAGGAAGGCCAGGTCGAGGAGGTCAAGACCCGCGTGCTGCGCGAACAGCTCGGCGAAAAGATTGCCGAACTCGCAGGCGCGGATTTCAACCGGCCGATGCCGGGCGAAGCGAGCGAAGATGCCGACGGCGATAGCGCGCCGCGCGGCAAGAAGCCGTTCAAGCCGGCAGGCAAGAGCGCCCTGATCGCCGACCGCAAGGGCCGCCGCGTGCTTGTGCAGCGCACCGGCAGTGAGGAAGCCCGCGCCCGCAACGAGGAAGAGGCAAGCGGATATGGTCCGCCGCGCCGTCCGAAGCGCGGCTATCACGGCAAGCGCGACCTCAAGCCGCTGGACGAGTGACGCTCGATGCGAGTCGTCGGTGGGCGATTGAAGGGCCGCAACCTCGCGTCGCCGGCCTCGCGCGACATCCGTCCGACGGCGGACCGCTTGCGCGAGTCGCTGTTCAACATTCTGATGCACGCCTATGACGATCCGATTGCGGACGCGCGCGTGCTCGACCTGTTCGCCGGCACCGGCGCGCTCGGCATCGAGGCGGTTTCGCGCGGTGCTGCGTTCGCGCTGTTCGTCGACAACGGCGCCGAGGCGAGGGCGCTGCTCCGCAACAATGTCGAGGCACTGGGCCTGGGCGGCGTCACCAAGGTCTACCGCCGCGACGCCAGCAATCTCGGCCCCGCGCACCCGATGGAGCCGTTCTCGCTGGTATTCCTCGATCCGCCCTATCGCATGAACTTGGCCGAGAAGGCGCTGGCCTCATTACGCGACGGCGGCTGGCTGACACCGGGCGCGCTCCTGGTGGTGGAAGAAGCCAAGGATGCCGCCTTCGTCGCGCCGGATGGCTTCGAGGAGCTGGAGCGGCGGGCGTATGACGATACGGAGTTTACGTTTTTGCGGTTCAATTCGTAGGGTGGGCAAAGGCGCTCTCCGCGCCGTGCCCACCAACTGACGGTAGACATGAAATGGTGGGCACGCTTCGCTTTGCCCACCCTACGATTCCGTTAAGCGCCTCACCGTCTCCCGAACAGCTTCTCGATATCCGAAAGCTTCAGTTCCACGTAAGTCGGCCGGCCGTGATTGCACTGGCCGGAATTCGGCGTGTCTTCCATCTCGCGCAACAGCGCGTTCATCTCCTCCGGCTTGAGGATGCGGCCGGCGCGGACCGAGCCGTGGCAGGCCATGGTGGCGGCGACATGCATTAGCCGGCGTTCCAGCGGCAGCGACTCGTCCCATTCGGCCATGTGTTCGGCGAGATCGCGCAGCAATGCTGCTGCATTGGTCTTGCCGAGCAGCGACGGCGTCTCGCGCACCGCGACCGCGCCGGGGCCGAAGGATTCGATCGTCAACCCGAACGACGCCAGCTCGTCGGCGCGCTCGAGCAGCCGCTCGACGGTCGCTTCGTCGAGTTCGACAATCTCCGGGATCAAGAGGATCTGGCGCTGCACGCCGTTGCGCGCCAGCGACGCCTTGAGCCTTTCATAGACGATGCGTTCATGGGCGGCGTGCTGGTCCACCACCACGAGGCCGTCGCGGGTCTGCGACACGATATAGGTCTGGTGAATCTGCGTCCGCGCCGCACCCAGCGGACGATCGAGCAGATCGGCGGACGGCTGCTCCTGAAAGCGCACGTCCGCGGTCGGCGTGCCGACATCGAACGCGGCCTGTCCCGGTTCGGCGAACGCGGTTGCTGCCGAGCCCTCGAAGCCCGGCATCGGGCGGACCGGATAGGCCGGCGAGCGACGCCAGTCCCAATTGCCGGGACGCGGCGCAAACGACGGGCGGAATGATGCCAGCGCCGCGCCGTCGCTGTTGGCGGCGGTGCGCTTGCCTTCGCGGGCAAGCCCCTCCTTCAGCGCGTGCACGATCAGCGCGCGGACCAGGCCAGCATTGCGGAACCGGACTTCGGTCTTGGCCGGATGCACATTGGCGTCGACCTCCTGCGGTTCCAGCGTCACGAACAGCGCCACGACCGGATGGCGGTCGCGCGGCAGATAGTCGGAATAGGCCGCGCGCACCGCGCCGAGAATGAGCTTGTCGCGCACCGGGCGGCCGTTGACGAACAGATACTGCCCGAGCGCGTTGGCGCGGGTCAGCGAGGGTGCTGCGGCAAAGCCTTCGACCACCACGCCTTCGCGCTCGCTGTGCACCTCGATGGCGCAGCTTCGAAAATCAGCGCCCAGGATATCGCCGAGCCTTGTCAGCCGACCGGCAGAGCCGGGCAGGGCCGCGGCCCAGGTCACCGGCGCGCGCTCCTCGCCGGCCAGCGTGAAGGCGATGTCGGGCCGCGCCATGGCGAGGCGGCGCACGACTTCGCGGATCGCTTCGGCCTCGGTGCGGTCGGTCTTGAGGAATTTCAGCCGCGCCGGCGTCGCATAAAAGAGATCACTGACCTCGACCCGGGTGCCCTGGCTCAGCGCCGCCGGCATGATACCGGATTTGACGCCGCCTTCGACCGACAGCGACCAGGCGTGCGGTTCCAAGGCATGGCGTGTCGTGATGCCGAGCTTCGCCACCGCGCCGATCGAGGGCAGCGCCTCGCCGCGAAACCCCAGCGTACGGATCTGCAACAGATCCTCGTCGTCGAGCTTGGAGGTGGCGTGGCGATCGACCGCAAGCGCCAGATCGCCAGCGGTCATGCCGCTGCCGTCGTCGGTGATGCCGATTCGCCGCCTGCCGCCGCCATCGGTGAAGATGTCGATCCGGCTGGCGCCGGCGTCGATGGCATTTTCCACCAGTTCCTTGACCACGCTCGCGGGACGTTCGACCACTTCGCCGGCGGCGATGCGGTTGACGACCTGTTCGGGGAGCTGGCGGACGGGCATGGGCGACTCATGGATATGAGGCCCCAATTTAGGGACTTTTGCCGGTTGAGGGGAGCCCGCGCGCGGAAAACCCCGGACTCTCCCCGCTGTTCTCAGCCCTCAATCGTCGAACCGGGCCGAGCCGCGTTTCGCCTTGATGTCGCTGCGGCGCTTCTTGCCTTCCAGCCGGCGGGTCTTCGAGCCCAGCGTCGGCTTGGTAGCGCGCCGCGGGATCGGCCGTGTCATCGCTTCGCGCAACAATTCGGTGAGCCGGTCGATGGCGTCGGCGCGGTTGCGCTCCTGGGTGCGGAAGCGCTGCGCATGGATCACGATTACGCCGTCCTTGGTCATGCGCTGGCCGGCCAGCCGGTTCAGCCGTAACGCAGCATCTTCCGGCAGCGTGATCCGGCGGGTGTCGAAACGCAATTGCGCGGCGGTCGAAAGCTTGTTGACGTTCTGCCCGCCCGGGCCGGAGGCGCGGACGAAAGAGATCTCGATGTCGTTCTCGTCGATCGAAAGGTCGCGGGAAATCCGCAGCATGGCGTCACCGGAAGGCCCGACATTGCCGTGATGGAATCGGGTGGCAAACAGGATACCGGGTTTGCCGAGCCTTTGTCTCCCCGCGCGGGCGTTAGTTCTTCGCCGTGGGCGGCGTCGCAGCGGCCGGCTGCGCGGCGGCCTGCGGGGCGCGGCCGACGACCACGGTGAGCAGGCCTTGCCCCCACAACCGCATGGCGGCTTTCCTGGCGTCGTCGAGCGTCACGGCATCGACGATGGCGTTGCGCTTCTCGATGTAGTCGATCGGCAACTTGTCGAGCTGGTACTGCAGCAGCGCGGAAGCCAGCTTCGAGGAGGTGTCGAGCGCCAGCATCTGCGAGCCCTTGAGGTAGGACTTGGCCTCGTCCAGCTCCTGCTGGGTCGGGCCATCCTCGGCGATGCGGCGGATTTCCTTCTCGATGGCGTCGACGGTCTCGCCGGCGCGGTCGGCGCGGGTGCCGGTATTGCCGATGAAGATCGCGGAGCGATCCATCCACAGCAGCGATTCATAGACCGAATAGGCGAGGCCGCGCTTCTCGCGCACCTCCTTGTAGAGCCGCGACGACAGCCCGCCGCCGCCGAGAATGTGGTTCACGACGTAGCCGGCCATGAAATCCCGTTCGTGGCGCTTCATGCCGGGGCCGCCGAACGTCACCACGGTCTGCGGCACGTCGAGCGGAATGAAGGCGCGCTGCGGCGGCCTGGCGGCTTCGACGTCGGCGACCGGCGTCAGGCTGGCCTTGGCCGGCAATCCGCCGAAGGTCTTGTCGAGCAACGCGCCGAGCGTGGCCGGGTCGACATCGCCGACCACGGCTATCCGGAGCGTGTCCTTTGCCAGCACGCGGCGGACATAGTCCTTCATGTCGGCGGTATTGATCGTCGGCACGCTTTTCAGCGTGCCGTTGGCCGGCCGGCCGTAGGCGTGGTCGCCGAAGGCGATTTCCAGGAACTTGCGGCTGGCCAGCGCAGTCGGATTGGAGCTTTCGCGCCGCAGGCCCGAGATCACCTGGGCGCGAATACGCTCGACATCGGCGCCGTCGAAATGCGGCGATGTCAACGCCATCCGCAGCAGGTCGAAGGCCTCGTCCCTGTTATCCTTGAGCATGCGCAAGCTGCCGCGGAAATAATCCCGGTTCGAGGCGAAGCTCAGCTCGATGGCGCGGCGGTCGAGGCGTTCGTGAAACGTCTTGGAATCCAGGTCGCCCGAACCTTCGTCGATCAGGCTGGCGACCATATGGCCGACGCCGGGCTTGTCGGCCGGGTCCTGCGTCGCGCCGCCGCCAAAGGCATATTCCATCGCGATCAGGGGCACGGTGGCGTCCTGCACGAACCAGGCTTCGATGCCGCCGGGCGAAATCAGGTGCTGGATCCTGGCCGCAGCGTGCGAAGGCGTTGTCGCCAGCGGCATCAGGGTCAGGCAGGCCCCCACAATGAATGCGATGCGCCGCGCGCTAGCGCTGAGAAAGGCCTTGGCAAAATTCACGAACGCTTCTCCTCGCGTTTCGGCGCGGCATCCTTGACCAGATAGCCCGTTACCGATCGCTTCTTGTCGAGCCATTTTTGTGCGGCGTCGCGGACCTGTTCGGCGGTCACGGTGCGAATGCGGTCCGGCCAGCTCCGGATATCGTCGACGCTCAGGCCGGAGGTCAGCGCACCGCCGTACCAGCGCGCCAGCGTCGCCTGATTGTCCTGGGCGTAGATCGCTTCCGCAATCAGCTGGGTCTTGACGCGCTCGAGGTCCTCGGCGCGGATCGGGTTTTGTCCGATGTCCGCAATCACACTGTCGATCACCTGCTCGATCTGGGAAAAATCCACACCGGGCTTCGGCGAGACCGAGATCATGAACTGCGTCGCATCGAGCGATGTGCCCTGATAGCCGGCGCCGGCGCTGACGGCGAGCTGCCGGTCGATCACCAGCGCGCGATACAGATAGGAGTTGGCGCCGCTGCCCAGCAGTTGCGCGAGCACGTCCAGCGCCGGGCTTTCGCCGACGGCGGCGGTGTTGGCGGAGGGAACGAGATAATAGCGGCGCACGCTGGTCTGTTCGACGCGGGGGTCGGACAGCGTCACGGTGCGCGGCGCCGAAGGCACCGGCTCCTGCGGCCGCAGCCGGTGCGCCGGGATCGCGGGCTGCGCCGGGATATCGCCGAACGTCCGCTCCACCATCGGGCGGATATCCTTGGCATCGACGTCGCCGGCGATCACCAGGATCGCATTGTTCGGCGCATAGAAGCGCTTGTAGAAGGCCAGCGCGTCTTCGCGGTCGAGCTTTTCGATCTCCTGGCGCCAGCCGATCACCGGACGGCCGTAAGGATGATTGAGATACAGCGCCGCCATGATCTGCTCGGTCAGCCGCGCGTCGGGGTTGTTGGCGACCCGCATGTTGAATTCTTCCAGCACGACGTCACGTTCCGGCAGCACGTTTTCGTCCTTCAGGATCAGGCCGGTCATACGATCGGCCTCGAACTCCATCATCTTGGCCAACTGCTCGCGCGGCACGCGCTGGAAGTAGCCGGTGTAGTCGGTCGAGGTGAAGGCGTTCTCGTTGCCGCCGATCCGAAGCACGGTCTTTGAAAACTCGCCGGCCGGATGCTTGGCGGTGCCCTTGAACATCAGATGTTCGAGAAAGTGGGCGAGGCCGGATTTGCCGGGCGTCTCGTCGGCGGAGCCGACCTTGTACCAGATCATCTGGGTGACGACGGGTGTGCGGTGATCCGGGATCACCAGCACCTGTAGGCCGTTGGGGAGCGTGAAGGTGGCGGGACGCTCGGAGGTAACGGTGGTCTGGGCGCTGGCGCGCTGCAGGGCCAGCGGCGGCACAATGAGCAATGCCAGCGTCGAAGCGAGGCGGATTGCTATTCGAAGTCGTGAAGTCATGACGTGTGTTGACGGCAGTCAGCCTGGATATTCGCTGATTGCGGCCGGTCCTTCCTCGCTCGAGAAAATTCGATGGTGCAAAGCGGCTTTCGGTTCGACGCGTTGCCGCTCGTCATTCCGACGCACGATGCCGGGCGGGAACCGGCGCGTCCTGAAGCTGGCGCGGCCGCCCATGCGGCTGGCGCCCAGTTTCAACGCTCTTTACCCGACATTACGTCGTATTGCTTGTTGAGCGATTCCTTCGGTCCGGTGCCGTAGGCGAAATTCGGCGATGGGGTCTGGTAGCCAGTCGGTGGCTGGGTCAGGGAGTCCCGCGTCGGCTCACCCTGGAAGGGCGCGGTTTCGGCGGCGTTGCCGCCGAACATGTTCCTGAACAATCCGCCGTCGTAACCAAGCTGCGATGGGCTGAGCATCGGATTGGACGAAGTGCCCGGCTGGATCGGGTCATTGTCCTTGCGAGCCGGAGCGGCGGTTCGGCCGACATTGAGTTCACTCGGCGTCAGGATGCGGGCCGAGTGCTGAGGATCCTTGTTCTCTTTCTTGCGGGCCGCGATTGCAGCCTTGCGCCGGGCTTCATCCGGATCCTTCGGCCAGTTCGGCGCCTTCACCTCGGCCGACGTGGAAGCCGGCGGCGGCAGGGCGAGCTTGGGAGGCACCACCAGCGGCGACCGCTCGCGGTACTCGATACCCCGGTTCTCCATGTTGGTGCCGCCGATGCCGGCCATGATACCTTCGATGATCTTCTCCTCGAAGGTCTTGTCGTCCTCTTCATCGTCTTGGGCGCGCACAGCGCCTGATGTCATCACGAGACCGATGCCCAGCGCGACGGCGGCAAGCTTCAGCACTCTCCACGGGTTTTGCACAATCCAACCGCTGGCTTCGGTGTCGCGCATCGCGTTGTTCCTGTTCAAAAATCTTCGCGAGGGGCGCCGATGTGAGGCGCAGCTTCGTTCCTGCCTGGAGGGCTCGTATCAGCCGGGATCAGGGCGCTTTTGCGGCGGGTACCCCTAACAAAGAATCATACAGCAGGGCCGCTACCCCGGCAACAATCGCCACGTCGGCAAGGTTAAACACGTACCAATTGAAGGTTTTTCCCCCGATCTGGAGGTGGAACAGGGCGAAATCGACTACCGCGCCATAGGCGAAGCGGTCGATGGCGTTGCCGATGGCGCCGCCGATGATCAGGCCGAGGGCGACGGTCACCAGCAGGGTCCGCGACCGCGCCATCCAGGCCGCCAGAACCGCCACCGCCACCGCCTTGACGATCATCAGGACGATCTGGGTGAACTGGCTTTCGCTCTGGAACCAGCCGTAGCTGATGCCGGTATTCCAGGCCAGCACCAGGTCGAAGAATGGCGTGACCTTCACCGCGCCGCGGCGGGCGATGTCGAACACGAACAGCAGCCAGAGTTTCGACGCCTGGTCGAGCACGAGCGCGACCATGGCGGCGATCACCCCGGCGCGGAGGTGGGAGTTCATGGCGACCCCGTCGCCGCAAAATAAGATGTCGTCCCGGCGAACGCCGGGACCCACACGCCGTGCCGGTTCTGTTTGGAAAGACTACTCTTCATCTTCCTTTGTCTATCGCTGACGCCGGTGGTCATGGGTCCCCGCGTTCGCGGGGACGACAAGAACTACACGGTCACTCCCAGCGCCTTCCATTCGCGCAGCGCCTTTGCGTCGCGCGGCGAGACGTCGGGATATTCGGCATCCTCGCCGACGGTGGGCAGTATCTTCCACGACCGCGCGCACTTCGTTCCGACGGCCTTCTCGACCACGACGGCGACGCCGGGCACCTCGTTGAGGCGGAACGCGGCCGCCGGCGCCTCGTCATTGGTCGCCATCGCGTTCGAGGTGATGCAGACCTCGGCCAGATCGATATCGAACAGCGTCTCGAAAATCTTCTGGTCCGAGACATAGACCAGCGGCGAGGCCTCCAGCGAGGAGCCGATGCGCTTGGCGGCGCGTTCGACTTCCAGCGCGCCGGTGACGACGCGGCGGACGTTGCGGATGATCTCCCATTTCGCCGCCAGCGCATCGTCGCGATAGGCGCCGAGGTCCGTCGGGAAGGTGAGGAGGTGCACCGACCGGGTGCCTTCGGGCCGGTAGTTTACCCAGGCCTCGTCAGCCGTGAAGCTGAGCACGGGTGCCAGCCATTTCAGGATCGCGTCACACAGGATATCGACCGTGGTGAGCGCGGCCTTGCGCGCCAGCGAAGACGGCGGATCGCAGTACAGCGTATCCTTGCGGATATCGAAATAGAACGCCGACAGCTCGGTGTTCATGAACGCCGCAAGCGTCGCCACCACCGTCTTGTAGTCGAATTCGGCATAGGCCTTGCGCACGATGGCGTCGACTTCGGCCAGGCGATGCAGGACCAGCCGCTCGAGCTCGGGCATGTCGGCGCGATTGACCTCGTCGCCGGGCTTAAGATGCGCCAGCGTGCCGAGCATCCAGCGGATCGAGTTGCGCAGCTTGCGGTAGGTCTCGATGGTGTTTTTCAGGATCTCCGGGCCGATGCGCTGGTCGTCGGCGTAGTCGGTGGCGCAGACCCAGAGCCGCAGGATGTCGGCACCGGAGTCCTTCATCACCTTCTGCGGCTCGACGGTGTTGCCGAGCGACTTCGACATCTTGCGGCCGTTCTCGTCGAGCGTGAAGCCGTGCGTCAGCACGACGTCGTAGGGCGCGCGGCCGCGGGTGCCGCAGCTCTCCAGCAGCGAGGAATGGAACCAGCCGCGATGCTGGTCCGAACCTTCCAGATACATCACGGTGTCCTGGCCGCCATCGACCTTGCGGACGATGTTGCCGAGGCTGGGGAAATTCTGGCGGTCTTCCAGCACGAAGGCGTGGGTCGAGCCGGAATCGAACCAGACGTCGCAGATATCGTCGACCTTCTTCCAGTCCTCGGCCGCGCGATCCCCGAGAAAGCGTTCGCGGGCGCCGTCCATGTACCAGGCGTCGGCGCCTTCCTCCATGAAGGCTTCGGTGATGCGCTGATTGACCACTTCGTCCTGCAGTATCTCGGCGGAGCCGTCGCCCTTTTCGCGCACGAACACCGCGATCGGGACGCCCCAGGCGCGCTGCCGCGAGATCACCCAGTCCGGCCGGCCCGAGATCATGCCGTTGATGCGGTTCTGGCCCGCCGGCGGCACCCATTGCGTCACCGAGATCGCACGCAGCGCGCGGGCGCGCAGCGTGTCGCCGGGCTTGGCCTTGCCGCCGTCGACGATGTCCTTGTCCATCGCAATGAACCATTGCGGCGTGTTGCGGAAGATCACCGGCTTCTTCGACCGCCATGAATGCGGATATTGATGCTTGAGCCGGCCGCGCGCCAAGAGCATGCCGGCCTCGACCAGCGCCTTGATCACGGCCTCGTTGGCGTCGCCCTTTTCGCCCTTGTCGTTGATGACGCGTTTGCCGGTGAAGCCGGGGGCGTGATCGGTGAAGGCGCCGTTTTCGTCGACGGTGTAGGGGATGGTGGTGTTGATGCCGCGCGCTTCCAGCGCGCGGGCGCTTGCCATCCAGACATCGAAATCTTCGCGGCCATGGCCGGGCGCGGTGTGGACGAAGCCGGTGCCGGTGTCGTCGGTGACGTGCTCGCCAGAGAGAAGCGGGACCGCGAATTCGTAACCGTCTTGGTTGGTATTCAATGGATGATCACAGATTACCCTAGCCAAGTCCGCCGCAGTGATAGCTCGGCGCTTCTCAAATTTCGTTACGCGCGCTTGCTTGAAAACGTCCTCAGCTAGTCGATCAGCCAAGACAAATTTCTCTCCAAGCTTAGCCCAATTATCCGCAGGAGCCTCCGTTACCTCGTACACACTGTATGAGATCTTGGGAGAGTAGCTGATGGCTCGGTTTCCAGGCAGTGTCCATGGAGTAGTCGTCCAAATGACAACTGACGCGCCCTGAAGCCACATCTCGCTCGTGGTCATCGAGGGAATTGGTTTGCCGGTCTCAAGGCGTCCGCCTTGAGCGGCTCCTTCGATCCGCCTAACCGGAAACTTCACCCACACCGTATCCGAGGTGTAGTCCTCGTATTCGACTTCGGCTTCCGCCAGCGCGGTTTTTTCCACCACGCTCCACATCACCGGCTTGGAGCCGCGATAGAGCGTGCCGTTGGCGGCGAACTTCATCAGTTCGCGCGCGATCTGCGCCTCGGCGGGATAGCTCATGGTGGCGTAGGGATGATCCCAGTCGCCGATGATGCCGAGCCTTTTGAATTCCTCGCGCTGCACATTGAGCCAGTACGTCGCATAGGCGCGGCACTCCCTGCGGAACGCCACCATGGCGGCGGAGTCCTTGAAGTCCGGCTTCTGCTTGCCCTTGGAGCGGTAGTTCTCTTCCTCGATCTTCCATTCGATCGGCAGGCCATGGCAGTCCCAGCCCGGCACGTAATTGGAATCGAAGCCGAGCATCTGCTGGCTCTTGGTCACGACGTCCTTGAGGATCTTGTTCAGCGCGTGCCCGATATGGATGTTGCCGTTGGCATAGGGCGGGCCGTCATGCAGCACGAATTTCGCCCGGCCGGCGGCGGACTTTCGCAATTGATCGTAGAGGCCGATTTCGTTCCAGCGGGCCAGGATCTCCGGCTCCCGCTGCGGCAGGCCGGCGCGCATCGGGAATTCCGTCTGCGGCAGGAACAGGGTTTTGGAATAATCTGATGCGTCGGACTTTTGCGGCTTTTCGGACATGAATGCTCTGGTTTGGCTCGAAGGGCGCTGGAAACGCGATTCATTCGCGGATGAACGAGGGAAATCCCGGTCTTGCGCCGAGCCGAAACTCAGGCGGAAGCCGGGCCGCTAATGCTGATGGTGCGCCGCGCAAACATGGGCTTTCCATAGCAGCCGGCCGGGGGAATCGCAAAGCCCCGCCGTCCGGCGATCCGGCAGGCGATCAACCGACCACCCCGAGCTTCGGGAAGGCGTCCGGCGCGGCGGCCAGGGCCGCGCGGGCGATGGCGCTGTCATCGTCCATCCGGGTCACCAGCGCCTCGACCGAGTCGAACTTCAATTCCTCGCGAATGAAGGCGATGAAGGCGACATCCAGCGTCTCCCCATAAAGGTCGCCCTTGAAGTCGAACAGAAAGACCTCCAGCAGCGGCGCACCATTGTCGAAGGTCGGGCGGCGGCCGAAGCTGGCCACGCCATTGATCCGCACCTGATCTTTTCCTTGGCCGCGGCCGACCCGCACCGCATAGATGCCGTGCTTGAGCCCGCAATTCTTGTCGAGGCGGATATTGGCGGTGGGATAGCCGAGATCGCGGCCGCGTTTCTCGCCATGGATCACCTCGCCGGTAATGAACCACGGGCCGCCGAGCATCGTGGTGGCGTCGCCGATCTGTCCCTCCGCCAGCGCCATCCGGATCGCGCTGGAGGAGACCGGCCGTTCCTCGATATCGACATGGGCCTGGACGTCGACCTCGATGCCGAGCCGGGGGGCTTCAGAGACCAGAAGGCTCGGCGAGCCGACCCGGCCCTTGCCGAAATGAAAGTCGTAGCCGACCGCAATCCCGCTGATTCCGAGCCGTTCGATCAGGTCATGGTGAATGAAATCCTGCGCGGTGGTCCCGGCGCGGCCCTTGTCGAAGGTCATCACCACCGCGCCGGAAAGCCCGGTCCCGGCCAAGAGCCTGAGCTTGGCGGCCTCGTCGGTCAGCCGGAACTGGGGGGTGTTCGGGCTGAAATAGCGGCGCGGGTGGGGCTCGAAGGTCACAGCCAGCGCGGGCCGGCCATGGGCGCGCCCCATCTGCAGGGCGGCTTCGATCACCGCGCGGTGGCCGAGGTGGACGCCGTCGAAATTGCCCATCGCCACCACGGCCCCCCGGGGAATCGCGGTCGCGGGCGTGGTGTCGCGGATAACAAAGAAGCCAGGCGTCATTTTCAGGGGTTCTTCGGCCTATAGCGTTTTCAAGCGAAGTGGGTACCGGTTTGCGTCAGGAAAACGCGTCAAAACAACAAACGCGGGTGGGGCCGGGACCGTGACGTGGCGGCCCCGATGAAGTCAAGCGGGGCCCGGGCCGCCGCAGAGCGGGTATCTTGCCCATTTTTCCCGCAGAGGTCGGTTAACGGGCTGTTTAACGCCTGATGCTACTGATTGGAGGAGGACTGCGGGTAGCGCAGCCCTGTCGATGGTTTGTGGCGTAAGCGTCGTGTAGGGGAGTGAAGATGGCGGTTGATCTGTCGATGCCGGTTCTGGTGGTGGATGACTACAGCACCATGATCCGCATCATCCGAAATCTTCTGAAGCAGCTCGGCTTCGAGAATATTGATGACGCCAACGATGGATCGGCGGCGCTCAACAAGATGCGCGGCAAGAAGTACGGGCTGGTGATCTCCGACTGGAATATGGAGCCGATGACCGGCTACGACCTGCTCCGGGAGGTTCGCGCCGACCCCAATCTCGCCACCACCCCGTTCATCATGATCACGGCCGAATCCAAGACCGAAAACGTCATCGCCGCCAAGAAGGCCGGCGTGAACAATTACATCGTCAAGCCGTTCAACGCAGCCACGCTGAAGACCAAGATCGAGGCGGTGTTCCCGGACATGGCGAACGCGTAACGCGCGCAACACACCTTCGGGTGTCGTCCCGCGAATGCCGGGACGACGCATCCAAGTTGACGGCTAGAACCCGCCTACCATCTCAGCTCCCGCGTCAGCGCCTTTGGCGGATGGCCGAACAATTCCTTCACCGACGCCGGGTCGAGCTGGTCGATGCCCTCGAACTCCTCGGAGTGGATGCCGCGGGTCACGAACAGGCAATTGATGCCGAAGCCGTGCGCGCCGGCCAGGTCCGTCCGCACGGAATCCCCGATCGCCAGCACGCGGTTGAGCTCGATCGGATGGTTGTGGCGCTCGGCGGCGAGCTCCATGGCGCGTTCGTAGATCGGCCGGTGCGGCTTGCCGTAGAAGATCACCTCGCCGCCGAGTTCGCGGTAGAGTTCAGCGATCGCGCCGGCGCAATAGATCAGTCGGTCGCCGCGCTCGACGACGATGTCGGGATTGGCGCAGATCAGCGTCAGCTTGCGCTCGCGGGCCTTCAGCATCATCCC
Source organism: Bradyrhizobium sediminis (assembly GCF_018736085.1). NCBI lineage: Bacteria > Pseudomonadati > Pseudomonadota > Alphaproteobacteria > Hyphomicrobiales > Nitrobacteraceae > Bradyrhizobium > Bradyrhizobium sediminis. The sequence continues at coordinate 4,689,309 of NZ_CP076134.1, read as the reverse complement.
GCGATAGTCCTCGGCGGATTCGGTTTCGTCGTCGAACAGGCCGGTGCAGACGATGTAGTCGGCCTGCTCCAGCGGCGCGAGCACCGGATCCAAGCCGCGATAGATCGAGTTGTCGCGCTCCGGGCCGAGCCAGAACATCTTCTTGCCCGGATGGCCGGCGACGAAATGCCGAGTCAGGTCGCCTGAACTGACGATGGCGTCATAGGTCTCGTCGGCGATCCCCATCTTGCGCAATTGCCGCTGCACGGAGTCCGCGGGCCTTGGCGCGTTGGTGATCAGAATGACCGCGCCGCCCCGGGCACGAAACGTATGCAGCGCCTCGCAGGCTTCGGGAAAGGCCTCGAGCCCGTTGTGAACCACGCCCCAGATATCGGAGAGCACGACGTCGACGCCATCAACGAGGTCGCGCAGCTTCTCGACGAACGTCAGCGCCGTCATGACGGGGAACGCCGGTCAGCCCGGTCCGGCGGCGCGGCGCGCCAGTGCGGCATTGCCGGTTGCCCGCGGCGGGGGCTCGATGGCCGGACTGTTGAGCGGAGTCGTATTGCTGGAGCCATTGGGTTCCTGCGCCTTGTCTGGAGTGGCCCCGCCGGTAGCAGATGCCCCCTCCGGCCGCAACGGCCGGGGCGGTGCAAACAGAAATCCCTGTCCGAACCGCACGTCATAGTCGAGCAGATCGACCACGGCGCGTTCCCCCTCGATCCGTTCGGCGATCAGGTCGATGCCGAAGCGGCCGAGCAGGTCGGAAAGGTCCGAGGGGTCAATGTCGGATGTGGAGGTCTGCTTCGGGTCCAGCAGCAGCGACGCCGGCACCTTGATGAAGCGGACGCCGCGGTCGGCAAGTTCCCGCGGCTCGATCCGCAGGTCGGTGACGTGATCGATCGAAAAACGGAAGCCGCGCTGCGCCAGCGCCGCGAGATGTTCGGTCTCGGTCGGACCGAGGTTGCGGAACGTCGCCTGCTTGAATTCGAGCACGAAGGACGGCGCCAGCGCGCGATTGGCTTCGAGGAAATCGAGGCAGTGCGCGAAGGTGGCGGGATTGCCGAGCGTCGCCGCGGCGACATTGCAGAAGATCCCGACATCCTTGTTGCGCACCATGAGCCGGCGCAGCACCTGCACGCAACGCAGCATCACCATGTTGTCGATCCGCCCGATCAGCCCGCCGGCTTCGGCGACGGCGATGAAATCCTCGGCGGCGAGAATCTGGTCCCTGTCGTCGCGCAGCCGCGTCACCGCCTCGTAGAAGCGCACCTTGCGCTGAGGCAGCGTCACCATCGGCTGCAGATAGATATCGATGCGGTTTTCCTCGACCGCGCTTTTGACCGCGGCGAGCAGCTGCGCCTGGCTGCGCGAAGGCGCGGTCCCGGCGGCGGCAGGGGCGGCGGGAGTGGGGGCTGCCGCGGCAACGGTTGCTACGGCAGGGGCCTCGGCTGCGGTGCCGGTTTCCTCGGCGGCGAGCGGCGATTCCTCCTGCGCTTCGTTGTCCGGCCTGGCCGGTGGCTGAGCTGCGGCGGCGGCGCCCGAGGCCAGCAGGTCGTCATGGCTGGCGACGGAGACCGCGAGCTGCTTGACCAGCATGCCGAGCTCGTTGATTTCGCCGACCACGGCCTGGATGCGGTCGGCGCCGGCCGAATTGGCCGACACCACCCGGCCCTCGACGGCAGCGAGGCGGCGCCCGAATTCGGCGACCTGGCGTGCGAGGTCGGCGGTGCCGCGCGACAGGTCGGCGATCTGGCCGCCGACGTCGGTGCGGTCGCGCAGCCGCATCGACACGGCGTTGTAGAGGATCAGGAACGTCAGCGCGGTCAGCGCCACGATCGCGGATTCCGATCCGCTGATGCCCGCCACCGAATACAGGATCAGGCCGAGGGAGGCTGCCACCAGCACCATGCAGATGGCGATGAAAATCGTGGAAATGCGGATCATGTCGCGCGCAACGCCCTCAAGACCAGACTGCCCCCGCTTTCGGAAAACGCGCAACCATCAGGCATCGGTCGTATCGTGCGCTCCCCCAAGCGGCGCAAGCTTAGCATCAATGTTGATTCGCAGGGCTAGTGTTATTTTGAACGGCGAGGAACTGTCCTCCGGCTCAAGCTTATTCTGGCTCGGCGGCGGAAGTGCTCTCCCTCGCCCCGCAAGCGGGGCGAGGTGAAGAAGCCGCGGCGGAGCTACGCTACTGCGCGGATCACCTTGGCGACCTTGGCGATGATCTCGCCGATCTGGTCTTCGGTGACGATCAAGGGCGGCGTCAGCGCCAGGGTGTCGCCAGCGACCCGCAGCATCAGGTCGTTGTCGTGGAAGGCGCTGTTCAGCCCGTCGAAGCCGCGCTTGCCGGGCATATCCGGGCGCGACGCGAGGTCGATGCCGGCGGTCAGGCCGACGGTGCGGATGTCGACTACATTGGGCTCGTTCTTCAGCGACATCACGGCGTCGGCGAATTTCGGCTCGAGCTTGTTGGCGCGCTCGAACAGCTTCTCGTCGCGGTAGATATCGAGGGTCGCGAGCGCCGCGGCGCAGGCGATCGGGTGCGCCGAATAGGTGTAGCCGTGGGTCAGTTCGACCATGTGTTCCGGGCCGCTCATGAAGGCGTCGTGGATGGTGTCGCGCACCAGCACGCCGCCCATCGGCGCCGCACCGTTGGTGATGCCCTTGGCGAAGGTCAGCATGTCCGGCAATACGCCGTAGCGTTCGGCGGCAAACGCAAAACCGAGCCGGCCGTAGCCGGTGATGACTTCGTCGAAGATCAGGAGAATGCCGTGCTTCTGGGTGATCTCGCGCAGCCGCTTGAGATAGCCCTTCGGCGCCGGCAGCACGCCGGTCGATCCCGCCATCGGCTCGACGATCACGGCGGCGATGGTTGAGGCGCCGTGCAAATTGACCAGCCGCTCCAGTTCGTCGGCAAAGTGTGCGCCATATTCCGGCTCGCCCTTGGTGAAGGCCTGCTTGTCGCGGTCATAGGTGTGGGGCAGGTGATCGACGCCGGCGAGCAGCGTGCCGAACATCTTGCGGTTATTGACGATGCCGCCGACGGAAGTGCCGCCGAAGCCGACGCCGTGATAGCCGCGCTCCCGGCCGATCAGCCGGGTGCGGGTGCCCTGACCCTGGGTCTGGTGATAGGCCAGCGCGATCTTGAGCGCGGTATCGGCAGCCTCCGATCCGGAGTTGCAGAAGAACACGTGATCGAGGCCCTTGGGCGCGAGATCGGCGATCCGGCTGGCGAGTTCGAAGGCCTGCGGAATGCCGAACTGGAACGGCGGGGCGTAGTCGAGCGCTACGGCCTGCTTGCCGATCGCTTCCGCAATCTGGCTGCGGCCATGGCCGGCATTGCAGCACCACATGCCCGCGGCGGCGTCGATGATCTTGCGGCCGTCGACGGTGAAATAATGCATGTCCTTGGCGCCGGCGAGCAGCCGCGGGTTCTTCTTGAACGCACGGTTGGCGGTGAACGGCATCCAGTGCGCGGCAAGGTCGTTGGGGACGTTGACGGCGGTGGGCTTCGGGCTCTTGTCCAGCATGGGGGCCTCTTCAATTTTGGGGCGTGGCGCTATTTGCACAGGCTATCAGCTTCGCCGCGCGACGGGAACGCCAATGCACCGCAATATTTCCGCTCAATCGGGCGGATTGAGGACGGTTTGTGCGCTCAGAGATCGGCGGCGGCGATCCAGAATACTTCGCCGTCGGACTCCTCGGTGTCGAGCCACAGCAGTGGGAGCTGCGGGTAGGCGGCCTCCAGCGCGGGCCGGCAACGGCCGATCTCGCACAACAGCCCGCCCTGCGGCGTCAGGTGCCGCCCGGCCTCATCGAGAATGCGCCTGACAATGTCGAGCCCGTCGGCGCCGCCGTCGAAGGCGAGCTTCGGCTCGGCGCGGCATTCGCGCGGCAGACCGGCCATGCCTTCGGCGTCGACATAGGGCGGATTGGAAATGATCAGGTCGTAACGCTTGCCGCCGACCGGCTTGAACAGGTCGCCCCGGTGCAGCGTCACCCGGTCCTGCAGGCCGTAATCGGCGACATTGCGCGCGGCGACGGCCAGCGCGTCCCTGGAGATATCCACCGCGTCGATCCGGGCATTGGGGAATCGCCGGCTGGCGAGGATCGCAAGACAGCCCGAGCCGGTGCAGAGGTCGAGCACGCTTTCTATCGCCCGCGGATCGTCGATCAGCGAGCCGCCGGCGTCGTCATCCTCGCCGCCGAAATGGGAGTCCAGCAACTCGCCGATAAAGGAGCGCGGCACGATGGTGCGTTCGTCGACATAGAACGGCAGGCCGCGCATGTAGATCCTGTTGACGAGATAGGCGGCCGGTTTCCGCGTGGCGACGCGGCGCGCGATCACGTCGAGGATCGCCCTGGCCTCCTGCGCCGTGACCCGCGCGGTCGCGAAGGCCTCGAACTGGTCGGGATGCAGATGCAGCGTTTCGCAGACCAGGAAGGCGGCTTCCGCCACCGGATCGGTGGTGCCGTGCGCGAACGCCAGTTTGGCCTCGACGAAGCGGCTCGTCGCATAGCGCACGAAATCGAGCAGCGTCAGCAATTCGCCGGATGCGACCTTGGGGAGCTTGGCGGCGGCGGGCCGCTTGGCTGCCGGTTTCGAGCGCCTGGCCATCAGGATTTGGTCCAGCGCGCGGCGGCGTCGTCGTCATGGCCGCGCGCTTCGACCCAACTCGTGCCCGCGGCGCTTTCCTCGCGCTTCCAGAACGGCGCATTGGCCTTCAGGTAATCCATCAAGAACTCCGCCGCCTGGAACGCCGCCTGCCGATGGGCGGAAGCCGTCAGCACCAGCACGATATTTTCACCGGGCGCGATGCGGCCGACGCGATGGATCACGGTCAGCCCGGTCAGCGGCCAGCGCGCCATCGCGGTCTCGGCGTGCCGCATGATCTCGGCTTCCGCCATGCCCGGATAATGTTCGAGCGTCAGCGCGGCGATGCTCTCGCCGTTTTCGCTGCCGCGGCAGATTCCGGAGAAACTGACGACGGCGCCGATGTCGGTGCGCGCGCTCGTCATCGCCGCGATCTCGCGGCCGATGTCGAAATCGGCCTCCTGGATGCGGACGGTGACGATCGCGGTCATCGGATCAGCCGCCGGTCATCGGCGGAAAAAAGGCGATCTCACGGGCACCGGCGATCGCGGCGTCCGGCTTGACGTGGGCGTGGTCGATCGCGGCGCGAATCACCTTGGGCTTCTCGAAGGCGTAAGCGTAGGTCTCGCCGCGGCCCGCCAGCCAGGCGATCAGATCGTCTACGGTGCGCACATTGGGTGGCGGTTCGATCGTTTCCTCGGCTTTTCCGATCCGTTCGCGCACCCAGGCGAAATACTTGACCTTCATCCCCCATCCTCCTCGATGAGATGATGAATGCCGGCGCGGAAATAGTCCCAGCCGGTGTAGATGGTGAAGATCGCCGACAACCACAGCAGGGCGATGCCGATCAGCGTGGTCGCGGGCAATATCATCTCGCCGGCTTCGCCGGCGATCAGGAATCCGATCGCGACCAGCTGGATGGTGGTCTTCCATTTCGCGAGCCTGGTGACGGGTACGCTGACCCGCAAAGCGGCGAGATATTCGCGCAGGCCCGACACCAGGATTTCGCGGCACAGGATCACGATGGCCGCCCACAGCGTCCAGCCGTGGATGCTGGAGTCCGCCGCCAGCATCAACAGGCAGGATGCGACCAAAAGCTTGTCGGCGATTGGATCGAGCATCCGGCCGAAGGCCGACTGCTGATCCCAGATCCGCGCATAATAGCCGTCGAGATAATCGGTGATCCCGGCCGCAATGAATACCGCCAGCGCCACCCAGCGCAGCCACAACGGGCCGTCCATCACGGATTGGGCAAAGACGCAGCCGATTACCACCGGAATCGCGGCGATCCGGCCGTAGGTCAGGATATTCGGCAGGGACAGCGAGCTCCTGGCCGTCCCCTTTGTGGTCGCGATGTTCATCTGTCTTACCAATACCGCCCAAGCCTGGAGGTCAACCGTGCGGCGCCCATGATCCCTTGCAGACGACGCAAATCTGGCACGCGAAACCGCCCCTATCCCGGCTGCGCGTGGAAAAACTCGAAAATCTTGCGGGCGCTTTCGGCGCTGACGCCCGGAACCTTGCCGAGATCGGCGATCGAGGCCCGCTCGATCTCCTTCAACGTTCCGAAATGGTGCAGCAAGGCCCGCTTGCGGGACGGTCCGATGCCGGGGATCTCCTGCAGGCCGGCTTCGCGAATGTCCTTCTTGCGCAGCTTGCGGTGCGAGCCGATCACGAATCGGTGCGCCTCGTCGCGCAGCCGCTGGATGAAATACAGTACGGGGTCGCGCGGCTCGAGCTTCAGCGGCTCCTTGTCCGGCATGAACAGGGTCTCGCGGCCGGCGTCGCGGTCCGGGCCCTTGGCCACCGCCAGCAGCGCTACCCCGGTCAGTCCAAGGCCGGCGAAGATCTCCCGGACGGCGTTGAGCTGGCCGCGGCCGCCGTCGATGATGACGAGGTCGGGCCATTGCGGAAACGAATCGTCGTCCGCTTTGGCTTTGGCGGCGTCGCCTTCGGCGGCCTGCGCCATCAGCCGCTTGAAGCGGCGCTGCAGCACCTCGCGCATCATCGCGTAGTCGTCGCCCGGCGTCAGGCCTTCGGACTTGATGTTGAACTTGCGGTACTGGTTCTTGATGAAGCCATCCGGCCCCGCCACGATCATGGCGCCGACCGCGTTGGTGCCCTGGATGTGGCTGTTGTCGTAGACCTCGATCCGCTTCGGTGGATGCGTCAGCCCGAGCGTGGCGACCAGCCCCTGCAGCAGCCGGCCCTGGGTGGCGGTATCGGCCAGCTTGCGGCCCAGCGCCTCGCGCGCATTGGTGAGCGCGTGGATGATCAGCTCCTTCTTTTCGCCGCGCCGGGGCGTGGCGATCTCCACCTTGAATCCGGCCTTGATCGAAAGCGCATCGGCCAAGAGCCCGGTCTCCTCGATCGCATGCGACAGCAGGATGAGTTTCGGCGGCGGCTTGTCGTCGTAGAATTGGGCGAGGAAAGAGGACAGCACCTCTTCCGGGGTGAAGGATTTCTCCGCGCGGGGAAAATAGGCGCGGTTGCCCCAGTTCTGCCCGGTGCGGAAGAAGAACACCTCGATGCAGGAATAGCCGCCCTCCTGATGGATGGCGAAGACGTCGGCTTCCTCGACGGTGTGCGGATTGATGCCCTGCTGCGACTGGATCGCGGACAGGGCGGCGAGCCGGTCGCGGTAAAGTGCCGCGGTCTCGAAGGCGAGATTGGCCGAAGCCTTCTCCATCTCGCCGGCAAGCTCCTGCTTCACCGCACGGCTGCGGCCGGAGAGGAAATCCGTCGCCTCGCGCACCAGTTCGGTATAGCCGGGAAAATCGATCTCGCCGGTGCAAGGCCCGGCACAGCGGCGGATTTGATAGAGCAGGCAGGGCCGGGTGCGGCTTTCGAAGAACGCGTCGGTGCAGGAGCGCACCAGAAAGGCGCGCTGTAGCGCGGTGATGGTACGATTGACCGCGCCCGCCGAGGCGAATGGACCGAAGTACCGTCCGGGTCGCGACTGTGCGCCGCGATGCTTGAGGATCTGCGGCGCCCAGTGGTCGCCGGTAATCAGGATATAGGGAAACGATTTGTCGTCGCGCAGCTGCACATTGAAGCGCGGCCGCAGCTGCTTGATCAGATTGGCTTCCAGCAGCAGCGCCTCGGTTTCGGTCGAGGTCGACACGATCTCGACCGAAACCGTGGCGGCGATCATGCGCAGGATGCGCGCCGGCTGCGGCGCCGAAACCCGCGCATAGGAGGAGAGCCGCTTGCGGACGTTTTTCGCCTTGCCGACATAGAGCACGTCGTTTCCGGCATTGAGCATGCGGTAGACGCCGGGCGAGGTCGGCGCGAGCCGCACTGCCTGCTCGATCGCGGCATGGCCGAACGCGAGCCGGCCTTCCGGCAGCGCTTCGGCTGATTCGTCCGGGGCCTCCGGCAGCCGCGCCTCGTCGTCCTCTTCGATGCCCGCCGTCGCCGGGTCGATATCCTCCAGTGCCGGGTGCGGCGGCGGCAGATCCGCAGGCCGGGAGGCCGGACCGGAACCGCGCCGCGCCGTCCGCGGGGCGGAAACCTTGGGATTGTCGGTAGAATCGTTGTCCATCGGCCGAATACTTAAGCGCTGGGGCCGGGCATCGCCAGCGTTGCGGCGGGGACGGAAGGCGCAGCCTCCGCCGCTGCGATCCGGCGCGCCGGATCCGCCGCGTAACGCTTTGTTAAGAATGATGAGCGGGCGGTAACCGGCCTTAACAAGCCTTTAACTTAAAACTCTCGATAAATCTTATCAGAAAAAGATCGAGTTCCGTAACCATGCGGCTTCGCATCGCGCCCCGCCGGGCGCCTTTCGAAGCGGAAGGTCACGGCAGTTGCGTTGGGAGAGTGCGATGAAGAAGTTCGTATCGGGCGCGGTGGCGCTGGTCGCCGCAGGCTGGACCATGGCGGCGCAGGCGGCCGACATGAATTACGGAACGCGGGCTCCCTATACCGTCAACCAGCCGCTCAATGCCTATAGCTGGGCCGGCCCCTATCTCGGCGGCAATATCGGCTATGCCTGGGGCAAGGTCGACAACAACCCGACCAAGCCGTCGGGTTTCGCGGGCGGCGTGCAGGGCGGCTACAACTGGCAGACCGGCCCGTGGGTGTTCGGCGCCGAAGCCGACATCCAGGCGACCGGCGCCGATGAAACCTTCGCACCCTGGAAATTCTCGAATCCGTGGTTCGGTACGGTACGCGGCCGGGTCGGCTACGCCTTCAGCAACATCCTGTTCTTCGGCACCGGCGGTCTGGCGTTCGGCGAATTGCGCGGCGAGACCTTCGGGCTGTCGGAGACTCATACCAACGCCGGCTGGACCGTGGGCGCCGGCGCCGAGTTCGGCCTCGCCCAGAACTGGAGCGCCAAGATCGAATATCTCTACGTCGATCTCGCCAACTCCAACTTCACCATCACTGGGGCGTCGAACGGATATCGCTTCGGCCTGGTGCGCGCCGGCGTGAACTATCACTTCTAAACAAGAAAACTGGACCATCTTAACCTCCCGGCCGCTTGCAGCGGCCGGGATTTTTTTGCGGTCTCAAAATGCGCGTTTGGATGCCCGTGTCATCTGCGCGAAGACGCGCGGAGCCTGTCATACCAACGGCCTCAAGGAATGACCGTCGCCCAGGTTCTGGATGTGATTGAGGCAACGCGCTCGGGGTCGTCGGCGAAGAAGCGCCAAGCAGCGCAGGATTTGTCGACAATGTCGTCGTAGCTTTCGAACACGGTGATGGCGAGTTTGTTGCCGCGCAGATATTCCCAGACATTCTCGACCGGGTTCAGCTCTGGAGCGTAGGGCGGCAGGCGGACGAGCGTGATGTTGCTTGGAACGGAGAGACGCGCCGCGACGTGATAGCCTGCGCCATCAATGACGAGCGCAGCATGTGCTCCCGGCGCAACACGGCGGCCGATTTCGGCCAGATGCATGGACATGGCATCGGTATCGGCGGCGGGCAGGACGAGCGCCGCCGTAGCTCGGCGTTGCGGACAGACGGCGCCAAAAATGTAAGCCCACTCGTAGCGTTGGTCGCGTGGCGCACGAGGCCGTGTTCCTCGCTTGGCCCAGACGCGGGTCAGCGTCCCTTGCTGGCCGATGCGGGCTTCGTCCTGGAACCAGATTTCGATGGGTTTGTCTTTCGCGCGGTCGGGGAGTTGCGCCGCGACCGTTGCGGCAAAGTTTTTTTAAAGGCCTCCTGGGCTTCTTCGTCGGCCTGCGGATGGCGCGGACGCACCGAGAGCCGGCGGTAGCCGAGCTTCGCCAGCACCTTGCCGACCGAGCGTTCATGCAATGCGACGCCAAAGCGCCGTTGCAACTCGTCGCGCAAATCCACGCGCCGCCAGCGCACTACCCCATGGCGAGCCGGATCGGGCCCGGCCTCAACCAGCTTGGCCAGTTCGGCTTGCTGCTCCGCTGTGAGTTTTGGCGTGGGACCTGGCGTCTTCAAATCGTGCAGGCCGTCCAAGCCCTCAGCGTTGTAGCGATGCACCCAATCCCGCAGGGTCTGGCGATCCATGCCGCAGCTCTCCGCCGCCGACTTGCGATCCATCCCATCGAGCACCATCGCAAGAGCCAACATCCGCCGTGCTGCTGAACCATCCTTCTCCCGGCCCGCCGCCGCACGAAGGTCCTTTGCCGTCAAATCAAGCCGTAGGATCCTAACCGCTCCACCCATCGATGCTGCTCCTCTCAAAAGCAAACATCGAGTCAGAGTTTCTCTGATTTGGGAATCCCAAAATGAGTCAAAAGCCGCGGCCGTTGGTATCATAGGGCCGCGCTACGCGCGGACCCGTTGGCGCTTTAGCCCGGGCATGACGAAGTGAGCAGCCCGATTTCGTCAAAATGATTTTGAACGCGGCGCTAGGAAATCACGAGGTTGACCGCCTTCGGGCCCTTGCCCTTCTTGTCCGGCTCGACCTCGAAGGTGATGCGCTGTCCTTCGGTCAGATCCTTCAACCCGGCCCGCTCCACCGCGGTGATGTGCACGAACACATCGCGACCGCCGTCATCGGGCTTGATGAAGCCATAGCCACGTTCTCCGTTGAAGAACTTGACCGTACCCGTCATGGCCATCGGGAAACTCCTCCCCCGTATTGCTCCAGCTGCTGCGCGTCTCGCGCGCAGCGGCCCGACCGGACATTCGCTGCCGGAGAGCTTGGCCACTTGCGGATTAGGCCGTCACGCCGATCCGTCTTGGCATTCTACGAGGCCTTGTCACTCCGCCGCTTCCATTCGCGAAAGCGGAACGTAAGCCAGTCCCTGTAGGGCGGAGCATAATATAGTTCCCGGCAAATTGCCTACCGTTCTGATCGGACTTTTGCGGGTGGCCGTCCGCCGCAGCCCCGGGGGCCTCGGGCTTACTACGGTTTGGGTACCTCCAGCCGGAAGCGGCCGGCGCCGCCCTGGCCGAGCGGCTTTTCCAGTTCGGGAAGGATCGCCTTCAACTCGCCCATCAGCGTCCATGGCGGGTTGACCATCAACAGGCCGGTCGAGGTCAGGCCGCCGCCTGCGACCTGCGGCGCCACGCTGAATTCCAGCCGCAGGCATTTTCCCGGCGGTGCTGTGGAACTGGCCACCCCGGCGACATGCCGCGCCAGCTCGTCGGTGGCGCGCCGGCTTTTCACCGGATACCACAGCAGGTAGCTGCCGGTCGGCCACTTCGCGAAGGCCCCGGCGAAGCCGTCGGCCAGCCGTTCGAACTCGTCCTTTGCCTCGAAGGGCGGGTCGATCAAAATCAGCCCGCGCCGCTCCTTCGGTGGCACGAAGGCCGGCAGCGCCATCCAGCCGTCGAGGTCGACCACCCGGGCCTGGGTGTCGCGCCGCAGCGCCTCGATCAGGCGCTTGCGCGCCTTCGGCTCGACCTCGCAGGCGGTCAGCCGATCCTGCGGCCGCAGCAGCGCTCGCGCGATCAGCGGCGAGCCGGGATAGGCCACGAGGTCGCGCTGCGGATTGAAGGCCCTGACGATGTCGAGATAAGGCTTGATCAGCGGTGCGGTCGTTTCCGAGAACCGCGCCTGCATGATGCGCGCAATTCCCGTGGTCCACTCGCCGCCGCGGCGCGCTTCCTCCGAGGTGAGATCGTAGACCCCGGCGCCGGCATGGGTGTCGATGACGCGAAACGCCGCCGGCTTTTCCTGCAGATAGGTCAGCATGCGCACCAGCACGATGTGCTTGATGACATCGGCGAACGAGCCTGCATGAAAGGCGTGACGGTAGTTCATGGCAGAGGGGTTACGACATCAGGCGACGAAAGTAACCCACGTCATTCCTCAGCCGCCCCGCATCGGCGGCATCACCACCTCGTCGCGGCGGCAGGCGCGGCGATCGGTCTCCTCGCAGGCGCGGAACTGCAGATCCTTGCTCATGCAGATGCGCACCTCGCTGAGCCGCCTCTTGCCGCAGACCACCGCAATCGCGGAGGCGCTCAAGCCCGGATTGACCTTGATGAAGGCTTCCTCGATCTCGGCCGGTGCCAGGGTCTTCTCGGCGGCCAATTCGAGATATTCCGGCGGAATCTTCACGGCGGCCCGGGCCTTGCGGATGGTCTCGAAATAGGCCCGCGCGCCGAGCCCGGAGCAGGTGCCGTGCTTGTCCCATTCGGCAAAGATCAGCCCGGGGGCCGGCATCACATCCAGCATCGACGTCATGATATTGCGATCGAGCCGCGGCGACGGCCGCAGGCAGTAATTGGGAAAGCCGCGCTCATATTGCGGCCACAACCCGTGGACCACGAAGGTGTAGGGCCGGCCGCACTGGATCTGCTGCGAACGCCCGTTGTTGCCGCGCTCGGCCGCTTCCTCGCAGTAGGAGGGCGACCAGGACAGTGACAGCACGTAGAAATCGAACTCGCCGGGAGCATTCTGGCGGCGATCCTGCGCCGAAGCCGGTCCCGCGATGCCGGTCAGGGCGGCCGCGGCGAACAGACCGAATGAGATCAAGGCCTGCGAAATCCAAATCCGCGAAGGACGAAACATGGCGACGCTCCCATACCCGAAACCGCCCGGGAGCCTAGCAGGCGAGCGGAACATTTCAAGAACAAAAATGCGAAAACGACCCCATGCAAAGAAAGGGCTGGGTCAGGTTGACGGTGTCCGGGTACAGTTCAGGGCCTAGCGGCCTTGCAGCTGGGATTATAGGCCCAGTTGCGGTCGAGCCCGGTGACGCACCATTCGACGCCCTGGCCGAAGCCGGCAAAGCCGCCGTCTTCGATGATCGAGTAGTGCACCTGGCGCATCTTGCCGTCGCTCAGCATCACGTCGGCGCTGCAATAGCGGCGCGGAATGTTGTCGGACTGCCAGGGCCGGAACGCGGTTTCATGGACCTGGCCGTAGGCGGTGATCCGCAGCGACGAGTTCCAGTAGGTGCTTTCCTTCTCCCAGAACTGGTTGGTGATGGTGCCAAGTGCGGCAGTGCACTCCTTGACCCGTCCGTCGTAGCGCGGCCCGAACAGTCCGAAATTCAGCTCCAGCGGATTGGCGGCTTCGGCCGCCTGGCCAAACGACAACAGCCCCAGCATGACGCCGAACGCGGTGCCGAGAGCGGGTCGTTTCAGGGATGTGAAGAAGTCGCGCATGGGCTATCCGCCGGATGTTCCAACGCCTCGGACGGTGCCGCGAAGCCCGCACGAGGTCAAGTGCAACGCGGCAACACCCGCCGATTAGTGTGCCTTCGGCCGTTACCCGTTCTTTTCACGGCGGCCGATGCGCCTTAAGGTGTCTTCCAGCCAAATGGAGTCTGCGATGCGAAAGTTCGGGGCCGCGAGCCTGGTTGCCATGTGCGGGATGCTGGCGTGCGCGCCGGCGCAGGCCCAATGGGTGCCGCCGATCAAGGGCAACGACACCGGCGGTATCATCGCCTATTCGCTGGCGTCGCAGATGGATATTCGCGCGCGAGCGATCGACCACTGCGCGTTTTACGGCAAGGTGGTGAAGTTCCTCGCCGTGCAGCCTGATGAGGGCGGCTACATCTCCTTCGCCTGCCGCTGGGTGCCGTATGGCGCGGCCGGTGGGCCGGTGCGCGCCAACTACTGAACCGGACTACCGATCCGACGGAAACCTGCCGGGAGCGCGAAGCATGACGCGACAGCTGCTTTCCTTCTGTCTTGCCTTCTGTCTGGGCTCCTGCCTTCTGGCCGCGCTGCCGGCGCTCGAGGCGCGCGCGGCGGAATTGCCGGTGCGCAAGGCGGGCCTGTGGGAGATGAAGACGTTGCGGACCGGCTCGCCGATGCCGGAGATGACGATCCAGCACTGCACCGACGCGGCCACCGACAAGGAAATGAGTTCGTCCTTCTCGCCTGCCTCGAAGGAGATATGTTCGAAGCAGGACATCCAGAAGACCGCGACCGGCTATGTCACCGATTCCGTCTGTAGCGTCGCCGGCATGACGATCACCTCGCATGCCGAGATATCAGGCGACTTCAATTCCGCCTACACCGTCAAGTCCACCTCGCACAGTGAGCGCGCTCCCGCCGCCACTGTGCCGCGCGATTCGACCACGACGATCGAGGCGAAGTGGCTGGGCGCCTGCAAGCCCGACCAGAAGCCCGGCGACATCGTGATGCCCGGCGGCATCAAGATGAACATCATGGACATGGAAAAGCTGAAGGGCATGATCCCGAAGCAGCTGCCGAAGTAGCGGAGTTGTTCTTACCTCTCCCGCTTGCGGGGGAGGTCGCGCGCTCGGCAGCGCAATTGCGCGCCAGAGCGCGCGGGTGGGGGAAATCTCTCCGCGAACTCTGGCGCCGATGATGCGGCGGCACCCCCACCCCGGCCCTCCCCCGCAAGCGGGAGAGGGAGAAGAAGTTGCTACACCGGCACCCGCACCGTCGCGCGTAACCCGCCCAGCGGGCTGTCGCCGAGGGTGATGTCGCCGCCATGCGAGCGCGCGATGTCGCGGGCGATCGCCAGGCCCAGGCCGGTGCCGCCCTCGTCCTGGTTGCGGGCGTCGTCGAGCCGCAGGAACGGCTTGAACACCTCCTCGCGCATGTCAGGCGGAATGCCCGGCCCGTCGTCGTCGACCGTCACGGTGAGGTAACGGTGGTCGCGATGGCCGGTGATCGCGATCGTCCTGGCATGCCTTGCCGCGTTGGAGACGAGGTTGGCGAGGCAGCGCTTGAACGACGCCGGCTTCACCGTCACCACAGGCAGGCCGTGAAACGATACCGTCGCGGTGTGGCCGTTGCGCTCGGCGTCGCTGCGCAATTCCTCCAGCGCCATCGCCATATCGGTCGGTTGCGCGTGTTCGCCGCTGTCGCCGCGCGCGAACGCCAGATAGGCCTCCAGCATGCCGGACATCTCGTCGACATCCTTGCGCATGCCGTCGACCTCGGGACTGTCGCCGATCAGCGCCAGTTCCAGCTTGAAGCGGGTCAGGATGGTGCGCAGATCGTGCGAGACGCCGGCCAGCATCGCGGTGCGCTGCTCGATCGAGCGCTCGATGCGCGCTTTCATCTCCAGGAAAGCGTGCGCCGCGCGGCGCACTTCGCGCGCGCCGCGGGGCCGGAAGTTCGGCGCCTCGCGGCCCTTGCCGAAACTTTCGGCGGCATCCGCCAGCCGCAGGATCGGCTTGATCTGGTTGCGCAGGAACAAGACCATGACGATCAGGAGGATCGACGAGGTCCCCAGCATCCAGAAGATGAAGATCTCCGAATTCGACGCATAGGCGGCGCTGCGCTGCGCGAATATCCGCATCACCGCGTCGTCGAGCTGAATGCGGATTTCTACCAGATTGGAGCGGCCGACGGTGTCGATCCAGAACGGCTTTGCGATCTGCCGGCCGAGCTGCACTGACAGCGTTTGGTCGAGCAGCGAGAAGAACGGCTTCGGGCCGGGCGGCGGCATGTCGCCGACCGGGAGGAAATCGACCACCAGCCCCAGCCGTTGCTGGGCGATGCGCCGCAGCTGCGCGCGGTCCTTGTCCTGCGGATAGACCTTGTAGACGTCGATCAGGGTGGCGACATCGGCCACGACCGCGGCGGAGAGCCGCCGCGTCACCGTGTTCCAGTGCCGTTCCATGAACACGAACGCCACCACCGACTGCAGCACCACCATCGGCACGATCATGATCAGCAGCGCGCGGGCATAAAGCCCGGTCGGCATCCAGCTCTTGAACGCGTTGCCCATCCAGCCATTGGCCGCGGAGACGCGCCGCGAAGCGGTGCGGATCAGCGTCAGGCCGGTATCGAGCGTGCTCATCGGGCTGGTTTCACTGGAAAGGGTTCAAGGGGAAGCGACCAGGCGATAGCCGACGCCGCGCACCGCCTGCAGGAACAGGGGGTTGGCCGGATCTTTTTCGATCTTGCGCCTGAGACGGTTGATCTGCACGTCGACCGCGCGCTCGTTGACGGAGCCGTCGCCGGTGAGCGCGCTGCGCGGCACGGTCTCGCCCGGGGCGCTGGCGAGAATGCGCAGCATCTCGCGTTCGCGGTCGGTGAGATGGACGATCTCCTCGCCCTGGCGCAGCTCGCCGCGGTCGAGGTGGTAGACGTAAGGCCCGAACGCGACCTGCTCGAGCGTTTCCACCGGCGGCGGCGCGGTGCGCTTGAGGATGTTGCCGATCCTCAAGACCAGCTCGCGCGGCTCGAACGGCTTGGCGACGTAATCGTCGGCGCCGATCTGCAGGCCCTCGATGCGGGCTTCCGCCTCGTGGCGCGCCGTCAGCATGATGATCGGCACCGAGGACGAGGTGCGGATGAAGCGGGCGAGATCGAACCCGGTTTCGCCGGGCATCATCACGTCGAGGATCAACAGGTCGAAATGCAGGCCGAGCAGCTTGGCGCGGGCGTCGCTGGCGCTCATCGCCGTGGTGACGCGGTAACCTTCGCCGCAGAGGAAGCGCGACAGCAGATCGCGGATGCGGCGGTCGTCGTCGACCAGCAAGAGATGCGGGGCGTCGTCGGCCGGTTTCGGCGGCGTCCGCGCGAGGGTGGCAGCCTGGATCACGCCTGGTCCTTTGCAATTGCGTTGCCGGTGCCGAGAATCGTCGCCAGCACCTTGTCGGGATCGTCGCGATCGATCATCGCACGCAGGAATTTGCGGACCTCATCGGCGCCGTCGGGCGTGATGTCCCGCAGCGCGCGGTTGATGCGGTCGGTCTGCAATCCCGCGAGCTTGCCGACCAGCGCCTCGCCCTTGGCGGTGGCGTAGAGTAGGCGCTGCCGCCGGTCGTTGTTGCCGGTCCGCTGCACGATATAGCCTTCGTCGAGCAGTTGCTTGAGCACCCGCCCCAGCGACTGCTTGGTGATGCGCAGCACGTCGAGGAGATCGGCGACCTTCAGCCCGGGATAGCGGTGGACAAAGTGAAGCACCCGGTGATGCGCCCGCCCGAACCCGAACGCCTCCAATTCGTGATCGGCGTCGCCGACGAAGTCCCGGTAGGCGAAGAACAGCAGCTCGATGATATCCCAGCGCAAATCGGCCTGGCCCGGGGCGGGCGATCGCGCCTCGCCGGCCCTCGAATCAGGGTCGGTGGAGGATGCCGAGAAATTTATGTCAGCCATGTTGACGTATCTTGGGTTCAATGTTACAAAACTGTCAGCCGCGACGAAATATTAAGTCGTATCGAACGCGGTAGAGTTCCAAGGGGCCGGACAAGGCCTGAAGTGGCGGTCGAGTGCGAACAAGGCCGTGAATTGTTGACCGTACGATTGTCGAGCGGCATTTCGGCAAACATACTGGACTTCCGCATTCCACAAAAGCATGTCCTAAGGACGTGCCGGCGGGGAGCCCGGCCGCAAGGCCGGCCAGCTCAAGGCCAGGCGTCACTAACAGCGCCACGGCGCAGACGCGAGACCAGCGTCAATCCGGGAGAGAGCCCATGGGAGTTTCGTTCGAGCAGGCCCGGAGAGCCAGGCCGACGCCAGAAATAGCGTCGGTTCCGACAGCGGGAAACGAGGGAATGAGTTTGAAATTCGAAATCCATCCTGCGACGAATCCGACGTCCGAGAAGGAGCGCGCGGCAAAGCTCGCGGACCCGGGCTTTGGTCGGGTTTTCACCGATCACATGGCTGTGGTCCGCTATAATCGCGCGAAGGGCTGGCATGACGCGTGCGTCGAAGCACGTGCGCATTTCCCGCTCGATCCGGCCGTAGCCGTCGTGCATTACGCGCAGGAGATTTTCGAAGGCCTCAAGGCCTACAAGCGCGACGACGGCGGCGTGAACCTGTTCCGCCCCGACGCCAATGCCCGGCGCTTCCGGAGTTCGGCTGAGCGCATGGCCATGGCGCTGCTGCCCGAGCCTGTGTTTATCGAAGCGGTCGAGCAGCTCGTGCGCATCGACCGCGCCTGGATTCCAGGCGGCGAGGGCAGTCTCTACCTGCGGCCCTTCATGATCGCGAGTGAGGTATTCCTCGGTGTGAAGCCTTCCGAGGAATACATCTTCGCCGTTATCGCCTCGCCGGTCGGCTCCTATTTCAAGGGCGGACCTGCGCCCGTGTCGATCTGGGTGTCCGAGAACTACACGCGCGCCGCGATCGGCGGCACCGGCGCCGTCAAATGCGGCGGCAATTACGCCGCGAGCCTGCGCGCGCAGGCCGAGGCCATCGATCACGGCTGCGATCAGGTCGTTTTCCTCGATGCGGTCGAGCGCCGCTACATCGAGGAACTCGGCGGCATGAACGTCTTCTTCGTGTTCGACGACGGTTCGCTGCTGACGCCGCCGCTCGGCACGATCCTGCCGGGCATCACCCGCGATTCGATCATCGCGCTCGCGAAGGATTCCGGCACGCGCGTGCGCGAGGAGGCCTACACGATCGACCAGTGGCGCGCCGACGCCGCCAGCGGAAAGCTGAAAGAGGCCTTCGCCTGCGGCACGGCTGCCGTCATCTCGCCGATCGGCAAGGTGTGCTCCGCCAGCGGTGATTTTCTCATCAGCGGCGGCGCGGCCGGCCCCGTCGCCATGGGGCTGCGCAAGCAGCTGGTCGACATCCAGTACGGTCGCGCGGCCGACCCGCACAACTGGATCAGAAAGGTGCTGTGACCGCCGGCTTCCTTCTCCCTCTCCCGCTTGCGCAGGGGAGGTAGCCGGCCTGAGCTTTCTTCCCCTCTCCCCTTGTGGGAGAGGGTGCCCGCAGGGCGGGTGAGGGGTTCTCTCCGCGGACGCAAACCCCTCATCCGTCGCGGACTGCGCATAGCCGATGCGAAGCATCGGCGTCTTTCCTGAGGAACGGCGGCCGAAGGCCGCCAATGGCCGCCTTCTCCCACAAGGGGAGAAGGGAAGTAACCACGGTTGCCGCATCGCGCCTCGGCTGGTACCAACCCGCCCATGGCCGAAAAACCCAAAAAACCCCAGAAACTCCGCGCCCGCCTGCCGCGCGGGCTCGCCGATCGCGGCCCTGCCGAGATATCGGCGACGCGGGCGATGGTCGCGAAAATCCGCGACGTATTTGAGCGCTACGGCTTCGAGCCGGTGGAGACGCCGGCGATGGAGTTCACCGATGCGCTCGGCAAGTTCCTGCCCGACCAGGACCGCCCCAACGAGGGCGTGTTCTCGTTCCAGGACGACGACGAGCAGTGGATCAGCCTGCGTTACGATTTGACCGCGCCGCTGGCGCGCTACGTCGCCGAGAACTTTGATCATTTGCCAAAACCCTATCGCAGCTACCGCGAGGGCTATGTCTATCGCAACGAGAAGCCGGGCCCCGGCCGCTTCCGCCAGTTCATGCAGTTCGACGCCGACACGGTGGGCTCGGCTTCGCCCGCCGCCGACGCCGAAAACTGCATGATGGCCGCCGATACTATGGAAGCCCTGGGCATTTCCCGCGGGCAGTACCTGGTGAAGGTCAACAACCGCAAGGTGCTCGATGGGGTAATGGAAAGTATTGGTCTTGGCGGCGAAGAGAATGCAGGATGCAGGCTCACTGTTCTGCGCGCGATCGACAAGGCAGACAGATTTCCGATTGAAGAGGTGAGAAAGCTGCTCGGCGAAGGCCGAAAAGATGAAAGCGGAGACTTCACGAGGGGGGCCGGCCTCAGCGAAGAGCAGATCAAGTCAGTATTGGCGTACGTTGGAAGCAAATACGCAGTATTGGGTGGTGGCGAAGGTGGAAGCGGATGGAATGCGAGTTTTGAGCAATGGCGACGTGTCGTCGGCAAATCGGACATCGGGCAACAGGGCATCGATGAACTTCTCCAAATGGCAAAATTGTTTTGGAGTTCCGACTATCGTTATGACCGAATGAGTTTTGATTCATCCATCGTTCGCGGTCTCGAATACTACACCGGTCCCGTCTATGAAGTGGACCTCACGCTGGAGACGAGGGATGACAAGGGTCGCCCCGTGCGGTTCGGTTCGGTTGGAAGCGGCGGTCGTTATGATGGCCTCGTCTCGCGGTTCCGCGGCGAGCCGGTGCCGGCGACCGGCTTCTCCATCGGCGTGTCGCGGCTGCAGGCCGCCCTCACCATGCTCGGCAAGCTCGACACCGCGCCGGAGTTCGGCCCGGTGGTGGTCACCGTGTTCGACCGTGACCGCGTCGCCGATTACCAGAAGATGGCTGCAACGCTACGCAACGCCGGCATCCGCGCCGAGCTTTATCTCGGCAATCCCAAGAACATGGGCAACCAGCTCAAATATGCCGACCGCCGCAACTCGCCTTGCGTGATCATCCAGGGCTCGGACGAGAAGGCGCGCGGCGAGGTGCAGATCAAGGACCTGATCGAGGGCGCCAAGGCGGCCGCCGCCATCGCCTCCAACCAGGAATGGCGCGAGACCCGCCCGGCGCAGTTTTCCTGCGCCGAAGGCGACATCGTCGCCAAAGTGCGCGAGGTGCTGGCGCGGCACGAGGTGAAGTGGGGAAACTGATTTCGTCATACGCGGGCTTGACCCGCGTATCCATCTTCCAAATGATGGATTGCCGGGTCATAGGCGAGCGGAAGCGACGCCGTCCTTCGGACGGCTACGCCCGGCAATGACGGTCTGGCTAATAGCAAAAACAAAGGGAGAAGACAAAAATGCCTGAGATCACCGTGAGCATGGCCGCCGGCCGTACCGACGAACAGAAGGCCGGCATGATGCGCGACATCACCCAGGCGCTGGTGAAGAACCTCGGCGTCGACGCCGATGCTGTCGTCATCCAGATCAACGAGGCCCCGCTGGCCCACAAGATGAAGGGTGGCAAGACCTTCGTCGAGCGCGCGGCTGCTGCGAAGAAGTAGCGCTAACGCCATCTCGTCATTCCGGGGCGCGCGAAGCGCGAACCCGGAATCTCGCGTCGATAACCTCTGGATTCCGGGTTCGCTCGTTTCACGAGCGCCCCGGAATGACGGTTTCTCCCATGGACGCACGCGACATCATCAAGGTCGGCATGAGCGCCGAGCGCACGCTCGTGGTGCCGCCGGAACGCACCGTGGGGCATTTCGTCCCGGGCATGCCGATGGTCTATGCGACGCCGATGATGATCCTGGAAATGGAGATGGCCTCGGGCGATGCGATCCGCGGGCATCTCCAGCCGGGCTGGGTCACGGTCGGCACCGAGGTCGATATCAGGCACCTTGCCGCTTCGCTGGTCGGCGCCACGGTGCGGACCACGGCGAAGGTGGTCGCGGTGGAGCGCCGCGTCATCCGCTTCGAGGTCGCAGCCTTCGACGGCGAGCGCAAGATCGGCGAGGGCCGCCACGCCCGCGGCCTCGTCAATGTCGATAGCTTCAATAAGCGGCTGGGTGCGAAGTAGCGACTCGCCATCGTCTCTCACTTGTCATGCGCGGGCTTGACCCGCGCATCCATCCAATAAGAGTCTATCAGTCGTGATGGATTGCCGGGTCAAGCCCGGCAATGACAACTCTATATTACTTCGCCAGTTCCTTCGACCGCTTGGTCGCCGCGGCGACCGCGCGGATCATCAACTGCCACAAGCCGTCAGGCCCCATCAGCACTTCCAGCGCCGCCGCCGTGGTGCCGCCGGGCGAGGTCACGTTCTTGCGCAGCGTGGCAGAGGAATCTTCCGAGCGATGCAATAACTCGCCGGCGCCGGCAACGGTCTCGCGCGCCAGTCTGGTGGCGAGTTCGGCCGGCAGGCCGGCTTCGACACCGGCGCGCGCCAGCTCTTCGGCGAGCAGGAAGATATAGGCCGGGCCGGAACCGGACACCGCGGTCACCGCGTCCATCAGGCCCTCGTCGTCGACCCATTCCACCGATCCGGTGGCGCGCAGCAGCGCATCGGCGACCGCGCGCTGCGCGGCGCTGACATTGTTCGCGGCCACCGCCACCGTGATGCCGCGGCCGATCGCGGCCGGGGTGTTCGGCATCGCGCGCACCACGCTGCCGCCGCAGATCTCCTGCAGCGCGGATATGGTCGTGCCCGCCATGATCGAGACCAGCAGCGTGGAAGAGCCGACGAACGGCTTCAGCGACGGCCCGGCCTCGCGGAACATCTGCGGCTTCAGTGCCATCACCAGCGTGGCGGCGTTGCCGATATCATCAGGCGACGGATTGAGGCGAACGCCCTTGGTCGCCAGCGCGCCGATCTCGGCGGAAGGATAGGGCTCGATCACCGCCACGCGCTTCGGATCGAGCCCCCGCGCCAGCCAGCCCGTCAGCATCGCGCCGCCCATCTTGCCCGCGCCGGCCAGCACGATGGTGCCGGCGATGTCTTGCAAGGCGTTACTCGTGTTCAAAGGTGTCACCACACTATCCGCCGTCGTCCCCGCGAACGCGGGGACCCATAACCACAGGTGGTTCTAGTTCATCGAGATATCTGCAACAAGCGCGTGCGACGCAATTGCCGTCATGGAGTATGGGTCCCGGCGTTCGCCGGGACGACGTAGAATTCGAACTACGCTTCGCCGGCGGTGTCGAACATCGCGGCACTCATGGCTTCCGCTGCCGTCTTGCCGGCCCAGACCACGAACTGGAACGCCGGGTAGTAGCGCTCGCAGGCGTGGATGGCGCCGACCAGCATGCTCTCGCATTGCGCGGTGGAGGCGGTGAGCCCGCCTGGCAGCACCAGCGCCTGCCGGTACATGATCATGCCGGTATGGGTCCAGATGTCGAAATGCCCGACCCACAATTGCTCGTTGACGGCGGCGATCAGCCGCTGCACCTCGGGCCGGCGCGCGGCCGGAATCTTCATGTCGAAGGCGCAGGCCAGATGCAGCGCCTCGATCTCGCCCATCCAGGTGAAGGACAGCTGATAGTCGGTCCAGTCGCCCCTGGAGACGATCGTGACTTCGTCTTCGCCGGAACGTTCGAACGACCAGTTGTTATCGGCGGCGATGTCTTCGACCACCGCGAGCGGGTTGTTCCGGGAATCGATAATGCCTTCGAGGAGGGACATGCCGTCTCGACCCTGTTTTCTTTGCTCTGTTGATCTCTGTTGATACGCACGCGGGGACCGGCGCGCGCCCTTCGCGATGCGTCGCCGCCGACTGCAATCCCCAAATGTCTGCCCGAACACCCCGGGGCCTGCCGGGATCAAGTGATGTGATTTGCGGAATCCGCGCAACCGCACCCCGACTCCTTCCACAGCCAAAGCACTGCTCGTCCACAGCTGATCGCGGCCACAATTATTAATTTGAGAACAAACCGGAATCGGATTCGGCTTGTACCCAAATCGTTAACTTTTGCGCCGGCCGGTTTCGACTCAGCCGCCTGCAAGCGGCGGCCGGGAGGCTGCACCGGGAGGGCATGGGGACATGCGAAAAGGCGATGGGGAAGGCGCTTGCCCCGGTCCGGGCGACCCGCCATAGTTCCGCTTAAGGCCGTTCATCCCGGACGGCCGATGTTCTCAGGGCGGGGTGAAACTCCCCACCGGCGGTAAGGGTGACGTCACCCAAGCCCGCGAGCGCCTTCTTCTCCTTGGGCTTCCCTGGATTTCTTTGGGATTTCCTTTGGCGAGAAGGGTCAGCAGATTCGGTGTGAATCCGAAGCCGACGGTTAGAGTCCGGATGAAAGAGAACGGTTGCGGCGGCCGCGCCCTTGCGCGCGGCTGGCGTCGATCCGTGTGCCCTGATTCTGGTCCTGAAAGAGGAAAGCCATGAATCAGATGTTGCAAGAAGCCGAAGTCCAAGACTCCCAAGCTCAAGAATCCCAAGCTAAAGAAACCCAAGCCCAAGAATCCCCCTCCAAGGAATCCCGGTCGCCCGAAGCGCCCGAGCGTCCGCCGGCGCCGGCCCATCCGCGGTTTGCCAAGCCGCAGCGGGTCGCCTTCGTGCAGTCGTCCTGGCACCGCGACGTGGTGGAGGAATGCCGGGTCGCCTTCCTCGCCGAGATCGCGGCGCGCCACATCACCAATGTCGACGTGTTCGAGGTGCCCGGTTCGTTCGAGATCCCGCTGCATGCGCAGATCCTCGCCAAGACGCGGCGCTATACCGCGATCGTCGCGGCGGGGCTCGTGGTGGACGGCGGCATTTACCGTCACGAATTCGTTGCCGACACCGTGATCAAGGCGCTGATGGATGTGCAGCTGCGCACTGAGGTGCCGGTATTCTCAGCGGTGCTGACGCCGCAGCAGTTCCACGAAAGCGCCGCGCATTTCGAATTCTTCCGCAAGCATTTCGCCATCAAGGGCATCGAGGTCGCCGAAGCCTGCGCCAACACGTTGCTCAGCCTGGAACGGCTGCGCGGTCAGGTCGCGGCGGGGATCACCTGAGTAACGCAGGCCGGATCACGGCTCGATTGTCATTCCCGCCGCCGGGTCTATAAACTCGGCGGCGGGAGGAGGCACGCCCGCGGCGATGGGCGGCCGAGACGATCATGTTTAGAGGACACGATCCTTATCTCGTCGCGCTCTCGGTGGTGATCGCGATCCTGGGTGGATATACCGGCTTCGGCCTCGCGGCGCGCATCCGCGGGACGCCGGGCGTCAGCCGTCGCCTGCTGCTGGCGGGCGCGGCCGGATTCCTTGCCGTCGGCATCTGGACCATGCATTTCGTCGGCATGCTGGCGGCGCCGATTCCGGCCGACACGGTCTACCTCGTGCTCCCCACCATCATCTCGTTCCTGATCTGCGCGCTGGTGGTCGGCATCTCCCTGTTTTTCGTCAGCATCGGCGAACCGTCGCTGCGGCGCGTGGTCGGGTCGGCGGTGCTGCTCGGAGCCGGCATCGCCAGCATGCATTATGTCGGGATCCATGGTCTCGCCGGCAATTTCGCCATCCGGCACGATATGCCGATGATCCTGCTGTCGATCCTGCTCGCGATCGTCACCGCCTATGGCGGCCTGCGCGCCTTCCTGGCGCGGCAGGAAGGCGTCCGCCTGATCGCCAGTTCGATCGCGTTCGGCGTCGCGGTGTCCGGCATGCACTACACCGCGATGTACGGCATGCATTTCGTGCCGCTGGCCGACGCCGCGCATCGCCACGCCGGCGGGCTCGCGGCGTCGCAGCAAATCCTGTCAGTGGTGGTGTCCGTGCTCTGCTTCGTCATCGCGGCGGGCTTCCTGCTGTCTCTAGTGCCGGAGCCGCGCCGGCAGAACCTCGCAGCCGCCGCGGCGGCCAGCGACCCGGCGCCTGAAGCCGTCGTTGCAAGTTCGCAAGGGCGCGAGCCGGCGGTTGCCTCGCCGCGACTGATGCCGGCGCCGCTCGGCGGCCTCGGCCAGCCGCCGCGCGCCGCACCGGCCGTCCGCCTGCCGGTCGAGGGCGCCAACGGCACCCATTTCATCGACTCCGCCGACGTGCGCAGCGTCCGGGCCGACGCTCATTATACAAGGGTGCATGACGGCACCCGCGAGCGGATGTGTCCGTGGTCGATTTCGGAAGCCGAAGCCCAGCTCGATCCCGGCCTGTTCGTCCGGGTGCACCGCAGCCATATCGTCGCGATCCCGCATGTCTCCTTCGTCCGCAAGGAAGGCGACGGCGCGGTGATCGAACTCGACGGCCCGTCGCCGCACCGCGTGCCCGTCAGCCGGGCCAAAATCGCCGAGGTCAAGGCGAGGCTTGGGCTCGCGAAACGGCACGCTTGAGGCTGAGGTTGGGGTAGGTCGCCCAAGCTGACGCATTTCGTGCGTGGCAATCCGCATTTCGTGCGAATTTCTCCTTCCCGTGCCCCCGGGATTGCCGGGAAAAAATTCCGGGAACAGCCTCTGCACCAACGTCAGCGCCATCAGCGCATTTCAAAAAGACGGATTGGAGGAGGAAACGATGATTCCTGGCCCGTTCAGCTATCACCGGCCGGCAACGCTCGCCGATGCGGTCAAACTGCTCTCGAGTCTGGGCGACGAGGCCCGCCCGCTGGCCGGCGGCCATAGCCTGGTCCCGATGATGAAGCTCCGGCTCGCCGCCCCCGAACATCTGGTCGATCTGCACGGCATCGCCGGGCTGAAGGGCATCCGCCGCGAGGGCAACCGGATCGTGATTGGCGCCATGACCACCCAGCATGAGCTCATGGCCTCGGACGACATCAAAAAGTCGCTGCCGATCCTGATTGAAACCGCGGCCCTGATCGCCGATCCGCAGGTGCGCTACCGCGGCACCATCGGCGGCAATGTCGCCAATGGCGATCCCGGCAACGACATGCCGGCGCTGATGCTGACGCTCGGCGCCAGCTATCGGCTCGAAGGGCCCGGCGGCCCCCGCGAACTCGCGGCGTCCGAGTTCTACCAGGGCGCCTATTTCACCGCGCTCGAGCCCGGCGAGATCCTGACCGCGGTCTCGATTCCCGCGCCGGCGGCCGGTCACGGCTACGCCTACGAGAAACTGAAACGCAAAGTGGGGGACTACGCCACCGCCGCGGCTGCCGTGGTGCTGACGATGGCGGGCGGCAAGGTCGCCTCTTGCGCGATCGGCCTGACCAATCTGCATGAAACGCCGCTGCTGGCGGCCGACGCGGCGAAGGCCGTGATCGGCAGCAGCCTCGACGCGGCGACGCTAAAAAGGGCCGCGGCCGCCGCCGAAGCGATCATGTCGCCGGCCGCGGACGCCCGCGGGCCGGTCGAGTACCGCAGG
The DNA here is from genome assembly GCF_018736085.1 of Bradyrhizobium sediminis. Classification (NCBI taxonomy): domain Bacteria; kingdom Pseudomonadati; phylum Pseudomonadota; class Alphaproteobacteria; order Hyphomicrobiales; family Nitrobacteraceae; genus Bradyrhizobium; species Bradyrhizobium sediminis. Next base: position 4,662,887 of record NZ_CP076134.1, on the reverse strand, counting down.
CATGTCGGCGGCATCATGGTGACGCGGGCGCTGCAACGCGCCGCGGCGCGCGCCGGTTAAGGGGAGGAAAGAAAATGGCAAAGACCCATGTGACCATGAAAGTGAACGGCGCCGAGGTCGAAGGCCTCGTCGAACCGCGCACGCTGCTGGTGCATTTCATCCGCGAGAACCTGCTCCTCACCGGCACCCATATCGGCTGCGAGACCACCCATTGCGGCGCCTGCACCGTCGATATCGACGGCATGTCGGTGAAGTCCTGCACCATGTTCGCGGTGCAGGCCCAGGGTTCCGAGATCACCACCATCGAGGGCGTCGCCAATGCCGACGGCTCGCTGTCGGCGCTGCAGGAAGGCTTTCGGATGATGCACGGGCTGCAATGCGGCTTCTGCACCCCCGGCATGATTTTGCGCGCGCAGCGGCTGCTCAAGGAGAACCCGAAGCCGTCGGAGGAAGAAATCCGGATGGGCATCTCGGGCAATTTCTGCCGCTGCACCGGCTACCAGAACATCGTCAAGGCGATCCAGTACGCCGCCGACAAGATCAATGGCGTTGAATTCAAGGAGGCAGCGGAATGAACGACATGACTCCCACGCGGGAACAACGCGAAGCCAAGCTCGAAGGCATGGGCTGCAAGCGCAAGCGGGTCGAGGACATCCGCTTCACCCAAGGCAAGGGCAACTACGTCGACGATTTGAAGCTGCCGGGCATGCTGCACGGCGACTTCGTCCGCTCGCCGCACGCGCATGCGCGCGTCAAGTCGATCAATTCGGAGGAGGCGCTGAAGGTGCCGGGCGTGTTGGCTGTCATCACCGCCGAGACGCTGAAGACCGTCAACCTCGCCTGGATGCCGACCTTGGCCGGCGACGTGCAGATGGTGCTGGCCGACGGCAAGGTGCTGTTCCAGAACCAGGAAGTCGCCTTCGTGGTCGCCACCGACCGCTATGCGGCCGATGACGGCATCAACAAGGTGGTGGTGGAATACGAGCCGCTGCCGGTGGTGATCGATCCGTTCAAGGCGATGGACAAGGATGCCCCGGTGCTGCGCGAGGATCTCGCCGGCAAGACCACAGGCGCGCACGGGCCGCGCAAGCATCACAACCACATCTTCGAATGGACCGTCGGCGACAAGGACCTCACCGACGCCGCGTTCAAGAAGGCGGATGTCACCATCAAGGAGATGATCTCCTATCACCGCACCCACCCGTCTCCGCTGGAGACCTGCCAGTGCGTCTGCTCGTTCGACAAGATCAAGGGCGAGCTGTCGATCTGGGGCACCTTCCAGGCGCCGCATGTGATCCGCACCGTGGTGGCGCTGATCGCCAAGATTCCCGAGCACAAGATCCATGTGATCTCGCCCGACATCGGCGGCGGTTTCGGCAACAAGGTCGGCGCCTATCCCGGCTACATCTGCGCCGCGGTAGCCTCGATCGTGACCGGCAAGCCGGTGAAATGGGTCGAGGACCGCATCGAGAATCTGACTGCGACCTCGTTCGCGCGCGATTACCACATGACCACCGAGATCGCCTCGACCAAAGAGGGCAAGGTTACGGGGCTGCGCGTCCATGTGCTGGCCGATCACGGCGCGTTCGACGCCTGCGCCGACCCGTCGAAATGGCCGGCCGGCTTCTTCAACATCGTCACCGGGTCTTACGACTTCCCGACCGCGCATCTGTCGGTCGACGGCATCTACACCAACAAGGCGCCGGGCGGCGTCGCCTATCGCTGCTCGTTTCGGGTGACGGAGGCCGCCTATTGCATCGAGCGCGGCATGGACATTCTCGCGCAAAAACTCGGGATGGATCCGGCCGAGTTGCGGCTCAAGAACTTCATCAAGGCGGAGCAGTTCCCGTATCACTCGGCGCTCGGCTGGGAATATGATTCCGGCGACTACCACACCGCCATGAAGAAGATGATGGAAACCGTCGACTATGCCGGCCTGCGCAAGGAGCAGGCTTTGCTGCGCGCGGCGTTCAAGCGCGGCGAGACCCGCGAGATCATGGGCCTCGGCGTGTCGTTCTTCACCGAGATCGTCGGCGCCGGGCCGTCGAAGAATTGCGACATCCTGGGGATCGCGATGTTCGATTCCTGCGAGATCCGCATGCACCCGACCGGCGCCGGCATCGCGCGGGTCGGCTCCAAGAGCCAGGGCCAGGGCCACGAGACCACCTGGGCGCAGATCATCGCCACCGAGATCGGCATTCCCGCCGATGACATCATGGTCGAGGAAGGCAATACCGATACCGCGCCCTACGGGCTCGGCACCTACGGGTCGCGCTCCACGCCGGTGGCGGGTGCCGCGATCGCGATGGCGGCGCGCAAGATCAAGGCCAAGGCGCAGATGATCGCCGCCTACAAGCTCGAGGTCCACGAAGACGACCTCGAATGGGATATCGACGGCTTCCGGGTCAAGGGCCTGCCGGAGAAGTCGATGTCGATGAAGGACATCTGCTGGGCGGCCTATAATTCGGTGCCGCCGGGCATGGAACCGGGGCTGGAGGCGGTGAGTTATTACGATCCGCCCAATATGACTTATCCCTTCGGCGCCTATATCTGCGTGATGAACATCGACGTCGATACCGGGGTCTACAAGATCAGGCGCTTCTACGCGCTCGACGATTGCGGCACCCGCATCAACCCGATGATCATTGAGGGCCAGGTGCATGGCGGGCTGACCGAAGCCTTCGCCATCGCGATGGGCCAGGAGATCCGCTACGACGACGCCGGCAATGTGGTGACCGGCTCGTTCATGGATTTCTTCATGCCGACCGCGGTGGAGACGCCGCACTGGGAGACCGACTTCACCGTGACGCCGTCGCCGCATCACCCGATCGGCGCCAAGGGTGTCGGCGAGAGCCCGAATGTCGGCGGCGTGCCGGCGTTTTCCAACGCCGTCAACGACGCCTTCTCGTTCCTGGGCTCGACCCACATCCAGATGCCGCACGACTACTGGCGCAACTGGAAGGCGGCGAAGAATCTGGGAGTGTTCGCGTAATGTCACTCATCGTCATTCCGGGGCGATGCGAAGCATCGAACCCGGAATCTCGAGATTCCGGGTCTGGTCCTCCGGACCATCCCGGAATGACGGAAGCCTGCCCATGAAAACCCGCGAACAGATCGCGCAAGCCCTGGCGGCGTGCGGCTATATCGCCGACGCCGATCTCGCGACCGCGATCTCGCTGATGCAGCTGCTGAAGCGCCCGCTGCTCTTGGAAGGCGAGGCCGGCGTCGGCAAGACCGAAGTGGCGAAGGCGCTGGCGGCGGCGCATGCAACCGAATTGATCCGCCTGCAATGCTACGAGGGGCTCGATCAATCGGCCGCGCTCTATGAATGGAACTACCAGCGGCAGTTGCTGTCGATCCAGGCGCATCGCGGCGAGGACGCCGACGCGATCGAGGATCAGATCTTTTCGGAAAAATACCTGCTGGAGCGGCCGCTGCTGGCTGCGATCCGCCGCGACAGGCCGCCGGTGCTCCTGATCGACGAGATCGACCGCGCCGACGATGAGTTCGAGGCGTTCCTGCTCGAACTCTTGTCGGACTTCCAGGTCTCGATCCCCGAACTCGGCACCATCAAGGCCATCACCATCCCGCATGTGGTGCTGACCTCGAACGGTACGCGGGAACTGTCCGACGCGCTGCGCCGCCGCTGCCTCTATCACTATGTCGACTATCCCGACGTCGACCGCGAGGCGCGCATCATCATGGCGCGGATCGATGGCGCCGGCGCCTCGCTGGCGCTGCAGATCGCCCGGCTGGTCGAAGGCATCCGCAAAGAAGAGCTGCGCAAGGTGCCGGGTGTCGCGGAGACGCTGGACTGGGCGGCGGCGCTGGTCGGGCTCGAGGTGCGCGACCTGCATGACGCTCCCGAACTGGTGCACGAAACCCTGATGTGCCTGCTCAAGACTCGTGAGGACAGGTCGCGGGTGACGCGCGAGGTCACCGAACGCCTGCTGGGGAAGGTCGCATGAGCTGCTGTGGCGCCAACCCTTCCTATGACGAACTCGACGAGGTCTCACGCCTGGTCTCGGCAAAACTCGCCGCGTTTCTCAGGACCCTGCGCGACAACGGCTTTGCGATCGGCCTGCACGAGGGCCGCGACGCCGCGGCCCTGATGGCGGCGGGCTATGCCGAAAAGCCGGGCCTGCTGCGCTCGGCGTTCAAGCACTTGTTCTCGGCGCGCAAATCCGACTGGGAGAAATTCGACGGGCTGTTCGACGCGTTCTGGCTCGGCCGGCGGGTCAAGTCGCGATCGGTGACGATGGGATCGGCGAAGGCGGCCGACAGCCCGTCGCTGAAAAGCCTGCGCGACAACAAGTCTCAACCGGCCGGCGGCGAGGCTGCAACGGATCAGATTCCCGGCGGCGATGCGCCGGAGGATCGTGCCGGCGAAGGCCGCATGGAGGGCGCCTCCGTGGCCTCCAATCTCGCCGAAATCGATTTCCGCAAGATGGCTGACCCCGAGCAGATCGAGCAGGCGCACGCGGTCGCGGCGCGGCTGGCGAAGAGCATGCGCACCCGGCTGACCCGCCGCGATCTGGCGCGGCGGCGCGGCTACCGGCTCGACCTCAGGCGCACCATCCATGGCAACATCAGCCATGGCGGCGTGCCGATCAGCCTCGTCAAACGGCGGCGCAAGGAAAAGCCGCTTCGCCTGGTGATGCTGCTCGACGCCTCCGGCTCGATGAGCATGTATACCGGCGTGTTCCTGCGCTTCATCCACGGCGTGCTCGACGAGTTCCGCGAGGCCGAGGCGTTCCTATTCCACACTAGGCTCGCTCACGTTTCCGACGCGATGAAGGAGAAGGACCCCGCGCGCGCGCTCGACCGGCTCTCGATCATGGCGCAGGGCGCCGGCGGCGGCACCATGATCGGCGAGAGCCTGCAGACCTTCAACCGCTGGCATGCCGCGCGCGTCATTCATTCGCGCACCTGCGTGATGATCGTGTCCGACGGCTACGAGACCGGCGACGCCGCATTGCTCGGCCGCGAGATGGCGGCGCTGGCGCGGCGCTGCCGCCGCATCGTCTGGCTCAATCCGATGATGGCGTGGGAGGGCTACGCGCCCGAGGCCGCCGGCATCAAGGCTGCCTTGCCGCATGTCGATCTCTACGCGCCCGCCCATACGCTGAAGAGCCTGACCGAGCTCGAACCCTATCTGGCCGATCTCTGAAGGAGGCGCCGATGTCCAGGCATGTCGAAGTGATGGAACTGGTGGCGCAGATGAAGGCCGCGGAGCAGGCCTTCGTGCTCGCCACCGTGGTCCGCACCGTTTCGGTGACCGCGGCGAAGGCCGGGGCCAAGGCGATCATCCGCCCCGACGGCACCATCGTCGCCGGCTGGATCGGCGGCGGCTGCGCCCGCGGCGCGGTGCTGAAGGCCGCGCGCGACGCGCTCGCCGACGGCGAGCCGCGCATGGTCTCGGTGCAGCCGGAAAACCTGTTGGCCGAACTCGGCGTCAGGCCCGGCGAGAACCGCGACGGCGTCCGCTTCGCCCAGAACATGTGCCCGAGCAAGGGCACCATGGACATCTTCGTCGAACCGGTGTTGCCGCATCCCTCATTGGTCATTCTCGGCGTCAGCCCGGTGGCGCTGTCGCTGGCAGCCCAGGCGCGCCAGCTCGGCTACCACGTCACGCTGGCCGCGCCCGCCGCAGACGTCACCGCCGCTCCCGATGCCGATAGGCTGATTGACGGTTTTCAACTCGGCCAGCTCAACGAGGCCAGGCGCTTCGTCGTGGTATCGACGCAGGGCAAGGGCGACGAAGCCGCGCTGCGGGCGGCGCTGTCGGTCGACGCTGCCTATCACGCCTTCGTCGGCAGCCGCCGCAAGATGGCGGCGCTGCGCGAAAAACTGATCGGCGAGGGCATCGACGCCTCGGCGCTCGACCGCATCAAGGCGCCCGCCGGCCTCGACCTCGGCGCCATCACGCCGGAAGAGATCGCGATGTCGATCCTGGCCGAAATCACGGTCGAGCGCAGGCGCGGCCAGCGCGCCACCAATCCTCCGCAAGCCGTCAAGGCCCAATCATGAAGATGAACGACAGCCAGCGCATCCCCGCGTCCAAAACGAGAGTGTGGGAGGCGCTCAACGATCCCGAAGTGCTCAGGAAATGCATTCCGGGGTGTCAAAGCCTCGAAATGTCCTCGCCGACCGAAATGACCGCCGCGGTGGTGTTCAAGGTCGGACCGGTCAAGGCGAAGTTCGGCGGCAAGGTGACGCTGTCGGATCTCGATCCGCCGAACAGCTATCGCATCTCCGGCGAAGGATCCGGCGGCGTGGCGGGGTTTGCCAAGGGCGGCGCCGCCGTGCGCCTCGAATCCGAAAGCCCTGAGGTCACGATCCTGCACTATGAAGTCGACGCCCAGATCGGCGGCAAGCTGGCGCAGCTCGGCCAGCGCCTGATCGATTCCACCGCGAGGAAGCTGGCGGGCGAATTCTTCGCGTCGTTCGGCGATGCGGTCGGCGGGCCTATGGAGGTTCCAGTGGGAGCGGAAGCCGCTCCGAAGGGCTGGTTGGGCCGGCTGACCGGCGCTTAGCTACAATCACACCTGCCTTCGGCTATCCTGCCGGGCATTACCCCGCTGGATCGGAGCCCAACGGGCGTCGAGCGAAGCGGCGAGCTTTACGCGAACCGGTGCCCACTTCGCTCGAAAACGCCATCAACGCTGTGGAGCGTCACTGCCGGTGCGTCCGGCGACAAGCTTGCGACCGTCGTTTCAGTACGATAGCGCGGGAGACGATCCCCGAGCGAGTAGAAGACACACAGCGCGAGGCTGGCCCAGACCGCCACGCTGAAATAAAGCGACATCCAGGCAATCTCGTCCTTCCACTCGGCAAGGTCGTGCGTCACGACCCAACGCGTGCTCACGTCACGGAGACCCTCGAGAGGTTTCATACGCCTGCTGCCATCGGCAACCTCGGCCCGCCATCGGCTCAGATACATCGGGACGTCGATCGTCATGAGAAACGCCAGATAGGCTGCAATCCCCGCTATCGAGATGGCGATGACCACGCGAACCGGGCCATCGAACTCCGGCAGCAATCGGCAAAGGCCGATCCCGGCGATGAAGAAGGCAACGGCCCATATCGAATTTTCGATGGCGTTGCCCAGATATTTGGTGGTCAGCACCGCATGCCAGGAGAAACATTCCGCGATCAGGATCAACGGCACGATCACCCATGCGGCGTTCACGGTGGTGTCCGATCCCGTCATCGTGCCCAGCTGGTGCAGGATGATCGCCCACTGCGCCGCGAAGCAGATCTCGGCCACGGTTGCTACCGACCGGCCGACGACGACGCTCGACAGCCACGTGTCGAACAAGCAGATCCGCTGAACATCCGCGCGCGGAAGAAACGACCTGAATGCGCAGCCAAAAACATAGGCCGCACAGAGCAAGAGCATCAACTCGATACCGGACGTGCTGCCGGGACTGCCGGTCTGGAGCATCATGAGCTCGATGCCGGGGATGCTGCCGGGAATGCCCGTCGGCTGCTCGTGGAGCTGGCGGTACAGCAGGAACCAAGCCGCGATATTGGCGCCGCTGACCAGGGTCAACAGACCCCACCACCAGGCCAGCGGATTTGACCAGGCCAGGGAACCTGGCCGCGCCCGCGATTCCAAACTCATGGACTTGCTCCGCGTGCAATAAAAGCGAACTGACACTTGATCGTAGTAATTCTGTCATGAATCACGCCCGGTCACGACAAAAATATCTGTGCGGCGGGGGTTGGCGGGGGGACGGTGCTCCGGCGCTTGAGCGTGCGGTCTCTTGCCGGCGACTTCCCGGATGTCTCCGGCGGCTGCGCCATTCGTGGTTCGCTGAACCCGGCGTTAACTTCAGGCAGCGGACAATGCTGTCGACCGGGCGCATGTCCAAAATCCGGCTTTGGAATCGAGAGACCGATGGTTCACCGCAATCCTTTTGTGCTGCTCTGCTCCTGGACGCTGCGTGCGCTTGCGGCCGTTGCCGTCGCGATATCAGCGACAGATGCGGGGCGCGCGCAGACGGTCTCTCCTCCGGTCTGGACGGTGCCGGAAGTCGGCGCGTTGCCCGATGACGATCATGGCCACCTGGTGCGGCGCGGGCGCGATCTGATCACCGCGACCTACGCCCATATCGGGCCGGAGGTGCCGGATTCGACCAAACGGTTTGCCGGCAACAACCTCGCCTGCAGCAACTGTCATCTCGAAGCCGGCACGAAGAAATTCGGCCTGCCGGTCTTCGGGCTGGTCGAGCTGTTTCCGCAATACAGCGCCCGCCTTGGCGCCGAGATCACGATCGAGGACCGGGTCAACGCGTGCATGTCGCGCAGCATGAACGGCCGCGCGCTGCCATCAGACAGTCCGGAGATGCGGGCCTTCGTGGCCTACATCCGGTTTCTGTCGTCGGGGGTTCCCGCCGGCAAGGTGCTGTCGGGACTCGGCACCGGGTCGATGCCTGAACTCGATCGCGCGGCCGATCCGGTTCGCGGCAAGGCGATCTACGCCAATGCCTGTCTGGCCTGTCACAATACCGACGGCTCCGGAATTCGCCGCAGCCTGCCGACCACCGATCTCGGCTACATGGTGCCGCCGCTATGGGGCCCGGACAGTTTCAACGATGGCGCCGGCATGGCCCGGCTGATTACCGCGGCGAATTTCGTGCACTTCAACATGCCGCACGGCACGGGCTACCTGAATCCGCAGCTCACGGTCGAGCAGGCATGGGACGTCGCAGCCCATATGATCTCTCAACCGCGTCCGGCAAAAGCGGGCCTCGACAAGGACTATCCCGACCTTCTGGCCAAGCCGGTCGATGCGCCCTACGGCCCGTATGCCGACGGATTCGATCGGCAGCAACACATCTACGGACCATTTGCTCCGATCCGGGCCGAGCACGCCAAGAAGCAGAGCGGCGCTGCGCCCAAATAAGGCGTCCAACTATAGCGTCCAGGTAAAGCACCCATCGCGGGCTCGCGCGCGAATGTGAATTGACTGGGATCGATAGGGTTGGTCTCTTCGATGCGTTGATGCCGCCCCGTCAATCCCGAGGGAGATTCTGATGCGCATTCTGGCGTTGGCGATTTTGACATTGGCGACGTTTTCTGCAGCGCCGTCGGCTCGCGCCCAGACGTATAGTCCGGACTATCCGGTCTGCCTCCAGGTCGTCTCCATAGACGGCGAGTACATCGAATGCGGTTATACCTCGCTGGCGCAGTGCGCTCAGTCGGCATCGGGCCGCCCCGCCTGGTGCATCACCAATCCCTATTTTGCGAGAGCGCAAGTGCCCCGGGAACGACGTTATCGGCGGCATCCTCGCGTCCACTAGGCATGATCCTGCAGCGGCTTGTCCGGTGCCATCCGGCAGGTATGGGTCAGGTTCGTCACCAACGCTTGGCGCGGGATGCGGTGGAATCTCACGCCTCGTGCGCTTTCAGCCGGGCGCGCATTTCGTCGCTGGGCCTGACGTCGCTGGAGCGGCTGTAGATCGCCACCGCGATGATCAGCACCATTGTGAGCACGCCGAACAGGGCGCGGTAGGCGGTCTCGCTGCGGGCGCCGCCGGCCAGCGGTTCGAACGCGCCGACGATGACGCCGGACAGCGACTGCATGCAGGCGACGCCGAGCATGACCGAGGTGTTGAGCGTCGACATGCCGCGGCCGATCAGCCGGTCCGGGATGATGCCGCGGCCGTGCGTCAGCACCATGGTCGAGGAGGCCGAGAAGAAGCCGATGCCGAGGATGGCGGCGACCGGCACCCAGGCCGGCGGCTGCGACGCCAGCGCCAGGGTGGCGAGCAGGGCGATCACCACCAGGGAGCCTCCGATCGCGATCCATTTGCGGGTATCCAGCAGGCGGTCGAGCGGGCCGAAGGCGAGCATGCCGAACTGGTAGGTGACGACGGCGGCGAGCAGCACGTTGCCGGCCTCGATCGCGCTCATGCCGTGCACCTCGCGCAGGAACGGGCCGCCCCACAGGCCCTGCACCGTGAAGGTGCAGGCATAGCTGCAGAAATTCAGCGCCAGGATCGGCTTCAGGCGCGGGTTGCGCAGCACCTCCATCAGGCCCTGCAGCATCTGGCGCGGCGGCTCCGCGGTGCGGTCCAGGAACGGGTGGCCGGGCGGCGCGTCGCGCACCACCAGCCAGACCGCGACGGCCGCGAGTGCGGTGAACACCACGGCGACGCCGAACACGCCGCGCCAGCCGATCGCCTCCGAGGCCCAGGCCAGCGGCGTGGTGGCGGCGAGGTTGCCGACGAGGCCGATCGACATCACCATGGCGATCAGGGTGGAGAAGCGGTCCGGCGGAAACCAGCGGGTGACCACCACCATGGTGCCGATCAGCATGACGCCGAAGCCGGCGCCCATCAGCACGCGGCCGGTCAGCAGCACCGGCCAGCTCGGCGCCAGCGTGAAGATGGCGCCGCCGATCGTGGCGAGGATCAGCAGGCCGGTCACGGTGCGGCGCGGGCCGAAATGGTCGAACAGGAAGCCGCAGGGGATCTGCATCGCGGCGAAGCCGAAGAAGAACGCGCCGGTCAGCGCGCCCAGCGCTTCCGGCCCGATTCCGAGGTCGCGCATCAGGTCGAGCCCGATGGTGACGTTGGAAGCGCGGAAGAAATGGCTGGCGACATAGGCCGTGGCCATGGTCGTGACGATGATCAGGCCCCGGCGGTGGGGGAATGGGCGCCGCTCGGCGGGCTGCATCGCTGGGGGGTTGTCCCGCTTCTTGTTGGTTTGGTTGGCAGGCGTTTCTCGGGGCGGAGCCTATGCGGGACGGGCGGGCGGATCAAGGTTGGAGGAGGTGGCGGGCTTGGCCTGACTCGCTGGCAAGACGTATCTGATGTGTCCGAGTCCAAGTGTACTTACTGAGGTGCCGCCTACAGGTTGATGAAATGACCCCGCAACCATCCGGTCATGTAATGATGCATGCTGCTGGGCCTTTCTGATTCCGTTATAAGCCAGCTTTTGAGAACAAGTCGTGCCTCGACGGGGTCTCGTTCGTCAATCACCCGTTCGAGCAGGCGCCCAATAGCGCCTTGCCTTAACGTTTCGGACAGTCTTTCGTCACTCCAGATCCGGACGGCGGATGCGTATGCGACGCGGACATGTGAGGCGATGTCGGCTTTTTTGCCACCAATGCGCGAAGCAATTATCTCGAATTCCTTTGGCAGTGTGTGCCCTTTGGTGCCGTGCACCGACGAGACAACAAGCGGCGCGCCAACGGAGATGAACTCAAATTTGCTATCGATAAAGCTCACGATGGCCGCGCGATATTCATCGAGCGTCATCACCCTCCTATCGAGCGCGCCCATTAGAACCGGCTGGAGCCAAGTACCCGGCACCTTGAATTCTTGCTCTGCGAGCCCGCGCAGCACAAAGTCTTCGGACAAGAGAAGCAGGCCCGCGCCTTCCGCGGCGCGCATTTCGTCAAAGAATCCCGACCCGAAGCGTTCGACAAGCGGGGCCAATTCCGGACTTGGGTCTCTATTGCCCTCGGCAGGAATGATTTGGGTGTTGGCTTCGAGCCATGCACGGTCCGCCTCCAGCACCGATAGGTGCTCACGCTTTCGTTCCGGTGAGGTTTCTTGCCGCCAGTATTGGCCGTCATGCCAGGATATCGACATGCTAGTTTCGTCAATTCGTTCGCCGAGTTCGAATATCTTGCGCTGAAGCGTCAACCGGGTGGCGTCAACAATCTTCATTGGCCCGCAGACAGCGGTCACGACGCCCTCAAGTTTCAGGCGGCGAATAATATGCAGGGTGACGTAGTCGACGACGCAGCCCTTGACTGCGTTGACGTCGATTGCGGCCAAAGCGGTGTTTCGCTCAAGGTGATTACCGTCGCAAGAGCGAATGCGATGGCCGGTGCTTGCAAGCCCAACCATGGCTTCAACCGCATCGCATCCGAGGCTCTTGCCGACAATGGCTATTGGCAACGCGCCAGCGTCGTACAGCGTTCCTATCTGCTCGACCGCGTCATGCCGATCGCGCAGTCGCTCAAGCATGGGCTCGAGACCCCCATCCTTTCCCGGCTCGATCTTCACGCGCTCAAGGCCGGTGGCTTCCGGATGCCAGTTATTGAAATTCTCCATCACGTCGTGAAGCGCATGCAAAACTTTGGGCTTAACCCAAGCGACTTCGGCCGCCGTACCGTCCGGAAGTTCGATGCGATCGCCCTGCTTTTTTCCGAGAAGACGCGTGGCAAGAAGGTGGTCAGGTGGCAAGTAGTGTACGCCAGGGCGCAACGACGCTTCTGGCTCGATGACGTAGACTCCGCTGCCGTCTGCAGTCTTTACTTCGACGGCCATGCCGGGTTCGACGGCGGACGGATGAATCGTAAGCCCTTGCGAATGTCCGGGCCGCAGGAACACACCGACATAGGCCATCGCGACGGACTGGCTATTCGGATTGGCAAGAAGCGTTGCGTAAGCAAGCTTGTGCGCTTCCTGCCAATCGCCGAAGTCGTCCTTGAAATGCGCCAGCGTCATAAAATCGCTTGGCTGACCTTTAAAGCCGCTGGATGGCTTCTGCACTTCGGTTTTCAGCTCTTCGATTTTGTTTTGCCGGAACAGCGCATGCAGAAGGTGAATGTAGAGTTCTAGGTTGTCCGGCTCTCGTTCGAGAAACGCACAAATTTCCTGCTCCGCCTTAGGGATGCTTCCGGTGCGGATGGACAGCGCAATCTTTGCCTTGGCGTAGTACCGGTCAGTAATGAGCTCGGGCGGGAGCTCTCGAAAGATCTGGCGGAGCAAGACGCGCTTGTCGGTATTGACCGCAGCCGCGATGAGCGCACGCAAGGCGGGAGAGTCATAATGACGGTCGGTCGTGTCCGCCAGCAATGTAACGACATCGTCAAAACGGCCAGCCGTCGCAAGGCCTTCCGCGACAAGGAAGCGGGTGGGAAAGTCGGTGTCGGGGTTGACGAGCGAGAAAGCGCGTAGAACGTCGTCGGCCGCACCTTTGTCACCCCTTGCCATCTTGACACGAAAATGCGCAAGCGGTCCCTGTGCATGGTGCGGTAGGACTTGCTCCAGCCTATCGGCTTCCCGCAGCGCTTCGTCGAAATTCTCTTCGCGGATAAATGATTCTACGACCGCAAGCGCCGCGGCGACAATGTCGCTCCAGTGGGTAAACGCGCCGCGCCCGCTCAGGATCTTCCGGGCTTCGGCAGGGGCGGTTTCAATTCTTAGGTCAGCGCGCATAATCCGGTGTATTGGAGTGTCGGATAGAGTGTCGGAAAGTTTAATGGCTTCCTCGATCTTTCCCTGCTTGCGGTAAATCGACAGGCGAAGATGCTTTGTTTCGTCGCTGTCACAACCGGCTGCGATGGCCTCATCGAGAATCGCCGCTGCGCGGGCGGACTTGCGAAGAAGGTTCCAGGCCAGAGCGGCATTGTGCGCGCAGGCAAGCTTGGGTGGCCCCTCCGACTTCTTGGAATCGGTCCAGCACTTTTCGAGCGTAAGGGCGGCCTGCTCGATTTCACCGCTCGTCGGCGCGTCGTTGTGTAGGAGTCCAGCGGCGCCGGGGTCAGCGTGTAACAACCGGCCGAGCACGCTCTCGGCCTGCATAATTTTCAACCCTTCATCGTCAGGATAGAGCGATCTACCTTCAGCCGCGACCTTCATCCAGTCTTCATTTTTTTCATCACGCAGGGCAGCAATGCGGAAGCCGAAGATGGCGGCCTTATTTTTTGCCCTGGTGGAAAGAGTCCGCCAGACATCCTCGCTAGTTTCGCCGGGCTTGAGGGCCTGAATGCGCTGCAGGGCCAGTTCTTCACTGTCGGGATGCGCAAGGATGGCTGCCGTAGCAAGCGCATGCGCTTCCTCTCGCCGTCCTTTGATGAGTAGCGCGGCCGTCTTATTGGCGAGGCTTATCGGGTCATCCGGATTGAGAGGCGCTGCTTCAAGCAGAAAGTCACTTGCTGTGTCGTATTCTCCGAGATTGTAATGCGCCGCGCCGATGTTCGACAGAAGCCGATACCGCACGCGTTGCGACGCGGCCTCGCCGAGCCTCTCTTTCAATCGGGTCAGCAGAGTTAAGGCCGTTCGCGGCTGGCCTTTGCGCAGGAGGTCGCGATACGCGTCAATTTGGCTATGAAGCTCCTTGTCGAAAGCATCGGACGAACCTGCAGCTTCCGTCGTCAAGGGCGGGCGCTGGGCGACCATCAGCTGGGCCAACGTCTGCTTTATCTGGGCGATGCCCGATTCGCTCAAAGCATTGCCTTCCGCCACGAGGCGGTTGGTCTCGCGTACTTCATCACGTATCTGGTCGCTGAAGGGTTGCTTGTCCGGGTGAAAAGCGCGAACGACTTCCTGGAAACGGTTTATTTCGTCCTGGATGCGGCCCCAACCCCACACTTGTATCGACAGATTGCGCCCTTCGCCGCGGACTTTCTTCTCAAGGAGACGCGCCTCCAGTTGAATCTTTGCGTCGTCAGACGCCGTCGTGACAATGATGAACTCTTCGAGTTCCGGACGGAATTTCTTTGTTTTTTCTACCTCGGCGGCAAGCTCCTTTTCTGTGAGCGCGTTGCCGTAGTCGCTCGATTTTCCCTTGCACTGGACTCCGACCTGCGGCCCGTTGCCGCCGCCGCGTTTTCCGAAGATGTCGACGCCATGCTGGCGCTGGCCTGGACGACCATTGTTCTGAACCGCCGTGTCGCGCAGGGAATGTTCGAACAGCAACCGGCAATGGCGCTCAAACGCCTGCCAGTCCTTTGGTTTGGGAATCTCGACAGAGGTGAAATCGGTCATGGCTGAAAAATCGACTCGGACTCATATAGTGCCGCTTTGAGTGTCCGGAAGCCAGTGCGAAAGAGCAGCCCTCAAGCTACCGCTCCTCCTCCGGATGCATCCACCGATACGGCGTGATCTCCCGCGCCGCCGTCAGCTTGATCATATGCACCGGCGGCGCATACCGGCTCCCGCGGCTGGAGCGGCATTCAGCGACACTTCCAGTTTCCTCAGGGGCGTGTCGCACGGCCGGCGGATGGCTGACAGCGGCAGCCTCCCGCGGGTCTTGCAGCGGTTGAACTCCACCTCCAGCCAGCCGAGGCCGCCGTTGAGGCATTGGCCGATCGTGGGCGCGGGCTGCGCCGGCCCGCCATAGCCTTCCATCCGCACCGACCAGGCTTCCGCCTCGGCGCGGTCGGCGCTAGAAACGCTTGGCCGATGGGCGCCAATGGCGTCTTTGCTCTGGAGCTTTGGACGCCATTGGCGTATAGTGCCGGACGTCGCACGACGATGGATCACCGTGGTGGAAACGCCTGTTCGGCCGGCGGGCCCGGGAAATCTGGGATGCTTCCGAGCTGGAGGCCTTCATTGATTTCATCGCGCGCAATCCCGAAGAAGGGGACCTGATCCCCGAAACCGGTAGTGTGCGGAAGATCCGATGGGCGCGGCCCGGAGGCGGCAAGCGCGGTGGCGCGCGGGTGATCTATTTCTACCATAGTGGCGACCGTCCGCTCTATCTGCTGATGGTCTATGCGAAGGCGCGCCAGGAGAACCTCACGGCGGAAGAAAAGAAGGCCGTTCGAAAGCTGGCGGCAATCCTGAAGAGTTGAATCGCGGATAAGAGAAGGACCAACATCATGGGCAGGTTTGGAAAGGAGCTGATCGAAAGCATGCAGCAGGCGGCAAAGCATGCCGCCGGCAAAAAGGTGCGCGGGTTGCGCGTGTCCGGGGTCGAGTTGCCGGACGTGAAGGCGATCCGGCTTTCGCTGCGGATGTCGCAGCATCACTTCGCCGCGGCATATCGTATTCCGCTTTCCACGCTGAAGAACTGGGAGCAGGGGCGGCGCATGCCCGATGCTCCCGCGGCCGCCTATCTGCTGGCGATCAAGCGCCGTCCGAAAGAAATCTTGGAAGCGGTCACGCGGCGCTGAGCGCGGATGCGCGCTATCCCTCGAGGCCGCCGTTGCAGGGTGAAAGGCTAATGCAGCCGTCTTTCATCCCTGACCATTGGCCAGCTTGCCAGTTTGACTTCAGGCGCGTTCGCTTCCGTGGACATTCCGGCGGCTTCAAGAGCCGCCTGTGTTCGATGCCTGGCGGCCTGCGCGAGCCAATACCATTTTCTTTCGGGCTCGCTCTGCGCCCGCCGGCGGCAATCGGCTTCCAGTTCTCGTAACTGGGTAATCTCTTTCATCGGAGTAACCCCCGCGAGAAACCACTGGTGTACCTGACACATCGACAGATCAATTTCCGACGACCTTGTGCACATGGCAAACCCAACATCGGGTTATGATGAATGCGTAGAAGTTTAATCGCAATTTCTTGTCCGGCCATTGCGCCGGACATGTAGCCGAACAGCTACCTTTCCTCCTTACGGATAGACGAGCATCCGAGAATGTAAGGCCTCTCTTGACAGGGCGTAAGCCACTGCCTTACAGTGCGAACATGATCCTCTCGTTCCGGGACAAGGCCCTCGAACGGTTTTTCGCGACCGGGGACGGGCGCCGGCTGAGCGTTCAGAATACGAAACGGATCGCCAACATTCTGCGGTCGCTCGACGACGCATCGCGTCCCGAGGACATGAACCTGCCGGGGTTCCACTTTCACGCGCTCGTTGGCCGCGACAAGGGCCGCTATGCGGTCAGCGCCAGCGGCAACTGGCGCATTACGTTCGGTTGGATCGAGGGCGATGCCGTCGACGTCGATCTGGAAGATTATCACTGAGGACTGATTCATGACCAGAAGGCTTCCGAAACGCGGCTTGCCACCCATGCATCCCGGCGAACTTCTTCGCGAGGAAATTTTGCCGGCGCTGGTCCGGTCCAAGACGGAGATCGCCAAACTGCTCGGCGTGTCGCGTCAGACGCTTTATGATATTCTTTCGGAAAAGCAGCCGGTCACCCCTGCCATGGCCTTGCGGCTCGGGAAGCTGTGCGGAAATGGCCCGGATCTCTGGCTCAATCTGCAGAAGCGGCACGACCTGCATCACGCGCAGCAGGAACTCGGAGAAGCGATCAAGAAAATTCCGACGCTGCAAGTCGCCTGAAAGCAGGGATTTACTGGACGTCAGCCGTCGGCTGATTTGCCGGGGGGCAAATCACCGGCTTTGCTGTTTTCGGCTTAAATCAGCCCACCGGCGTCGATGGCTTTTCTGGCGAGCTCGACCGCCTTCTCGGCGGTGAGCGCATCGGCCGAGGTGGTGGCTTCGTCGACCACCGAGGGCGGGATGGCGACCCGGATTTTCTTGCCGTCCAGCCGGCGGATGGTCGAGCGCCATCGGTCGGTGTCGCGCCGGAACGCGTCGATCACATAGGCCTTGTAGGTCACCCCGCTCATGGCGGGCTGCTTCACCGCGCGAACCACCGGTGGATTCTGCGGTTGAGGCAGCAGCGGCCCGTTCGCGACGGCGCGAATGGTTTCGATGATCTCCCGGACGATATCGCCGCGCGCGCCGCCGGTTGTATCCTTGAGCAGATACTTCACCGCCGCACTGATCTCTGCCCTGGCGTGGTCGTCATCAGCGAAATCCCGATCGATCGGATCTGACATCATAGCTTGGCGCTCCCTGCCGTAACGCATTGGCGGACACGATGCAGCTAAGCGGGCTCTCGTTAAGGTCTGATTATCGGATAAGTTTTCATTTTACGGGCTGGTGACTACCCGACGGGCAAATTAGCCTCGTCATTGCGAGGAGCGAAGCGACGAAGCAATCCAGCTTCATCCCTTGCACGCAAGCTGGATTGCTTCGCATCGCTCGCAATGACGGCTTGCTGTTTGAAAATTGAAATCCACTTTCGTCGTCCCCGCGAACGCGGGGACCCATAACCACCATCGCTTGTTGGAGCAGAAGCCGTCAGCCACCGTGCCAAAACGCGAGGCCACGGCGTATGGGTCCCCGCGTTCGCGGGGACGACGTGAGCAATTACGAGTCGCGTGGCCGTTGGCTTGTGATGACGCGCAGAGCGCCGCTTGTCCTAGTCGAACAGGCTCGACACCGACTCTTCCGACGCGGTGCGGGCGATGGCTTCCGCGATCAGCGGGGCGATCGACAGCGTGCGGATGTTGGGCGCCTTGGTGACCGCCTCGGTCGGCAGGATCGAGTCGGTGATCACGAGCTCCTTCAGCCGGGAGCCGGCGATGCGGGCGGCGGCGCCGCCCGACAGCACGCCATGGGAGATGTAGGCGTAGACATCCTTGGCGCCGTTGGCGAGCAGCGCATCGGCGGCGTTCACCAGCGTGCCGCCGGAATCCACGATGTCGTCGATCAGGATGCAGGTGAAGCCTGCGGCATCGCCGATCACGTTCATGACTTCGGATTCGCCGGCGCGCTCGCGGCGCTTGTCGATGATGGCGAGCGGCGTGTTGATGCGTTTGGCGAGGCCGCGGGCGCGCACCACGCCGCCGACGTCGGGCGACACCACCATGACGTTGGCGAGGTCGAAGCGTTCCTTGATGTCGCGCACCATCACCGGCGAGGCGTAGAGGTTGTCGGTCGGAATGTCGAAGAAGCCCTGGATCTGGCCGGCGTGCAGGTCGAGCGTCATGACGCGGTCGACGCCGGCGCGGGTGATCAGATTGGCCACCAGCTTGGCCGATATCGGCGAGCGCGAACCGACTTTGCGGTCCTGCCTGGCATAGCCGAAATAGGGGATCACGGCGGTGATGCGGCGCGCGGAAGCCCGGCGCAGCGCGTCCGTGATGATCAGGAGTTCCATCAGATGGTCGTTGGCGGGAAACGACGTCGACTGGATGATGAAGACGTCGGAGCCGCGGACATTTTCCTGGATCTCGACGAAGATCTCCATGTCCGCGAAACGCCGGACGGTGGCCTTGGTCAGCGGCAGGTGCAGCCAGTTGGCGATTTCCTGGGCCAGCGCAGGATTGGAATTGCCGGCGACGAGCTTGATGGAGCCGTTCTTGGCCGACATCGAGGCTTCTCCCCGCGCCTTGCTGGATACAATGTTCAGCATCTCGGAAAATCCATGGAACCGGCGCGTTTCGACGAGCGAGGTGATATCAAGGAGGCAGTCCGGCTGGCAACCCGTGGAACTACGTTTTCCTGCGTAAAATCAGCCCCGGAGGCTTTTTCG